>NZ_AP017655.1:607500-911250 GCF_002355855.1 Sphingobium cloacae
GAGATCGCGCCAGTCGAAGCTTCCGCCCAGCGTGAAGGTGACATCCGGCGTCAGCTTCAGCTCATTTTCCAGCGCGATGGAAAAGACGTTTTCCGTCTGGGTCTGTTTCGGTTCGGTGCTGGGGACGCCGGCAGCGGAAAAGCTGGTCTGTGCCTCCACATGCTTGTCGTGGCGGTAATGGAAGGCGATGCGCAGCGTGTCGGCGTCCGACGCCCGGAAATCGAGCTGCGCCGAGCCGCCCCACGCCCTGTCCCAATAGGGGCTGTCGAAGGCATAGCCGCGGGTCTGCTTCGTCAGCGTGCGGTCGTCAAAGGAACGCAGCGCCGAATCGAACTGATTATAATAGGCGCGCGTCTTGAGCGTCGCGCGGTCGCCCAGCGCCGTCGTAGACAGGAAATAGACGCTGTCGATGTCCCATTTCGGCCATGTCCAATAGCGGGGCGTCGATACCGTGTCGCTGACGTGAAGGGGGGCCTCCTTCGCGCCGGCCTGCCGCGTGTAGCTGATCGCATATTCGTCGGTGTCGTTCGGCGTGAAGCCGACCTTCAGGTTCATGCGCCAGTCGCGGGTGCGGGAAAAGTCGCGCGCGCCGCCGTCCTCCAATGCAGGAACGGTCGCGCGGAAATCATTGGGCAAGTCCCAATGGTCGGTGAAACTGCGCGCATAGCTGGTCTGCGCATACCAGCGGTCCTGTTTCGTGCCCACCATGGCGGAGGTCGAATAGCCCGCATAATCGACGTCATTGTCGAGGTTGATCGTGCCGCGCACGTCGATGTCGAGTGTCTTCGCCGGCTTGCGCGTGACGAGGTTGATCGCGCCGCCCATGGCTCCGGGGCCGTCGAGGACGGAGGCATAGCCCTTGGCCACCTGAACTTCCGCGATGTCGGTCGTCAGGAAGCGGCCATAGTCGAGGCGGTTGTCGGCGGGCAGGTACACGCGGATGCCGTCGATCGATAGCGGCACCTGAAAGCGGTCGAAGCCGCGCACGAAGACGAGGCGTTCGTTGCGCGTTCCGCCGCTGTTGCCCGCCGCCACGCCGGGCATCAGATTGACCGCATCGTCCAGCGAGGCGCGGTTGAAGGTGTAGATCGCATTCGATGACAATGTGTTGGCGTCGATGCCCGCGCCGCCCGGACGGGGCGCGGTCACGATGATCTGACCCAGGGAGAAGCGCTCCGACGATGGGTCGGTGGCAGGCGCTCCGTCCGTCTGGGCCTGGGCCACCGGGACCAGGGACATGCCCGCCAGCAAGGCAGCGGCAAACAAGTAACGCATAATCCCCCTTTTTCGATCGTGCGACTCACTATATTCATTCATATATAGTTATGTCGCAGCCACGGGGCCATGGCGGCATGATGGGTTTGTTGCGATCCGCCGAGGCGATCAGGCTTTCGGCGTTGCTTCGGGGCCGGAGAAAACAGGCTTTTGCGGGTGATGCAGGAAAGCTTTCCGGCTGATCGGCTTTGCGATGCCGGGCCGGGTATGCGGGCTTAGATTATGAAGCGTGCGGAGGAAGGGGCGCATCCCTCAGCAGGCTCCTGAGATGGTCGAAATTCTTGCCTGCCGTGGCTGAAATAGCGGCTTTTTCGACGGTGCGGTAATCGGCCAGGATTTTCCGGCCTGCTTCCGTGAGCCGTGCTCCGCGTTCCTTTCCGCCGCCCGCGACGGTCTCGACCAGCCGCTCGCGCCAGCAACGGTTCATCGCATCGACCAGAAGCCAGGTCCGGCGATAGCTCATGCCCATGGAGCGGCCCGCGGCGGAAATCGAGCCATGGGCGTCGATGGCTTCCAGCAGATCGGCCTTTCCCGGACCCATCGCGATTTCGTCGCCGCAGAAAATCTGGATCTTGAGCTTGAGGACGTCGGCGCGCATGGCGTGTCCTTATCATCCTTTCATGGTTTGCGTTAAGCGCTACATGGGATCTGGCGCGGCTGGCATGATCGTGACATCGTGGAGGGCACCGGCTATCTGCGCGATGACGCCTGTCGCGCTGCGATGGGAGCGGGCGTATCCCGGCCAGGGAGAAGGGTTTTTCGTGTCACGCAATCTCCAATTCTATATCGGGGGCGAGTGGGTCCATCCCGCCGTTCCCCGGACGATGGACGTCATCGACCCTTCGACCGAGGAGGCCTTTGCCCGGATTTCCATGGGCAGCGGGGAAGATGTCGATCGGGCGGTCGCGGCGGCGCGGGCGGCCTTCCCCGCCTTTTCGCGGACATCGCGGGAAGAGCGGATGGCTCTCCTCCGCCGCATCCTGGAAATCTATCGATCGCGTCAGGATGAACTGGGCGAAGTGATGAGCCGCGAAATGGGCGCGCCGCTCGGCTTCGCGAAGGAAATGCAGGCGGGAACGGGCATCTGGCAACTGGAAGCCGTCATCCGGGCTTTCGAAAGGTTCGCGTTCGAAAAGCCGCTCGGCGCTTCGCTGATCGTCAAGGAGCCGATCGGCCTGGTCGCGATGATCACGCCATGGAACTGGCCGCTCAACCAGATCATGAACAAGGTCGCTCCCGCCATCGCGACGGGATGCACCATGATCCTGAAGCCCAGCGAAGTGGCGCCGCTCAACGCGATCGTCTTTGCGGAGATTCTCCATGACGCGGGCGTTCCGGCGGGCGTGTTCAACCTGGTCAACGGCGACGGGCCGGAAGTGGGGACAGCCTTGGCGCGGCATCCCGGTGTCGACATGATCTCCATCACCGGCTCCACGCGGGCGGGCGTGTCGGTGGCGAAGAACGCCGCCGACACGGTCAAGCGCGTGGCGCAGGAACTGGGCGGCAAGTCCGCCAACATCATCCTGCGCGACGCCGATCTGGAAGCGGCGGTGAAGCGGGGCGTGGCGGGATGCTTCGGCAATAGCGGCCAGTCCTGCAATGCCCCGACCCGCATGTTCGTGCCTGCCGAGCGGCTGGATGAAGCGATCGCCCATGCGAAAGCGGCGGCGGCGGCATATCGCACCGGCCCGGCGTCCGACCCGGATTCCGTCCTGGGTCCGGTCGTCAGCAAGCCGCAGTTCAACAAGATCCAGAAGCTGATCGAGACGGGCATCGCGGAAGGGGCCGACCTGATCGCGGGCGGCGCCGGGCGGGTCGAGGGCCATGAGCGAGGCTATTTCGTCAAGCCCACGATCTTCGCCCATGTGGCCCATGGATCGACCCTGTCCCGCGAGGAGATATTCGGGCCGGTTCTCGCCATATTGACATATGAGACCGAACAGGAGGCCATCGATAAGGCCAATGACACGATTTACGGTCTGGCCGCCTATGTGCAGTCGGGCGATCTGGCGCGGGCGCGCGAAGTCGCCCGGCAGTTGCGCGCGGGCAATGTCTG
Organism: Sphingobium cloacae; assembly: GCF_002355855.1. Lineage (NCBI taxonomy): Bacteria > Pseudomonadati > Pseudomonadota > Alphaproteobacteria > Sphingomonadales > Sphingobiaceae > Sphingobium > Sphingobium cloacae. Next base: position 610,832 of record NZ_AP017655.1, read on the forward strand.
CATCAACGAATCCGATTGGGACTGCGACGTGCCCTTCGGCGGCTACAAGCAGTCGGGCAACGGCCGGGAAGCCGGTGAATGGGGCCTGGAGGACTTTCTCGAAGTGAAGGCCATATTGGGATATGAAGGCCAGGGCTGACGCGCGATCCATGCGTCGGAATCTGGCTCGTCAGCCCTGATCGTCCTCATCGTCGATCAGGATGCGCATGCCCGCGCCTTCCGTGTCGTCGAATTGCCCGGACCGCAGCGCCCAGAAAAAAGCGCCAAGTCCGACCAGCCCCATGAAGAGGGCGATGGGGATGAGGAGCGACAGTCCGGTCATTTGGCGGCCCTCCGCAGGCGCAGCGCATTGGCGATCACGATCAGCGAGGATGTGGACATGGCGATGGCGGCGACCAGCGGCGTCACCCTGCCCGCGATAGCCAGCGGCACGGCCAGCACATTATAGCAGATCGCGAGCGCGAAATTCTGCTTCACGACGGTGACGGTCCGCCGCGCCGCCCGCACCGCGACGGCGACCGGGGCAAGGCGGTCGCCCAGAAACACCGCGTCGGCCGTCAACTGGCTCGCGTCGCTGGCGGAGGCGGGGGCCATGCTGGCATGACCGGCGGCGAGCGCGGGGCCGTCGTTCAGGCCGTCGCCCACCATCAATATGCGTTCGCCCTTGCCCTTGAGGCGGTCGATCAGCGCGAGCTTGTCGGCGGGGCGGAGCGCCCCGATCGCGGTCGTGCCGGTCCGCCGGGCGATGTCCTCCAGCGCTTCGGGCCGGTCGCCGCTGGCGATCAGGGTCTTGAGGCCCATGTCGCGCAGGGATTTGAGGGTTTCGGGCGCATCGGGGCGGAGCGCGTCCGTGAAATGCAGCAACAGGCTGTGCCCGCCCCGCCGATATTCCGTCGCGAGGCCGAACAGGTTGATGAGGCTGCGCGGCCTGCCCAGCGATACGGTTTCGCCATCGAGGTCGCCGGACATCCCCTCGCCCGCGACTTCGCGCAGATGGTCGAGCGGGGCGGGGGCGACGCCTTCCGCTTCCAGCGCCATGCGCAGCGCGATGCTGAGCGGATGGCGGCTGGCCTGCGCGAGGCTGAGGATGACGGAGCGATCCTCATCGGCGAGGCGGGAGAGGTTGGTGGGCACCGGGCGGCCCAGCGTCAGCGTCCCGGTCTTGTCGAACACGGCTTCGCTCACCTCCGCCAGACGTTCGAGTGCGGACCCGTCCTTCACCAGCACGCCGCGCCGCATCAGCGCGCCGCAGGCGACGATCTGCGCCGCCGGCACTGCCAGCCCCAGCGCGCAGGGGCAGGTGATGAGGAGCACCGCCACTGCGATCAGCAGCGCGTGGTGGACGCCTGCCCCCGCGATCATCCATCCGGCAAAGGACAGCGCCGCCAGCAGATGCACGCAGGGCGCGTAATAGCGCGCGGCACGGTCGGCGAGGCGGACATAGCGGGACTTGCCCTGACCCGCTTCCTCCATCAGGCGGGCGATGTCCGCGATGATGGTGTCCGGCCCGGCGGCGGTCACGTCCACGGCGAGGGGCGCTTCGAGGTTCAGCGCGCCCGCCTGCACCATGTCGCCCCGGCGGACGCGCACGGGGGCGCTCTCGCCGGTCAGGAAGGCGATGTCGAGGCCGCTTTCCCCTTCGACGATGCGGCCGTCCGCCGCCAGACGTTCGCCTGCGGCCACCAGCATCCGCATGCCGGGACGCAGGGCGGTGGAAGCGATCCAGCGGCTTTGGCTGCCCGCGTCCAGCACCAGCGCGCCGGGCGCGGTCTGCTTGAGCAGGGCGGCGACGCCCGCCCGCGCCCGCCCGCGCATCATGCTGTCGAGGCAGCGTCCCGCGAGCAGGAAGAACAGCAGCATGACCGCGCCGTCGAACCAGGCGTGGGGCCCGTTGGTCGCGGTCTCATACAGGCTCATGGCGGTGGTCAGCAGGACGCCGATGCTGATCGGCACGTCCATGTTGGTGCGCCCGTGGCGCAGCGCGGCCCAGGCGGATCGGTAAAAAGGCTGGCCCGCATAAGCCACGGTCGGCAGGGCGATCAGCGCGGAGAGCCAATGGAACATCTCCCGCGTCGCGCCGTCCGCGCCGGACCAGACCGACACCGACAGGAGCATGATGTTCATCGCCGCGAAACCGGCGACGGCCAGAGCCCGCACCAATGCCCTGCTTTCCGCCGCCGCGACATCGACGCCGGGATCGGCGAGCGGTTCCGCCTCGAAGCCCAGCGATGCGATCGCGGCCTTGATCTGCGGCGGCGTCATGGCGGGGTCGTGGCGGATGGCGATCCGCCTGGCCGCCATGTTCACCCGGGCGGACTGGATGCCGGGGTTTCGGGGAAGGCCGTTCTCGATCTTGGAAATGCAGCCCGCGCAATGGATGCCCGGCACGGCGAACAGGCTTTCGCGCAAGTCGTCGAGCGGTTGCGCCTCGGCGATGTCGATGGGGTGCGTGGCCATCAGTCGATCTCCCGCAGTAGATGCCGTTGCGCGCCCGCATGGCGGATGTCGAACCGGATCTGCCAGCGTCCGGAGGGAAGGGTCTGTTCGCTGAGGTAGAGGCCTTCAGCGCCGTGGAAGGTCAGGGCAATGTCGGGGGCACGGCCCAGCGGATGCTGCGCTAGGGCTTCTATGCGCGATCCAGTGAGCGGTTCGTCGGCGGCACCGGTCAGGGCGATGCGGATGTGGCGCTCCTTCGTCAGCGCGATATCGTCTTTCCATCCCAGCCTGTCTTGCGCCCGCGCCTGTTCCAGCCAGCCGTTGAATTTCTGGCTGGCGACATAGCTGTTGTCCACGACGGTGCCGCCGAAGGACCGGATCGCCATCGTCGCCATCAGCATGTTGACCGCGATCACCACGCCGAAGAAGGCGATGAGGATGGCGGCCATGTGCCAGCCGGTGAAGCGTCGGGGAGGGGAGGAACGGTCGCGCATCGTTCAGGGCCTTTCGAAACGGGCGGGTTCGCGGTCGGCTCCGCCTTCCTTGTCGAGTGCGCGGACCGCGAAATGGAAGTCCTGCCGCGCGTCGCCGCTCCCCGGCAGGGCCACGAAAACGCGCAGCTTGGCGACGCTGTCGGCGGGGACCGTGGTGGAAAGGGTGGGGGCCGCCTGCTCGCGGGCGGTGGCGTCCGTCCAGAGTTGCGCGCCCGGCAATCCCTCGACGCCGACTTCCATCGGGCGGGGCCGCGCCTCCATATTGCGGATCTTCACCGTATAGGCGTTGCGGATCGTGCCGTCCGACAGGCGCACGAAAATGGGATTGCGGTCCTGCTGCGCGCTGATGTCGACGCGGGTGCGCGCGCCCAGGGCGAACAGCATGGCGACGCCTATGCCCGACCAGACCATGAAATAGGCGATCGTCCGGGGGCGCAGCAGGGTGCGCAGGACGGGGCGGGGGGCGGCCCCTTTCTGCTCGGCCTCCGCATCTTCCTCGGTGCAATAGTCGATCAGGCCGCGGGGACGGTCGACCTGCTCCATCACCTTGTCGCAGGCATCGATGCAGAGCGCGCAGGTGATGCAGCCGACCTGCGATCCTTCGCGGATGTCGATGCCGGTGGGGCATACGGCGACGCACTGGTTGCAGTCGATGCAGTCGCCATATTCGCCGGGATGCGCCTCCGCTTTCTTGAGGCTGCCGCGCTTTTCGCCGCGCCAGTGCTTATAGGTGACGATCAGCGATCTTTCGTCCAGCATCGCCGCCTGGATGCGCGGCCATGGGCACATATAGATGCACACCTGTTCGCGCATGAAGCCGCCCAGCACGAAGGTCGTCGCGGTCAGCACCGCCACGGTGATGTAGGCGGCGGGCGCGGCCGTGCCGGTCCAGAACTGCTGCTGGAGCGTCGGGGCGTCGGCATAATAGAAAATCCATGCGCCGCCGGTCAGGAAGGCGATCAGCAGCCAGACCGACCATTTGGCTAGTCGCCGGGCCAGTTTGCCCAGGCTCCACGGCGCCTTGGCGAGACGGATCTGCGCATTGCGGTCGCCATCCATGAAGCGTTCGACATGCTGGAAGAGGTCGGTCCACACCGTCTGCGGGCAGGCATAGCCGCACCATGCGCGCCCGACCGCCGAAGTGACGAGGAACAGCCCGATCCCCGCCATGATGAGGAGGCCCGCCACATAATAGAATTCATGCGGCCAGATTTCGATGTCGAACATGTAGAAGCGGCGGTTGGCGAGGTCGACCAGCACCGCCTGATCGGGCGCATAGGGGCCGCGATCCCAGCGAATCCAGGGCGTACCCCAATAGATTGCCAGCGTCACCGCCATGATCGCCCATTTGAGGCGGCGGAAGAATCCGTCCACCGCCTTGGGATAGACGCCCTTGCGCTTTTCGTAGAGCGAGGCCGATCCCCCGGGCGTCAGCATGATGCTGTCCTCCTGTCCCCGTCCGGGATGGATGGGGAGGAAAGGTCACTGCGCGGCATCGGCCGCCGCCACGGTCGCGGGCGTGGCTTCGCCGCCGCCCAGGCTGTGCACATAGGCCGCCAGCATGCGGATGGTGGCCTTGTCGAGCTTGTCGTCCCAGCGGGGCATGACGCCGTGGCGGCTGTTCCAGACGGTATCGTGGATGCTGCCCGCATCGCCGCCAAAGAGCCAGATCGCGTCCGTCAGATTGGGCGCGCCCAGTTCGCGGCTGCCCTTGCCGTCCGGTCCGTGGCAGACCGCGCAATTGTCCGCGAAGATCGGCGCGCCGCGCTGCGACGCCGCGCTGGGCTTGTCCTGATGGCTGATCGCGCGGACATAGGCGACCACATCGTCCACCTGCGCGGGTTGCAGCAGTTGATCCTTGCCGAAGGCGGGCATCAGCGACTGGCGCGTTTCGGCATGGTCGGGATTGCGGACGCCATCGGTGATCGTCTTTTCGATCGCCGCCAGATCGCCGCCCCACAACCAGTCGTCGTCATTGAGGTTGGGATAGCCCCTGGACCCCGCCGCGCCCGATCCGTGGCATTGCACGCAATGCACGCGGAAGGCGGCGCGACCGCCCTCGACCGCTGCCTGCATCAGTCGCGGATGGTTGGGCAGGTCCTGGATCGGCGTCTCCGCAATGGCCTTGCGGATCGGCGCGACCTGCGTTTCGCGGGCGGCCAGTTCCTTTTCCAGCGCGCCCCGGCTCGACCAGCCCAACATTCCCTGCGTGGCGCGGTCGATCATCGGCCAGGCCGGATAGGCGATGGTATAGCCCACCGCGAAGAGGATGGTCGCGTAGAAGGTCCACAGCCACCAGCGAGGCAGGGGCGTGTCCAGTTCCCGGATGCCGTCCCACTCATGCCCCTTCATCTCGGTGCCGGTGGCTGCGTCGATGCGCGGTTGCTTGTCGTCAGCCATGGTCGGCGTCCCTGTTCTCATTCTCGCTGTCGAAGATCATGCGGGCGGCCTCGTCGCCGCGTTCCCGTCCCTTGGGCAGGAAAGTCCAGCCGATCAGGACGAGATAGACGACGGTCATGGCGACCAGCCCCCAGCTATCGGCGAAATGCCGCAGTTCATTGTAGTTCATCGCCGGACCTCCTGCGGTCTGGCGGATTCCACGTCGACCAGCGTGCCCAGCATCTGGAGGTAGGCGACCAGCGCATCCATCTCCGTCAGCCGGCTGGGATCGCCGTCGAAGTCGCGCGCCTGCGCCTTGGGATAGCGCTTCAGCAGATCGGCAGTGTCGGCATCGGGATCGGCCTGCGCCTTGAGGTCGTCATTGGCCTTGGCGATGTCCTCCTTCGTATAGGGGACGCCGACCCGGCTCAGGGCGGTCAGGTCCTTCGCCATATCGCCTGCCTTGAGGTCGCGTTCGGCCAGGAAGGCATAGGGCGGCATGATCGATTCCGGCACCACCGCGCGCGGATCGATCAGGTGCTGGACATGCCATTCGTCCGAATAGCGCCCGCCCACGCGCGCGAGGTCCGGCCCGGTGCGCTTGGAGCCCCATTGAAAGGGGTGGTCGTACATGCTTTCGGCGGCAAGGCTGTAGTGGCCGTAGCGTTCGGTCTCGTCCCGGAAGGGGCGGATCATCTGGCTGTGGCAGTTGTAGCAACCCTCGCGGATGTAGATGTTGCGGCCCGCCTGCTCCAGCGGCGTGTAGGGGCGCATCCCCTCCACCTTCTCGATCGTGTTGTCGATCCAGAAGAGGGGCGCGATCTCCACGATGCCGCCGATCGCCACCACCGCCAGAGACAGCGCCGCCAGCAGCGTGACATTGCGTTCGATCTTCTTATGGTCGAAGAATTTGGTCGCCATGATTGCTGTTCCTTATTCGGCGGGCTGCGGAGCGGGCGCGATGGGGCGATCGCGCGCGGCGTCATAGCGGGGCATCGACATCGGCTGTTCCACGCGCTGCCGCCCCGCGATCGTCTGCCAGACGTTCCAGACCATCACCACGGCGCCGGCGAGGTAGAGCACGCCGCCCAGCGAGCGGATGACATAATAAGGGAACATGGCCGACACGACTTCGGAGAAGGCGTAGACGAGATAACCGTCCGAGCCATATTCGCGCCACATCAGGCCCTGGGTGATGCCTGCCACCCACATGGCGGCGGCGTAGAGCACGATGCCCAGCGTCGCGAGCCAGAAGTGCCAGTTGACCATGCGCAGCGAATAAAGCCGCTCGCGGCCCCACAGGCGCGGTACCAGGAAATAGATGGCGGCGAAGCTGATCATGCCGTTCCACCCCAGCGCGCCGGCATGGACGTGGCCGATGGTCCATTCGGTGTAATGGCTGAGCGAATTGACCGCCTTGATCGACAGCATCGGCCCTTCGAAGGTCGCCATGCCGTAGAAGGCCAGCGCCAGCACCATCATGCGGATGATGGGGTCGGTCCGAACCTTGTCCCACGCGCCGTTCAGCGTCATCAGGCCGTTGATCATGCCGCCCCAGCTCGGCATCCACAGCACGACCGAGAAGACCATGCCCAGCGTCTGCGCCCAGTCGGGCAGAGCGGTGTAATGGAGATGGTGCGGACCTGCCCAGATGTAGAGGAAGATCAGCGACCAGAAGTGGATGATCGACAGGCGATAGCTGTAGATTGGCCGTTCGGCCTGCTTGGGCACGAAATAATACATCATCGCCAGGAAGGGCGTGGTGAGGAAGAAGGCGACGGCGTTATGGCCGTACCACCATTGCGTCAGCGCGTCCTGCACCCCGGCGAAGGCGGAATAGCTCCTCGATCCGAAGAGGCTGACCGGGATCGCCAGGTTGTTGACGATGTGCAGCATCGCGATGGTGATGATGAAGCTGAGGTAGAACCAGTTGGCCACATAGATATGCGGCTCGTTCCGTTTCAGCAGCGTGCCCACGAAGACGACGAAATAGGCGACCCAGACGATGGTGAGCCACAGGTCGACATACCATTCGGGTTCGGCATATTCGCGGCTTTCGGTGATGCCCAGCACATAGCCGGTCGCCGCCAGCACGATGAAAAGCTGATACCCCCAGAAGACGAAGCGGGCGAGCGTCGGGAAGGCGAGCCGGGCGCGGCAGGTGCGCTGGACGATGTAATAGCTCGTCGCGATCAGCACGTTACCGCCGAACGCGAAGATCACCGCCGATGTGTGAAGCGGGCGCAGCCGTCCGAAAGTGGTGAATTCGAAGCCGAGATTGAGCGCCGGAAAGGCCAGTTGCAGGGCGATGAACAGCCCCGCGAAAAAACCGACAACGCCCCAGAAAACGGTGGCCAGGATGCCCCAGCGGACGGGATCGTCATCATATTTGCCCTGATCCTCGGGCATTTTCAGCAAACCGCGCGCGATGCCCGCATAGTCGGCGTGGCGCATGGTGAGCACCGCCAGCAGCAAGGCGACGGCGCAGACGATGCCCATATGGACGGCAAAGCCGAAGTCCACCGCCATCAGCATGGCCGCGAACGCCGCCAGCGCGAGCGCGAACCACCCGCCCGTCCTGAAAACCAGTCTTTCCATGGTCATTCCCCATCAAAGGCTGTGCGGTGCCCTCTCGGACGGGCGCCGCCCCCTTGCGATGTCCTCTGTCAAAGCAGGGGTGCGGGGTCTTTACGGGATAATCCTTAGGCGGTTTGTCCGGGGGCGGAGCGCCGTCCTGAACCTGTTCGGCATGACGGCCGAGGCAATGGTTCTCCGGCTTCTTCTGCTGGAAAACAGCTATCGGGCCCGCAGGCTTGCAGGATCGGGCGGGGTCGTGAAAAAGGCTCCCGTACATGAAGCACGGGAGCCTTGAAGGGCGTAGCGCGAGGCCAGGAAGGTCAGCTTCCCTCCGCCATGTTTTCCAGCCGGCGGGCATCGCGGACGCATACGCCGCGCCGGCCTTCCAGCGCGATGACGCCACGCCGCTTGAGGTCGGTCATCTGCCGCGACACCGTTTCGATGGTGAGGCCAAGGACATCGGCGATCTGCTGGCGGGAAAGAGGCAGGTCGATCACGCCGTTTCCGTCGGCGGGCAGTCGCCGGGCCATGTCGAGCAGGAAGGTCGCCACCTTCTCCCGCGCATTCTTGCGGCCCAGCAGCAGCATCCATGCCCGCGTGCGGTCCAGATCGTTGAGCGTGCGTTGCAGCAGCCGATGCTCGAGCCGGGAATGTTCGCGCGCGAAATTGTCGAAGGCGGCGCGGGGATAAAGGCACAGCCGCGCATCGGTGAGGGCGGTCACGCTGTGCGGCGTGCGCGCGCCGAAAGGACGGCCGATGAAGTCGGAGGCATAGACGACGCCCACAATCTGTTCGCGGCCATCCCCGGTGGAGGTGGACAGTTTCAGCGTGCCCTCGATGACATTGGCGACCAGGGTGGAACTGTCCCCTTCCCACATCACGGTTTGCCCCGCTTGCAGGTGGACCCTGCGTCCGATGCGGCTCAGCGCCGCGCGATCCTCGCACGCCAGATCGGCGCAGATCGCATTGCCGCGCACTTCGCAGCGGTCGCAGCCATGGCTTGCGCAGTCGCGGGCCGGCTTGGTCATGGCCATCATGATGTCGGCGTCGCCTCGCGCGTTTTTCGCTCGATCAATTTGCAGGGTCATGCGCGCTGCATGCCGGTCCGCGCGGGACAGACCTATCCGTAATGATCCCTATGCGGAGCGGCCGGGCTACTCCAGCCCCGCGTGGAAAGCGATGCGCAGCGCTTCGGCCAGGCTCTTCACGTCCAGCTTCTGCATCAGGTTGGCGCGGTGGATCTCCACCGTGCGCGGGCTGATGCCCAGATCATAGGCGATCGTCTTGTTGGGCAGCCCTTCGACCAGGCCGTTCAGCACATCGCGTTCCCGGTCGGTCAGCACATTGAGCCGCGATCGCGCTTCGTCCGCCCGGGCATTCGCGCCGCGATCGGAAAGGGACTGCTGGCGCGCCGATTCCAGGCAGCGGATGAGAACGGTCTTTTCGAACGGCTTTTCGATGAAATCGGCCGCGCCCGCCTTCATCGCCTGCACCGCCATGTCGATGTCGCCATGGCCCGTCATGATGACGACCGGCAGCATGATGCCCTGCGCCCGCAATTCGCGCTGCACCGCCAGCCCGTCAATATCGGGCATCCGCACGTCCAGCAGCACGCATCCGGGCGCCAGGCCGGGGGCTTCCTTGAGGAAGGGCGCGCCGCCTTCGAACAATTGCACCGCATAGCCGCTGGTTTTCAGCATGAAGGACAGCGAGCGCCGGATCGCCTCGTCATCGTCCACGACATAGATGGGATAGGGTTCGCTCATCCTGTTTCCGCCCCTGCTCAGTCCGCGCTGTCCAATGTGAAGTGAAAGGCCGTTCCGCCCCATGGGGACGGCGTTGCCCAGATGCGTCCGCCATGCCCTTCGATGATCGTCTGGCTAATGGAGAGGCCCAGTCCCATGCCCGACGCCTTCGTCGTCGCGAACGGCATGAAGAGCGTGCGCGACATATCGGGGTCCAGCCCCGGCCCGCTGTCGGCGATGACGACCTCCACCCGGCCTTCGTCGGCGGGGGCGGCGGAAAGGCGCAGGATGCGGACGGGGGAATCGGCCATCGCCTCCACGGCGTTCTTGGTCAGGTTGATGACGACCTGCTGCAACTGCACGCGGTTGACCAGCACCTTGTCCACCGCCTTGTCGACGCTGATGTCCATGTCGATGCCGCGGCTGTCCATGCCGATGAAGGCCAGCGCCGCGCCTTCGGCCAGGAGGCCGCGCAGCGGTTCGGGCTGGCGCATCGTTTCGCCGCGTTTGATGAACTCCCGCAACGACCGGATGATTTCTCCCGCGCGAAGCGCCTGCGCCGCGCTTTCGGCCATCGCCTCGCGCAGCATCTCGCGATCCACCGGCCCGTCCATGTCCAGCAGGTCGCGTCCCGCCTCCAGATAATTGGCGATGGCGGTCAGCGGCTGGTTGAGTTCATGGGCGAGGGTCGAGGCCAATGTCCCCATCGCCGTGACGCGGGAGGCATGGGCCAGTTCGGCCTGCAAATCCGCGACGCGCCGTTCGGCCTGCTGTCGTTCGGTCAGGTCGCGGATGAAGCCGGTGAACAGGCGCCTGCGCCCGTCATGGACTTCGCCCACGGACAGTTCGATGGGAAAGGTCGACCCGTCCCGCCGCCGCGCGCTGGTCAGGCGGCCGATGCCGATGATGCGCTTTTCGCCGGTCTTGAGATAGCGGTCGATATAGCCGTCATGCCTTTCCCGGTCGGGAGAGGGCATCAGCATCGAGATATTCTCGCCCAGAACGTCGCTTTCGGCATATTGGAACATGCGCTGGGCCGCGGCGCTGAAGGATATGATATGGCCGGCCATGTCGATCACGATCAGCGCGTCGGGCACCGTCGCCAGGATCGATCCCAGCAACGCCTGTTCCAGGCTATGCTCGCGCGCGCTCAAGCCTTCGGTTTCGTCGTCCGTGACAGCCATCATGCCTTCATGCCGTTTCCCGCCCATGCCAGCAAGACCGGCAAGATGTCCCATGCGTCGGATACCCTCCCATGGCTATGCTCGCGCGCGGGGCCGGGCCATCCGGGATAGTCCGTATAGCCTTTTCCGTCGGGGAATCGGATGGGAGGGGGATGACGTGGACGACGATACGCCTTGAACTTGCCCGCACTCCCGCGTTTCCCAGAGGATCAGCCGCCCGCAGCTATGTGCTGCGCTTGCCGCTCACTGGGGATGGCGTGGTGGACGAGAAGGAATATCGCAGTCATCCCGAACTCGCGACCGTGCGGCGGTTCTGGCCGAACGAGCCGGACAAGCGCGGGAGCCTGTTGCGCACCGCCGAAGGATGGGTGCTTTCCTATGAACCCGGCGAGGAGGATGACGAACGGATATTCCGGCTCGATAGCCATCCGATCCTGCCCGGCAGCTATCTGACCCTGACGGAAGCGGATGGCGAGCGGCTGCCCTTCATGGTGAAGGCCCTGGCCGCGATGTGAAGCGGCCGGGCGCGGCAAACAAGATGGCATAACGCACGCTTCTGGAGAGGGAAGGCGCCTATCCGCGCCTTCCCCGCCCTGTTCTCAGAATTTCATCCCGAGGCCGACGCCGAACACCAGCGGGTCGAGATGCAGCTTCACCCGCTGGACGCCGGCCGCCGTGGTCGACAGGCGCGCGGTGGTGTCGATGTCCAGATATTTGACATCCAGGTTCAGGAAGACCTTGTCGGTCAGGTCGATGTCCACGCCCGCCTGCGCGGCCCAGCCGAAACTGTCGGACATGCGGACCTTCGTCGCCCCCACCGCGCCCTCCAGAGCGTTCGATGCCTTTTCATCGTAGAACAGCGTATAGTTGATCCCCGCGCCGACATAGGGGCGCAGATGGCCCGCGGGCAGGAAATGATATTGGGCCGTCAGCGTCGGCGGCAGCACCCAGGTGGAAGCGAGCTTGCCGATGCCGCCGGTGGTGCCGGTCCGTCCGCTCGCGCTATGTTTGGTGGTCGCGGCGATCAGCTCGAAGCCGATATGGTCGCTTGCCATATAGGTGAAGTCGATTTCCGGCGTCACGGCATTGTCCACCTTCGCCTTTTCGCCGGGGAAGGCGGGCAGGATGCTGCCGCTCTTTTCATTGGGCGCGACCATGATGCCGCGCACCCTGATCAGCACATCGCCTTGCGCCGCCTGAGCGGGAATCGCGAACAGGGCGCTGGCGGCCGCCGCGCCGAGCAGGATCGTCTTGATGGTCATCGGAATGTCTCCGTCCCTTTTGTTGTCGGTGACGCTCCTTTGCCGCGATGCGACGGCGCGGGCATTGAGTGTGCTCAAGGGAAAAATTGACCTGCCTCAATGTGCGCTGGCGGGCGTCATGCGATGGCGCGCGCATGTGGACCTATCACCATGACCTGCTCGCCCGGCCCGTGCCGCGCTACACCAGCTATCCCACCGCCGCGCAATTCCATGACGGGGTGGGCGCCGACCATCTCGCCGCCCGGCTGGAAGCGCTGGACAGGGAAGAGGACATGTCGCTCTATATCCACATCCCCTATTGTCATGACATCTGCTGGTATTGCGGCTGCAATACGGGCGCGGCGAACCGGTCCCAGCGGCTTGTGGCCTATGTCATGGCGCTGGAGCAGGAAATCGCCGCGATGGCGCAACGGCTGGGCGGTCGGGGCAGGGTGCGGCGCATAGCCTTTGGCGGAGGCAGTCCCAATTCCCTGCCGCTGGTCGATTTCATCCGCCTGTTGCAGCAGATATTGCTGTGCTTCGACGCGCACCAGGCGGAAATCTCGGTGGAACTGGACCCGCGACGGCTGGACGGCCAGTGGATTTCCGCGATGGGGGCCGTGGGGGTGGATCGCGTCAATCTGGGCGTGCAGACCTTCGCCCCGCATGTGCAGACCCGTATCGGCCGCGTCCAGCCGCTCGACATGGTGGAGCGTGCGGTGGAGCAGCTGCACGGCGCGGGCATCGCGACGGGCTTCGACCTCATGTACGGACTGCCGGGCCAAGGCCTCGACGATCTGGCTGCGACGATCGAGGCCGGCATCCGGCTGAATCCCGCGCGCGTGGCCTTGTTCGGCTATGCCCATATGCCCCATCTCCTGCCCCGCCAGCGGCGCATCGACGTCAGCGGCATGCCGGACATCGCTGCACGGTTCGACATGGCGGCGACGGGATACCGGATGCTGACGGAGGCGGGCTATGTGGCGGTCGGTTTCGACCATTTCGCGCGGCCCGGGGACGGCCTTGCCCTGGCGCTCGGCGAAGGGCGGTTGCGGCGCAATTTCCAGGGCTTCACCGATGATCCGGCGGAGGTGCTGATCGGTCTGGGCGCCAGCGCCATCAGCCAGTTTCCCGATCTGATCGTCCAGAATGAGAAGCGGGCCGGCATCTGGCGCCAACTGGTGGAGGACGAGAAACTGTCCGCCGTGCGCGGGACGGTGAGGACCGCCGACGACCGGGAACGAGGCCGCATCATCGAAGCCCTCCTGTGCCGGGGCGAAGCGGATGCCGGGCTTTGTCCGATGCCCGACCTGTCGCGATTCGAGGAACTGGGATTGGTGGAGGTGGCGCAGAAGCGCATGGCACTGACGCCGCAGGCGCTTCCCTATGCCCGCAGCATCGCGGCTTGTTTCGACGCCTGGCTGCAACCGGCGGAAAAGCGGTTCAGCCATGCGGTATAGCGCATGGCTGGCGGCAGCGGCGCTTTGTCTGAAATTGCCGCCGGTATATGCGCCGGACCACGCCGTTCCGGCTGCTTTCGCCTGCGGTTCCTTGCCGGTGGGCTGGGTGCCGCCGTGGCAGCGGAAACCCACCATGCCCTCCCGCACCGATGTGTCCTGCCACCTTATGCCGTGCGACAGGAAAAAGCCCGGCGTCAAAGCAGGACGCGGCCCGTTTCCCGCCTGAACCCCGCGCCATATTGGCCGTTGCATCCGCCCGGCGGATCGCCCTAATGCGGAGGATCAGGTTCCTTCGGGGGTGATGATCGCCCGGAGGGAAAGATCATTCTTTCAGCAGGCTATCCTTGTTCATGCCCATCCTTCCGCAGTCCAGCATCGACCGGCGCAGCCTGATCCGGGGAACGGCGGCCCTGACCGGCGCGCTGGCGCTGGCGCGCGCCTTTCCGGCATGGGCGCGCAGCGGCACGGTGGGAGGCACCGTCGCGCCGGACGTGCTGAGCGGCGACCTGATCCGCCTGACGGTGGGCGAGAGCCATTTCGCGACCGGCGGGCGATCGGCCCATGCGGTGACGGTGAACGGCGTGCTGCCCGCGCCGCTCATCCGCCTCAAGGAAGGGCAGAATGTCCGTCTGGCCGTCACCAACAGGCTGAAGGAAGATACGTCGATCCACTGGCATGGCCTGATCCTGCCCTTCCAGATGGATGGCGTGCCGGGGGTGAGCTTTCCCGGCATCCGGCCCGGCGAAACCTTCACCTATGAATTTCCGGTGCGGCAGGCGGGCACCTATTGGTATCACAGCCATTCGGGGATGCAGGAGGCGATGGGTCATTATGGGCCCATCGTCATCGATCCGGCTGGCCCCGACCCCGTGCGGAGCGATCGCGAGCATGTGGTCGTGCTGTCCGACTGGAGCCCGGTTCATCCGCATGTGCTGTTGAAACGTCTCAAGCAGATGGGCGGCTATTTCAACATGCAGAAGCAGACGCTGGCCGGCCTGCTCGCGGGGAAGGACCAGAGCGCGAAGGAACGCCTCCAGTGGGGGGCGATGCGGATGGACCCCACCGATATTTCGGACGTGACGGGCGCCACCTACAGCTTTCTGGTGAACGGCCACGGCACGGCGGAGAACTGGACCGGCCTGTTTACGCCGGGCGAGCGTGTGAGGTTCCGTATCATCAACGCTTCGGCGATGACCAATTTCAATGTCCGCCTGCCGGGGCTGCCGATGACGGTGGTCCAGTGCGACGGGCAGGATGTGCAGCCGGTCGACACCGACGAGTTCCAGATCGGCATCGCGGAGACCTATGACGTCATCGTCCAGCCCGGCGAGGCGAAGCCCTATGCGCTGGTGGCGGAGGCGATCGACCGCTCTGGCCTCGTCCGCGCGACGCTCGCCCCGCGCATCGGCATGGCGGCGGAAGTGCCCGCGCTTCGCGAGCGTCCGCTGCTGGGCATGAAGGATATGGGCATGGACATGCCGGATATGCCCATGCCGGATATGCATGGCGGCCATGACGGGGCGATGGGCGGCCATTCGATGAAGATGCGGGACAAGTCGGCCGCGCCCCAGGTGAAGATGGGGCCGGGGGTCGCCACCCTTTCGCCCATGCCCGTCGACCGGATCGCCGACCGTCCGACGGGCCTTGAGGATGTGGGGCATCGGGTGCTGACCTATGCCGACCTCAAATCCCTCACGCCCAATCCGGACCAGCGGACGCCCACGCGCTCGCTCGACATCCACCTGACCGCCAACATGGAACGCTATATGTGGTCCTTCGACGGGGTGAAGCTGTCCGACGGGGCGGAACCCATCGCCTTCCGTCATGGGGAGCGGGTGCGGGTGACCCTCATCAACGACACGATGATGCCGCATCCCATCCACCTGCACGGCCATTTCTTCGAACTGGTGACGGGGGCGGGCGGCCACCATCCGCGCAAGCATACGGTGAACGTGCTGCCGGGAGGAAAGCTGAGTTTCGACCTCACCGCCGATGCCCTCGGCGATTGGGCGTTCCATTGCCATATGCTGATGCACATGCACTCCGGCATGATGCGGGTCGTGACGGTGCGGCATGAGGGGGAGGGGGCATGAAAATGCTTGCGTCCGCCGCGGCATTGGTTTTCGCTTTCGCGCCGCCGGCCCTGCTGGCGCAGGACAGTCACGGCCAGATGGACCACGGCCAGATGGACCACGGCCAGATGGACCACGGCCAGATGGACCACGGCCAGATGGACCACGGCCAGATGGACCACGGCCAGATGGACCACGGCCAGATGGACCACGGCCAGATGGACCACGGCCAGATGGACCACGGCCAGATGGACCACGGCCAGATGGACCACGGCCAGATGGACCACGGGCCGGGGCAGGATCATCCGGCCCATCCCATGCCTGCCCCGCCTCCCTCGTCCAGCCATCCGCATGCCGGACATGGGGCGGGCGTTCCCGTGGACGCGATCCCGAAAGGAAGCGCGCCCATGCCGCCCGCCGATCATGCCGCCGAAGCCTATTACGATCGCGCCGACATGCAGCGCGCCCGTGCGGCGATGCTGCGGGAAAGCGGCGGGATGGTCTTTTCCCAGTTCATGCTGGACCGGATGGAATATCAGGCGCGCAAGGGGGCGGACGGCTATCACTGGGAAGGAGAGGGCTGGATCGGCGGCGACATCAACCGCTTCGCCTTCAAGAGCGAGGGGGAAGGGGAAATCGGCGGCCCGCTGGAGCGCGCGGAGATGCAGGCCCTCTACAGCCGCGCCATTGGTCCATGGTTCAACCTGGAGGCCGGCATACGTCATGACATCCGCCCGCAACCACAGCGAACCTATGCGGTTATCGGGTTGGAAGGATTGGCGCCTTATTGGTTCGAGATCGGCGTGCAGGCTTTTCTTTCCGACAAGGGCGACGCCCATCTTCGGCTGGAAGGAAGTTACGACCAGCGCATCACCCAGCGGGTGATCCTGCAACCTGCGGCCAAAGTGAATATCGCGGCGCAGGATGTCCCGGAACTGGGTATCGGATCGGGCTTTTCCGACATCGAACTGGGCTTGCGCCTGCGCTATGAATTCGCCCGCGAATTCGCGCCCTATATCGGCATCAACTGGGAACGCAAACTGGGCGACAGCGCCGCCTATGCACGGGCCGGGGGAGAGCGGGTGTCGTCAACCAGCATGGTCATGGGGGTGCGGTTCTGGTTTTGACGATGGCGCGCAGGAGCCGCTGGGGAAACCGTTCATGCCCGGGAGCAGGTCCATGACGGGACATGCCTGATGCAGGGTGCAGGCGTTTGCATCAGTCGCTCTTCCGGTCTCGTCCGTTCCCCACATCCTTACGCGCCTCGCCCTTGCTGGTCCGCTGAGCGACAGCGCGCGCGCCTGCCAGCACGGGACCGCAGGCGGCCGATCTGGCGTCGCCCACATCCACGAATGCAAGCAGCCCCACCAAAGGGGCGGCCACGGTGGCGAGGCCCAGGCCAGCGCCTGCCCGGCCGAGCAGCTGGGGGCTGATAACCTGTAGCGACGGATCGGCGAAATGCCCGCCGATGCCCACGGGCGATTGGCCGGAGAAAAGGCTGAACTTCTTTCCATCGGCGCGGATGGCGATGTCGATGGCCTCCGTGTCGAAGCGGAAACCGCCCCGGCCCGTGACGACATTCTTGCTCGTGTCGATCAGGATCGGATCGGTCGTGGCGATGCCGTTGCGCACGGTGAAGGCGACAAGCCCGCAGTTGACCTCGATCGGCTTTTTCAGCTTGCCCTGGAACATCTTGGAGATGAAGGTCCCGATGTCCAGCTCCGAAAGCTGCGCGTTCCGCGTCCACACGGTCCCCTGCGGCATGACGAAGGCGATCCGTCCGGAGGATGTCGCGAGCGAATCGTGGATGGTGTCGCCCCGGCCATCCAGCCTGATGCGTCCATGGATCGTGCCGGTGGTGCCGGAATCCGCCACGCCATATCCCGCGAGCAGGCGGCCCATCGGCGTCGAGGCGAGGCGGATGTCATAACGGATCGCCGATGGTCGCGGGCGCGTGTCGAAGACGAGGTCGGATATCACGTCGCCGCGCGCCATCGAGAAAGTGAGCGGCGAAAGCTCCAGTCGGCCGTTTTCGAGAGCGAGCTTCATGGCGATATTCGACACCGGCACATTCTTCGAGCGCACCATGGCGATCTTCCAGTCGAGACCGGCATCGAAGCTCTGCATCGTTGCGACCGGCAATTCCGCGTCGGGCAGCACGCGGCGCGCGCTTGCGCCGGTGGCGGCCGCGGCGGCCACGGCGCCTTTCGCGGCAACGATGTCGGGGTTGTAACCGATGAAGGGCGCGGCATCGATGATGTCGAGCCGTCGTGTCGTCAGCGCCGCGTCGATGCGCAGGCGCCCGGCGTTCCTGATGGTGAAGCGACCGGCAAGATCGGATTGCCCGAAGCTGCCCGTCATGCCGGTGAAACGATAGACCTCTCCATCCTTCACCAGCCGGGCATCGAGCGCATAGCGGCGCGTGTGCGGAATGGCGACGCCGATCACGGCCAACAGGTCGGACAGGTCGCGGCCTTGCGCGCGGACTTGCAGCGGAACGCCTTCAAACTCCGTCAGGGTGGGAAGGGTTCCTGCGACATCGATCACGTTCCGGGCCGTGGAGGCGCGCAGGGCGAGCTTGTTCTCGCCTCCGCTGACGCTCGCATCGGGTGAAAGCAGGCGCGCGGCGACCCGGAACGGCGTGTCGCGGAACCGGCCGTCGCCATGAACGCCGATCGTGCGCCCGATCCGCGCATCGCTCGATGTAACCGGGGCGATCCGGAGATGGGCGAGCAAGGGCGTCTTGGGATCGACATAGCGGACCACCAGGCCTGAAACGTTGGCGCGGCCTATGCGCGGCAGTTCGAACGGCTTGCCTGCCGTCCCGTCGCCGAAGGTCCATGTATTGCGTTCACGCCGGGCGTCCCACTCCAGGTCCGCCTTTCCTTCCACCAGATGCAGCGTATGGAAACGCTTGCGACCGAAAATCAGGGAGAAGGGGGCGATGTACGCTTCGATACGCTTTGCGCTGAAGAGGCTGGCCTGCTTCGCCCATCGGGGATTGGAGACATCGAGGTCTTCAGCCACGAATTTGACGCGCAGCGGAGCGAAATAGAGCTGGAAGTCGCCACCCACGCGGACCGTGCGCTCCGTGATCGAACTGGCGATGCTTTCGAATGGATGCTTGAGAAAACGGCCTTTGGTGATGAAGAGGATCAGCCAAATCGCCACCACCACACCCAGAAAGATCAGGATGGCATTGCGCAGGCCATGAAGACGCCGCCGATGGCGGGAGGCCGCCGGATCAGCATCCCGACGGGCGGTTGTCATGGTTGCGTCCATAATCATGCCAATCGCATGAGACGGGCTTTGGTTTCAAAAGCGGGTTTGTCTCCGAGGCGGCTGCCGAGCGGCGGTCCGGCACGATCCATGGCCGTTCCGGATCGTCATTCCATGACTGCGCGCGCCATGTCGGTTTGCTGGCTGGCGAAGTGGATTGTGAGAGCCGGCGCGTCCCGCCAACCCCATGAACGGGATTGGCGGGACATGCCGCTTCAGAAACGCGCGCTCAGGCTGACCCAATAGCTGCGCGCCTTGTCCTTGTTATTATAATGATCGATATAGGTGGGCGTGTATTCGCCATTGACCGGATCGCCGAAGTCGACGTCATAGGCGCGGAAATCGCGGTTCAGCAGGTTGTTCACGCGCGCGCCCAGGGTCAGGTGATCGTTGAGCCGATATTGCGCGCCCAGGTTCAGCACCTGATAGCTCTTGTAGTAGAGGTGGTTGCCGTTCGTATCGAGGCCGCGATAGCGCCGCGATCGGTGTTCGGCCGAAAGCTGCGCCGACAGGCCATCCATGACCTGCCAGTCCAGCGTGGCGTTCGCCATATGCTTCGCCGTCTGGGTCAGGGGCTGGCCCGCTGATGCGCCCGTCAACTGCTTGCTGTCGGTATAGGTGTAGTTGGCCCGGATCGAGAGGCCGGGGAAGAACTGGTAGCGGCCCGCGATTTCGGCGCCCTTGATGCGCGCCTTGTCGACGTTGATCGGCACGCTGATCGTGCGGCCCAGGCCCAGAACCGCCCAATAGTCGCCCAGGTTGGCGCAGGGCCGCACGAAATTGGTGATGGCGCAAGGCTCGACGATGGTGGAGTCGATCTTGTCCTTGAACTTGTTGTGGAACAGCGTGACGTTGATGCCGCTGTCCGGCGTCGGGTTCCAGTAGAGCGCCACCTCGCTGTTGACGCTGGTTTCCGGCTTCAGGTCGGGATTGCCGATGAACGGACTGGTCCCCTGTCCGCCGAAGCCGCGAATGCCGTCGTAAAGATCGGTGGTCTTGGGCGTCTTGTAGCCCGTGCTGACCCCGCCCTTCAGCGTCAGGGTCGGATTGATCTCGAAATTGGCATAGATGCGCGGGCTGAAATGGCCGCCGAACAGATTATGATGGTCATAGCGCAGGCCGCCAGTGACGGTCAGCCCTTCGACGATAGTCCAGTTGTCCTCGGCAAAGAGCGACCAGATCTTGTGATCCTGCACGGCTTCGGTGCCGCCGGTGGAGGCTTCGAGGCCGAAAACGCCATCGTCGAGCTTGCCGTCTATATATTGGCCGCCGATCACGAGATGATGCCGCCCGGCGAGATTTTCGAGCGGAATGTCGAGCCGCGCGTCGAGCGTATATTGCGCGCTCTCCAGCTTGCGGAGCGGACGCGGCAGAAAGGTTTCCGCGGCGATTTCGCGGCGTTCCGCGGTCGTCAGGCCCGCATAGTCGCCCGTCCCGTTCCACATCTGCTGAAGGAGCAGGCGCTCGGCGACCGAAAAGGGCATGGTGCGGCCCTTATTGTTGGTCTTCACATAGGCGAGCGAGACGAAGCTGCGCCCGAAGCCCCAATCGCCATTGTGGGTGATCGCCCAGTTCAGGCGGTCGAAAACCTGATTGTCGGTATAGCCCACGCGCGGCTGCACCACGCCGCCGCTCGCGCGCCAGATGCTTTCGATGCCGTCGAGCGTACCCAGCGGATAGGTGATGACGCCCGTGTCGGGATCGACGATGGGCGTGTTGTCATAGACCTGCTTCGAATAGTCGATGTCGAAGATGAAGCTGTGGTCGGGCGACGGGGTGAAGCTGATCGATCCGCCATAGCTGCGGTTGGTGTTCTTCACCGTCTTGCCGCCGCCGCCAAAGCCCAGCCCGCGCACATGCGACACGCCCGCCGGATCGACCACCGGCGCGAAATCGGGTTCGGACGGATAGCGCTTGTAATAGGAACCGCGCAGCTTCAGGCCGATGAGGCCGGGAACCAGCGGACCGCCGACATTGGCGTCGAAGGTCATGTCGTCGCCGAAATCGCTGTCCTCCTGGATGCTGCGGCCAAAGGTGGCCGACCCGCTCCAGCGATCCGGCACCTTCTTGGTGATGATGTTGATGACCCCGCCCAGTGCGTCGGCGCCATAAAGGGTCGAGGCGGGACCGCGAATGACCTCGATCCGTTCGATCGAATCGAGCGGCGGGATATGGTTGAACTGGTTGCCGCCAAAGCTGTTCGGATAGATGTCGCCATGGTTGTTCTGGCGGCGGCCGTCGATCATGACGAGCGTATAGTCGGACCCCATGCCGCGAATGCTGATCGTCCGTTGTCCCGTCTTGTCGGAGGTTTCGCCGACATCGACGCCCTCTATGTCGCGAACCGCGTCTATCAGGGTCATATAGGGGCGCTGGCGCAGTTCTTCCTCGGTCACGACGGTGATGCTGGCGGGCGCGTCGGTGATCTTCTGCTCGAAGCCCGCGGCGGTGACGACGATGGAACTGGACTGGCTTTCCGCCTCGCTTGCCGATGCCGGAGCGGCGAAAAGGGCGGCGAGCACGGACAGGGCCGCGCCCTGGCCCAGACGGAGCTTGCGAGTGCGAACGACTCTGGTCATTGTAATCCCCCACTATTGCGAATAATTAGCAATTGAATGTCGGGGCGCGGCCTGATGCCAATCGGGCATCCGGTCAATCGAATCAGAGGCAGGAGCAAAGATTTGTTACAATCCGCGACAAGGGACCGATCCGCGTCGGCAAGGCGGGCTCCGCCGGCGGCGCCTCATATCGTCATTGTCGAGGACGATGCGGGCGTTCGCACGCTGCTGGCCCGCATCCTACGCGAATGCGGTTATCATGTGACGGGCGCCGCCGACAGCCGCGAACTGGAAGCTGCCATGGGCGAGCGGCAGGTCGATCTGATCCTGCTCGACATCATGCTGCCGGGCAGGAACGGCCTCGACATCTGCCGCGCCGTCCGGGAACGCAGCCGGGTTCCGATCATCATGATCAGCGCGCGGGGGCAGGAAAGCGACCGGGTGGCGGGTCTGGACCTGGGGGCCGACGATTATATCGCCAAGCCTTTCGGTCGCGCGGAAGTCCTGGCGCGGGTGCGCGCGATGCTCCGCCGGGCCAGCGATCCGCATGTGCCGCTCGACATTCCGATCCCGGCACAATTCGATTTTGCGGGCTGGCGCTACCATGCGCGGCGTTGCGAACTGATTTCGCCGACGGGGGCCGAAGTCGCTCTCACGGCGGCGGAGCATGACCTGTTGCTGGTGCTGCTGCGCCACCCGCAGCGGATGATCGGCCGCGAGCGTCTGATCGAAATGACGCGCAGCCGCATAGCCACGCCGACCGATCGCAGCATCGACGTGCTGATCAGCCGCCTGCGCCGCAAATTGGGAGACGGCCGGCAATCGCGGTCGATCATCCGCACGATACGCGGGGTCGGCTATATGTTCGCGGCTGACGTGCACGTCACTTGAGGATGGGGCGCCTAAGGATGCGGCCCCTGCGTTCGATCGGGATGGTCGGGCGGATCGCGCTGGTCGTGGCGGCGGCGGTCCTGCTGGAGCTATGCGGCAATATCGCCCTGCATCGCTGGCAGGAAGCCGAACTGGTGCCGGCCAGCCAGATCCGGCGGATTTCCGCTCGGCTGGTGGAAGCCGAACGCGCGGCGATCGTCCATCATCCGCGCGACCGGGGCCGGACGATGCACGAACTGGCAGGCGACGGCATGACGCTCAATTGGGTGGCGCGAACCGTCATCACCGACTTCGGCGCCTACACCACCCGGCTCGGCCAGTTGCGCGAGGCGATGATCGGCGGCGAGCCGGGCCTTGCCGCGCGGGAATTGCGGCTGACGCTGATTCCCTCCGCCGAGCCGGGGAAACGCGATCTTCTGGGTGCGCGGCAACTTGTCGACGGGTCTTTCGTGACGTTCCGCATCGGCCCCTATCTCGACGCGCCGCCGCACCCGGCCACGGTCGTCGCGATGCATCTGCTGCTGACGTTGGGCGTGCTGCTGATCGCCGTGCTCATGGTCCGGGCGCTGGTACAGCCGCTCCGCAACCTTGCGGAGGCGGCGGACGCGACCGGGCATGGCCGCAAGGGATCGTTCCGGATCGAAGGGCCGCCCGAAGTCCGGCGCGTCGCCGCTGCCTTTTCGGCCATGCAGGCCCGGCTCGTTCAGACGATGGAGGATCATACCCAATCGCTGATCTCCGTGTCGCATGACTTGCGCACGCCGATCCAGCGCCTGCATCTGCGCGCCGCGCTGATCGACGATCCCGAAGCGCGGGAGGCGCTGGCGGTGGACCTGGGGGAAATGGAGCATTTCATCGAATCGACCCTCTCCTATTTCCGCAGCGGCGACGAGGAACCGCTCCGGCGGATCGATCTGGCGGCCATCGCGATGACGGCGGTGGACACCGCGTCGGATCTGGGCGCGGACATCCGCTACGAAGGGCCCGATGCGTTCGAGACCATGGCGCGACCGCTGGCGATGAAGCGGGTCATCGCGAACCTGATCGACAATGCCCGCCGCCATGCGGACCGGATCGTCCTGACGCTCCGGTCCGTGGATCATGGCGGCTTCGAGATGGACGTGGACGACGATGGCCCCGGCATCCCCGCCGATTTGCGGGCGGAGGCGGTCCTGCCATTCCGGCGGCTGGAGCAGGCGCCGGGGCAGGGGCATGGCGGCGCGGGCCTGGGCCTGGCCGCCGTCGACCGCGCGATGGCGGCCATGGGCGGAAGGCTGATCCTGACGGACAGTCCGCTCGGGGGCCTGAAGGCGCGGCTTGTCGTGCAGGCAAGCTGAGGCGTCGGCGGGCGGGGAAAGCCGCTCGCTGCGCCCGCAAACGGCCTTCAGTACAGGTTCGACTTATAATCCTTTTCCAACCCCTTGCGCATCAACCCCGGCACCGACATGACCGCCCCGGCCAGTCTTGCGCCCAGACCCTTGTCCCGATTGAGTTTGACGTGCGCGACGAACATCGCCGCCGGATCGATCCGTTCCGCTTTCTGTCCCATGGGCCACAACCGCGCCCGCGCGAGCGCGCCGCTCTCCCGCAGGTCCAGCGCGGCGCCATCGACCCGGACCGCGAGCAGGGGCGTTTTGCCCTGCACGGCAAAGCGAGCCCGCGTTTCCGCATCCGCAGTCAGGCTCGCGGTGCCGGAAAGGGTCGCGACGCGGGTCGATCCGGGCAGCAGCAGGGTCATCGCAATGCGAGGCTGGGAAAGGATGTTGCGAAAGCTGTCGACGCGCCGGTTGCCCGGCCGGTCGGCGAACCATAACGTTCCTTCTTCGACCCGCGCCATGAGGCCAGCCGGATCGCCCTTGGGACTGAGATCCGCCCGTCCTTGCTTATCGACGGTCGCGAGCGCCATGAAGCGACTGGCTGCCACGAAGGTCGCCGCATCCTCCGGCGGACCGGCGATCGGTTCGGCTTCCCAAAAGGCCGATCGGATCAACGCCTTGGCGCAGTGGACATAGCACTCCTCCACCGCGACATGGACCTGATCCGCGTCCACATGCGCGACCCGTCCATTGACGCGCAGCGTTTCCCCGATCCCCGGCGCGAGGAACAGGGAGCCGAAACCCCTGCCCGGCTTCAGGCCTTCCGCATCGTCCATGGCGATCAGCGGGATGTGCAGCATGGCCCGGTCCCCTCCGGCAAAGCCTGGACCGCCACCGGCCATCGTCACGCGCGCCCCCCGTCCATCGCCCATGGAAATGAATGCGAAAGGAGAGGCGGACAGCCAGCGCAGGGCGCTTTCGTCCAGATGGTCGATCACCTTGAGATGAATGGCTGGCGGTGTCCGGCCGACGATCGCCTCCAGCGCGGCAGTCGTATCGACTGGGCTCGTCATTCCGCCTGCCATCCGCGTCCTATCACGGCCGCAACGATCGGCGATGGATCATGTGTGGTCGGGGCGGGGCCGGCCCATCTGCGAACCAGATGCCGCGGCTCGATGCGCGTCGCGAGAAATGTCATGCCCAGTCTCCTCTGATCGCGGTCGGATGACGTAGCGATGCGTTTCGCCCTATTGCACCTGGGGTTATATTGATAACAATAATGACTTGCAATATAAGTTGGTAAACGATAGCGGCGCGCTGAATTTTCCAAGAGGGGTGTATATGAGACTCGGATATTGGGGGGCGTCCTTGATGGCATTGGCGATGCCGATGGTTTCCACGATGGCGGCCGCCGCCGAAGCGGATTCATCGAGCGCGACGGCGCCGGCGGAAGACGATCGCAAGGCGACGATCATCGTCAACGGCCAGTCGACCTCCCTTGCCTCGGTCAGCGGCACCAAGACTCAGGCGCCGCTGATCGAAACGCCGCAGAGCATCACGATCATCGACAGGGAAGAACTGGTCCTGCGCAACGCGCTGTCGATCAACCAGGCGCTGACCTATGTCGCGGGCGTCGGTCCCAACCAGCGGGGGAATGTCGCCGTCCGCTATGACCAACTGACGATACGCGGCTTCTCTCCCGCGAGCTTTCTCGACGGCATGCGGCTCCAAGGGGGCGTCTATTCCTCGCCGCAGATCGACTTCCATCGCATCGAAAGCGTCGATGTCATCAAGGGGCCGGCCTCCGTTCTCTACGGCAATTCCACGCCGGGCGGTCTTGTCAACATGACGAGCAAGGTTCCGCGGGCCGAAGCGGGCGGCTCGGTGGAAGTGGCGGCGGGCAATTTCTCCCTGCTGCGCGGCGCGGTGGACAGCACCGGGCCGATCGACAGCCAGGGCCGCTTTCTCTATCGCATCGTCGGCGGCGCGGAAAAGAGCGACGGTTTCGTCGATTATGTCAAGAATGAGCGTTATTATATCAGCCCGATGGTCAGCTTCGTCCCTGACGAGGCGACTTCCCTGACGCTGATCGCCGCCTACCAGCGCGATCCCAAGGGCGGTTCCTATGGTTCGGTGCCGCCCATCGGCTCGGCCGTGCCCAATCCCAACGGCAAGATCCGCTGGGCATTCTACGATGGCGAACCGGGCTATGAGGCGTTCGACCGCAAGCAATATTCCTTGTCCGCCCTGTTCCGCCGCGACTTCAACGAGGTGGTCCGCTATCGCGCCAATGCGCGCTACATCAAGGTGAAGCAGCATTACCGCTCGGTCTACAATTCCAGCATGCTGCCGGACCTGCGGACGATCGAACGCGGCGGGGGCGGGTCTGACGAGGTGTTCCAGACCTTCACCATCGACAATAATATCGCGGCGACATTTGCGACCGGCCCGTTTGAGCATCAGTTGCTGGTAGGTCTCGACTTCCTCCATAATGAGGGCACGGGCTATCAGCGCTTCGTGCGCGGGGCCGCCAATGGCATCCCCAATCTGGACATCTATGAGCCGGTCTACGGGGTCGTCATTCCCGACGTGCTTGCGGGCGTGCCGCCGACCGACAGCCGCCGCAACCAGACCGGCCTATACGCGCAGGATCAGGTGCATCTGGGCGGCCTCAATCTGATCGGCAGCATCCGCAAGGACTGGTATTGGCAGCGGTCGACCACTTCGGGCGTCAGCACGACCATGGAACAGTCCAAGACGACCTATCGGGCGGGTGCGCTATACGCGTTTGAATTCGGCCTTTCGCCCTATTTCAGCTATTCGACCTCGTTCGAACCGCAAAGCGGCACGACCGTGACGGGCAAGCCTTTCGTGCCCGCCACCGGACGACAATATGAGGCGGGCCTGAAGTTCCAGCCGCCCGGCACCGACACGATCCTCACCCTGTCCGTCTATGACCTGGCGCGCCAGAACGTGCCCGTTTCCGATCCTGACAATCCGGGCTATTCCATTCAGGTGGGCGAGACCGGGACAAGGGGCATCGAACTGGAAGGGCGCGGATCGATCCGCCCCGGCCTGGAGTTCAGCCTTGCGGGCACCTACATGGATTCCGAGTTGAAACGCGGCAATCCGCCTTCCACGACCGTCATCAACGGCGCGCAGCAATCGGGCGTCACGGGCACCAGGCCGCTCGCCATTCCGTCATGGACCGCTTCGTCCTTCCTCTCCTACGACCTGACGAAGAATGAGGCGATCGCCGGTCCTCTTGGCGGGCTGACCATCGGCGCGGGCATACGCTATGTCGGTGGATCGGACGGCATCTATACGCTGGCGACCAATACGACGCCCGCCACGACGCTGACCCGGTTCCGCACCCGGGGCTATACGCTGGTCGACGCCGTGCTGGGTTATGATCTGGGCCGTCTGGACGGCGGGATGGAGGGGTTCAACCTGATGGTCAACGCCAGCAACCTGTTCGACAAGCGGCATGTGACCAGTTGCCTTTCCACCAACTGGTGCTGGTTCGGCGCGCCGCGCACGGTCGTCGCCTCTCTCCGTTATAAATGGTGATGGGATGAAACCGGGACGCATGAGCAGGCTGGCCGTATGGGGACGGATCGTGACCGCCGTCCCCCTGGGCTATGCGGCGACCAGCCTCCTGGTGATGGCGCTCGCGCGCCTGATTCCGGGTGACCGCGCGCAGGCGACCGTGCTGGCGACGCTGCTGTCTTTCGCCATCTATGCCGCGCTGATCGTCTATGTCTTCGCGGCCTCCAGCGCGCGCAAGGCATTTGCGGTCACGCTCGCCCTCGCGGTTCTGGGCGGCGGCATCGCATGGCTTTCCATCTCCACCGGAGGCCGCTTGTGAACGCCGGGTTCCGCCAATCGCAATCCTCGCTCCACACATGGTCCGGCCTGATCGTCGGCTGGGTCCTGTTCACGATCTTCCTCATGGGAACGGTCAGCTACTGGCGGGAGGACATCGATCGCTGGATGCGGCCCGAACTTGCGGGCGGCGAGCAGCCCGAGCAGGTCGTCGCGGGCGCGGTCGCCTATCTGCGCGACAAGGCGCCCGACGCGAAAAGCTGGTTCATATCCGTGCCGGGCAAGCATGAGACGGGCGCCACGCTGTTCTGGCAGCCCCGCCCGGTCGAGGGGCAGCCGCCCAGGCGCGGCCGCCGCGACACGCGGGCGCTGGTGGGCGCCGACGGCCAGCCGATCCACGCGCGCGACACGCGCGGCGGCGAGTTCTTCTATCGCTTTCATTTCGACCTGCATTATGTGCCGGTGATCTGGGCGCGCTGGTTCGTCGGATTCTGCGCGATGGCGATGCTGGTCGCGATCATATCCGGCGTCATCACCCACAAGAAGATCTTCAAGGACTTCTTCACCTTCCGCCGGGGAAAAGGGCAGAGGACCTGGCTCGACGGACACAATGCGACGGCGGTGCTCGCCCTGCCGTTCCATCTGATGATCACCTATACCGGGCTGGTCACGCTGATGACGCTCTACATGCCATGGGCGGCGGTGGCCAATTACAGCCAGACCGACAAATTGTTCGATGCGCTTTTCCCGTCGGCCGGGGAGGTCGTCCGCGCCGAAAAGCCCGCCCCGCTGGTCGATCTGGCGCCGCTGATGCGCGACGCGCGCGCGCGCTGGGGCGGACGCGATATCGGCGCGATCCGGGTCGCCGAGCCCGGCGACGCCGCCGCGCGCGTCACTATCACCGCGAGCCAGAATGACGGCATTTCCGTGCGAAAGCCCAGCATTGCCTACTCCGGAGTGACCGGCCGCATGATCTGGCAGTCCTATGGGGCGAAAGGGGCGGCCGAGGCAGCCGGCGTCATGATCGGCCTGCATGCGGGCCGTTATGCGTCCGACCTGCTGCGCTGGCTTTATTTCCTGAGCGGCATCGGCGGGACGGTGATGGTTGGAAGCGGCCTTGTGCTGTGGACCGTCAAGCGCCGGGAGAAGCTGTCCGATCCGATGCGCCCGCATTTCGGGTTCCGGCTGGTCGAGCGGCTGAACATCGGCTTTGTCGCGGGCCTCCCTCTGGCGATGACGGGCTATCTCTGGGCGAACCGCCTGCTGCCCGTGCATATGGCGGGCCGCGCGGACTGGGAAATCCATGCGATGTTCATTGTCTGGGGCATCGCCCTGCTGGCGGGCTTCCTGCGACCGGCCAAGCGGGCCTGGGTGGAACTGTTCGCCTTGGCAGGCGTGGCGTTGATCGCGTTGCCGGTGCATGACCTGATCGGCAGCCGGGGGGTGATCGCCAGCGTCATCGAAGGGGACATGCGGATGGTCGCGATGAATCTCACCTTGCTGCTGCTGGGCGGCGCGTTCCTGACGATGGCGCGGAAGGTGCACCGCCACCAGCCCAAGGCGAAGCGGGCGCGCAAGGCCCCGAGATCGCCCGAAGTCATCACGATGCTGGAGGCGGCCGAATGACTTTCCTCGCGTTTCTCGCTGCCTGCGCGGCCTTTGCGTCGCTGGCGCTCTCGATGGAAAAGCATCATCAGGATCTGTTGAAAAAACGGCCCTCGCGGCGCGATCGCCGCACATTCCGCATCGCGGGTTGGGCCGGGCTGGCCCTGTCCTATGGGTTGACGGTCATGCCCTGGGGTGCCGCGACGGGCAGCATCCTGTGGTTCGGCTTGCTTTCCCTCGCCGCCGCCATGATCCTTCTGTTCCTGAGCCAGCGATCCTCCCGCGCAAAATAGCGGCACGGCAAGCCTTGGCGGCCCCTGCTTCGGCAATGTCGAAGCAGGGGCCAGTGATCCGTCAGGCTCAGAACTCCCGGGAAAGCGTCAGGCGCCAGTTGCGGGGATTGCCCGGCGTCACGCGATCGAACCCGCCGGTATCGGGCCAGTAGCGCTTGTCGAAGATGTTGGCGACGGTCAGTTGCGCGCCCCAGCCGCTCCATTTGTAGGAAAGCCCGGCATCGACCAGCGTATAAGCCGGCAGCCACAGCAGGACCGATCCATCCGGCCGCGTCGAATAGCTGTCGCCGTTCCGCTTGCTGTTATATGTGACGCCCAATGTGGCGCCCAGGCCGGTCAGCGGTCCGCTCTGTACCGCATATTGGGCGAATGCGCCGATATTGTGCTTGGGCACGTTGGCCAGAGGCGTGCCGATCGTGAAGACATTGTCCTTGGTCACCTTTGCGTCGACATAGGTGTAGGCCAGGCTGAGGCTGAAGCCGTCGATCGGCCGCCACTGCATTTCCGCCTCTATTCCCCGTGCGCGCTGTTCGCCGGACACGACCACGAAGTCGAGATAGATCGGGTCCTGCGTCGCGACATTCTGGCGGGTGAGTTGATAGATGGCGAGGCTACCGCTCAGCGGCACGCCCTCCGGCGCGAACTTGACGCCCAGTTCGATATTTTTGCCACGCTCGGGCGGGATGGGGCCGCCGATGGGGTTGCCATCGCCATCGAATCCCACCACCTGCTGGCTGCCCAGTTGCGGCAGGAAGGATTTCGACCAGCTGGCATAAGCATTGACGCCGGGGACGAGTTCCACCGTGGCGCCGATACGGGGGCTGAACGCGCTGTCCTTTTGGCTGGGCGCCACCGCCCAGTCATAGCGGCCGCCCAGCGTCAATGTGACCCGATCGCCGAACTTTATATGGTCCTGAAGATAGATGCCGGTTTGATGCCCTTTACGGCTGCCGGGCGCTCCCTGGACGAAACGGGTGTCCAGAATGGCGTCATAATCGGGATGGGCGATGTTCAGCGGGAAGTGCGTGGATTCATAGTCGCCCGCGCTGAAATATGTCCCCCGGTTCTGGCGATAATCGACGCCGCCCAGCCATTCATGCGTGATGCCGCCGGTCTGGAACGCGCCTTTCAACCGGCTGTCGACCGCGAAATCCTTGTCGTTGGCGCGGTAGGGGCCATAGAACATGCGGCCGATCCTGTCAGTGGGCGCGTCCGAATAATTGCCGTTGGCGTCGACGAACCCCGCAGCGAACATCCAGCGGTTCCAATATTCCTTGCGGCGGGTGTAGCGCAGCGTCTGCGAGAAGGCGAGCGCATCGCTGAAGCGATGATCGAAGACATAGCCGATCTGGACGCGATTGCGATTGTTGACGACGCGCTGGCGGCCGGCGTTGTTGATGCCGAAATCTTCCGGAATATCCACCACGCCGGGCAGGACGGTGCCATAAGCGGGAAGCGGCGAGATCGGATTGTCATGGTCGCGCTGATAGCGTCCCAGGACGGTCAGCGATGTATCGGGACCGGCCCGCCAGGTGATGGCGGGCGCGACGAAAATCCGGTTGATCCCGGCGTTGCGCACGAAGCTGTCGGCATCGCGATAGGTCAGGTTCAGCCGCCCGAGCAAGGTGCCGGCACTATTGAGCGGCGCGTTCGCATCGACCGTGCCCTCCACAAGATCCCAGGAGCCGGTCGAGATGTTCGCCTTGAGAAAGGCATCGTCACGCGGCCGCTTGCTGACGAGGTTGATGAGGCCGCCAAGCGGCGCCTGTCCGAAAAGCATCGACGCCGGACCTTTGAGCACCTCGATCTGTTCAAGCGCGGAAAGTTCCTGATTGAAGCCGACGCCGGCCTCGTTGACCAGTCCGTCGAGATAGACGCTGCCATAGGCGGCGTCGAAACCCCGGATCGTATAGGCATCGTAAAAGCCGTAGGTCGTGCTGCGCGATACCCCGGCAACGGTGCGCAGCGCTTCGGAAAGACGCGTGACCCCGCGCGCCTCGATGTCCTCGGAGGAAACGACCGAGATCGCCTGCGGTGTTTCGATCAGCGGAACGTCGGATTTGCCCGCGACGATCGATTCCTTGAGGTGGACGCCCGTCACGATGATGTCCGAGCGATCGTTCGCGTCGGTTTTCTCGGCATGGGCGGGCGCGGCGGCGGCAGCCATCGCGGTCAACGACAGGCCGGTCAGAAGAAATGCTCTCATCAATGATCCCCCAATATTTTGAGGGGCGCCTATATATAATGATAATAAATTTCAATAGCGACTTTTTGTTTCAGGATGGATCGCGCACGGATCATGACGAAACGCTTCCGGCAGGGCTGTCTCGCGCCCTTCTCAGTCGGCCTTATCGACCCGTGGAAGGCGGGGATTGCCTGTTCGTCTCTTGGTGAATCCAGCCGCCGCCGAGCCCCTGTTGGAGGGATATGGACGCCGCCAGACGATCTCCCTGCGCCTGGGCGAGTCGTCCACGCGCTGCATAAAGCGTCCGCTGCGCATCGAGGCTGGCGATGATCTCGTCCACTCCCGCGCGATAGCGGGCCTCGGCCGCGTCCGCCGCTCGGGAGGCCTCGCGAACCTGCGATTCCAAAGCCGCGATCGAGCGCTCCAGGCTCTCCATCGCCTTGAGGTCGCGCTCCACCTCCGAAAGCGCCAGAAGGATGGTCTTGCGGTAAGCGCCTTCGCGCTCGATCCGTACGCCCTCGGCCGTGTCGCGTTCGCCCGCGAGGCGGCCATGGTCGAGGATCGGCTGGGTCAGGCCGGCCAGAAGATTGTAGAAGGCCGCGCTGGGGCCTGTCCCGCCTTCGACGCCGCGTGCCGCCGTCAGTGATATACCGGGCAGCATGGCCGCGCGCGCCGCGCGAACATCCGCGCTGGCGGCGGCGAGCGTTGCCTCGGCCGAGGCGATGTCGGGGCGGCGGAGCAACAGTTCCGAGGGCAGGCCGGGGGAGACGGCAGGCAGGCGGGCCATGGCGGCCAATCCGTAGCCTGCGACGGCGAAGCTCCGCGCCGGCTGGCCGGCCAGCAGGGCCAGCGCCGCAAGATATTCTCCTTCCGCTTGACCGAGCGCGGCGAGATCGGCCTCTTCGCCTGCAACCAGCGCCCGTTGCGCGGCCAGATCGCCCGCCAGCGCCAATCCCAGCCGGTCCATCGCCTCCACCCGCGCCAGCAGGCGGCGTGCCGCCTCCAGGTTGAGACGGCCGATGGCCTGTCGCTCACGCACGGTCATGAGGGCTGCGTAATGGCGCGCGACATCGCCGATCACCATGAGCCGCGCCGCTTCATGATCGAGGCGCGAGGCGATCAGCGAGAAACGCGCCGCATTGCGTCCCGCCCGATAGCGTCCCCAAAGATCGGCTTCATAGGCGAACGAAAGCTGCGCGCCCCGGCGTTCCATCACGACTGCCGAACTGCCGTCGCTCCGCTGGGCCGAGGCATCGAACCCCACGGCGGGAAGAAGGAGGGCACCGGCGCTCCGCGCGCGGCCTCGCGCCTGCTCGATCCGGCCCAGCGCCATGGCAAGGTCCATATTGGCCCGCTGCGCCTCCGCCACCAGCCGGTCGAGTTCGGCGCTGCCATAGGCGCGCCACCACTCCTCCCGCGGCCAACGTGCCTCGCTTTCGCCGAGCGGCGCATTGTCCTGCGCCATGACCGTCATCGGCGACAGGCGGCTGTCGTCCGCCTGCGATCCGGCGCATCCCGGCAGAAGCCCGGTGAGCGCGATCAAGGTGGCGAAGCGCCGGGTTTGTAATAAAGGGCGTAATTGTCCGCGCAAAACGATCGTTCCGCTTGCCTGAATGGAAATGTCCATTATTGCTAATGAAAATCATTTCGTAAATGGGGTTTCAGTGGCGGATTCGGAACGGGACGGTGTTACGGCGCGCTGGCGGCCGGAGCGATGGCGGGTCGTGCTGGGCGTCGCCGCGCTGCTGGCGATCACGGCTGGTCTATGGTGGTTCGGGCGCGCGGATGGCGAGGGGGAGGGCGGTCCGCCCGCCGCCGCCGTCCGCGTCGAGGCGGCCCGCTCCGGTCCTTTGGACGTGGAGCTCAAGGCGCTGGGCACCGTCACGCCGCTGGCGAGCGTGACGGTCCGCAGCCGGGTCGAAGGCGAACTGATTCGGGTGCATTTCCGCGAAGGGCAGCAGGTGAGCCGCGGCCAACTCCTCGCCGAGATCGATCCGCGCCCCTACCGCGCCAGTCTCGCGCAGGCGGCGGGCGAACGTCGGCAGAGCGAGGCCCAACTCATTCAGGCTCGGCGGGAACTGGCGCAGCACCGCCAACTCGCCCGCGAAGGTTTCACGACCCAGACCAAGCTGGATCAACAGGAAGCGCTGGTCGGGCAATATGGCGGCGCGATCGCGGCGAGCGACGGCCGCATCGCCGACGCACGGCTGCAACTGGAATATGCCAGCATCCGCGCGCCGATCGCCGGGCGCATCGGCCTGCGCGGGGTCGACGCCGGAAATCTGGTGCGAGCAGGCGACACCACCGAGATCGCCACGATCACGCAGATGCAGCCGATCTCGGTCATCTTCACCGTTCCTGAAGTCCAGATCGATGTGCTGCGCGAGGCGATGCGGAGTGGGGCGCTCGCTGTCGAAGCCTGGGATCGCGGCGAACGCGCGCTGCTGGCGAGCGGCAAGCTGGAGACGATCGACAACCGCATCGATCCGGGTTCGGGCACGCTTCGCCTGCGCGGTACGTTCGCCAATGGCGATGAGCGGCTGTTTCCCAATCAGTTCGTCAATGTCCGGCTGAAGCTGCGGACTATCGCCGATGCGGTGACCGTCGCGGCGGCGGCAGTGCAGCAGGGCACGAAAGGGCCGTTCGTCTATATCGTGGACAAGGATGGCCTGGCCCGTCGCCGGGACATCGCCCCCGGCGCGAGCGATGGCGAGCGGACGCAGGTGCTGCGCGGCGTCAGGCCGGGCGAGCGCGTCGTGCTGGAAGGTTTCGACCGCGTGAAGGATGGCGGCAAGGTGGACATCGTGGCCGCTTCGGCCGGGACGCCGGCCGCAAAATGATGGTCCGGGCATGAACATTTCGCGCGGTTTCATCCTGCGCCCGGTCGCCACCGGGCTGCTCATGGCGGCATTGCTGCTGTCAGGCCTGATCGCCTGGCGCCTGTTGCCCGTCGCGGCGCTGCCGCAGGTCGATTATCCGGTGATTCAGGTTTTTACCTTCTATCCCGGCGCTAGCCCCGACGTTTCCTCGAGCGCCGTCACCGCGCCCCTTGAGCGCCGCTTCGGGCAGATTCCGGGGTTGCGGCAAATGTCCTCGACCAGTTCGGGCGGGGCGTCGGTCATCACAATGCAGTTCGCACTGGAAGTGCCGATGAGCATCGCCGAACAGGAGGTGCAGGCCGCCATCGCCGCCTCCGCGACGCTGCTGCCGGACGACCTGCCGACACCTCCGGTCTATCGCAAGGTGAACCCCGCCGACGTGCCGATCATGACGCTGGCGGTCAGTTCCTCCGCGCTGCCTCTTCCCGATGTGTACGACATGGTGGACACGCGCGTGGCGCAAAAGCTTTCTCAGACGCCGGGCGTCGGCATGGTCAGCCTGGCTGGCGGCCAGCGCCCGGCCGTGCGCTTGCAGGTCGATCCGGCCGCGCTCGCCGCCAGAGGCCTTGTCATGGAGGACGTGCGCGAGGCGATCGGCGCCGCCTCGGTCAACCAGCCCAAGGGCAGTTTCGACAGTCCCACCCGTTCGATCATGATGGACGCCAATGACCAGCTTTCCTCGGCGGAGGAATATCGTTCGCTGGTGATCGGCTGGTCCAACGGCGCGCCTTTGACACTGGGCGAGGTGGCGCGGGTCGAAAACGGGGCCGAGGATCGCCGCCTTGCCGCATGGTCGGGGCCGGTGCCTGCCGTGCTCGTCAATATCCAGCGCCAGCCGGGCGCCAATGTGATCGAGGTGGTCGACCGCGTGCGCGCGACGTTGCCCGCGCTCACCGCCGGGCTGCCGGCTTCGGTCAAGGTCGATATCCTGACCGACCGTACCGAAACCATCCGCGCCTCGGTCCGTGGCGTGCAGATCGAGATGGTCTTCGCCATCGGCCTGGTGGTGCTGGTCACCTTCCTGTTCCTGCGCAACCTGCCCGCGACCATCATCCCCGGCGTGGCGGTGCCGCTTTCGTTGGTCGGCACGTTCGGCGTCATGTATCTGCTGGGCTTCAGCCTCAACAATCTGACGCTGATGGCGCTGACCATCGCGACCGGCTTCGTCGTCGACGACGCCATCGTCATGCTGGAGAATATCGCCCGCCATCTGGAAAAGGGCGAAAGCCCCATGCAGGCCGCGCTCAAGGGGGCGGGGGAGATCGGCTTCACGCTCGTTTCGCTGACCGTCAGCCTAATCGCGGTGTTGATCCCGCTGCTGTTCATGGGCGATGTCGTCGGACGGCTGTTCCGCGAGTTCGCGGTCACGCTGGCGGTGGCCATTGGCATATCACTGCTGGTGTCGCTGACGCTGACGCCGATGATGTGCGCGCGCATGTTGACGCCCCATGCCGCGCCGGAACGCAAGGGGCTGCTCGACCGCGTGGTGGAACGCTATGCAGGCCTGCTCGACAGGGCGTTGGAGCGTCAGCCATTGATGCTGGGCCTGATGCTCGGCACGCTGGCCCTGACCGCGCTGCTTTATATCGTGGTGCCCAAGGGCTTCTTTCCGGTGCAGGACGCGGGCGCGATCCAGATCGTGACGCAGGCGCCGGAGGATGTGTCCTTCGCCGCCATGGCCGAGCGCCAGCAAAAGCTGGTCGATACCATCCGCGCCGATCCCGCCGTGGCCACGGTGTCCTCCTTCATCGGCGTGGATGCCAGCAACGCCACGCTCAACAGCGGCCGGATGCTGGTGAACCTGAAGCCCTATGGCGAGCGCCCCGGCGCGCTCGACGTGATCGACCGGATTGCGGCGGAAGCGTCCCGCATCTCCGGCATTCGCGCCTATATGCAGCCGGTCCAGGAGCTCAATGTCGACGATCAGGTGAGCCGTACGCAATATCGCTTCAGCCTTTCGTCGCCCGACGCCCGGCAGCTTGCCGAATGGACGCCCCGTCTGGTCGAGCGGCTGCGCGCGCGGGAGGAACTGGCCGACGTCAGCGACGATCTTCAGGCGGGCGGGTTGCAGGCGCATGTCGAGATCGATCGGGCGGCCGCCAGCCGGCTGGGCATCAACGCCGCCGACATCAACGCCGCGCTCTACAACGCCTTCGGCCAGCGCCAGATCACCACGCTTTTCACCCAGGCCAACCAGTATCGCGTCGTGATCGAGGCCGACCCGCGCCTGCAACAGGGGCCCGAGGACCTTGGCCGGATATTCGTGAAGGCGGCGGACGGCACGCCGGTCCCGCTGGCGGGTCTCGTCCGGGTCGACATGCGCCCGGTTCCTCTGGTGCTGAGCCGCATCGGCCAGTTTCCGGCGGTGGCG
The DNA here is from genome assembly GCF_002355855.1 of Sphingobium cloacae. Classification (NCBI taxonomy): domain Bacteria; kingdom Pseudomonadati; phylum Pseudomonadota; class Alphaproteobacteria; order Sphingomonadales; family Sphingobiaceae; genus Sphingobium; species Sphingobium cloacae. Next base: position 647,622 of record NZ_AP017655.1, read on the forward strand.
GTTTCCTTCAATCTTGCCCAGGGCGCATCGCTGAGCAGTGCGGTTTCCGCCATCGACGCCGTTTGGGCGGAGCTTGGCGCCCCGCCATCGGTCACGCTCGTCTATCAGGGCGCGGCGCGGGCTTTCGAGGCGTCGCTCGACAGCACGCTCCTGCTGATCCTGGCGGCGGTGGTCGTCATGTATCTGATCCTCGGCATGCTCTATGAAAGCACCGTCCATCCGGTGACGATCCTCTCCACCCTGCCTTCGGCCACGGTCGGCGCGCTGCTGGCCTTGCTGATCGCGCGCGAGCCGCTGGACCTGATCGCGGTGATCGGGATCATCCTGCTGATCGGCCTCGTCAAGAAGAACGGCATCATGATGGTCGACTTCGCGCTGGAGGCGCAGCGGCGCGAGGGACTGTCCCCGCGTGAGGCGATCCGCCGCGCGGCGCTGCTGCGCTTCCGCCCGATCCTGATGACGACGCTGGCCGCCTTGTTCGGCGCATTGCCGCTGATGTTCGCGCAGGGCGCGGGGGCCGAACTGCGCCATCCGCTCGGCCTCGTCATGGTGGGCGGACTGATCGTCAGCCAGATGCTGACGCTGTTCACCACGCCGGTCGTCTATCTCTGGTTCGACCGCATGGCGCAACGGTCGCGCCGCAGGTCGACCGATCCCCGTCCGGCGCTGTGATCGCGCGCTTCTTCATCGCGCGGCCGGTAGCGGCCGCGCTGCTTGCCGTCGCGATGATGCTGACGGGCTTGCTCGCATGGCGTCTCCTGCCCACCGCGCCCCTGCCGGAGGTCGATTTCCCCGCCATCGCGGTGGAAGCCAGCCTGCCTGGCGCCAATCCGCGCACCATGGCGGCGGCGGTGGCGGTGCCGCTGCAACGCTCGCTCGGCAGCATCGCCGGTGTGCGGCTGATGGAGGCCACCAGCGGGCAGGGCACGGTGGAGATCGTCATGATCTTCGAACTGGGCCGCGACATCAACGACGCCGCGCGCGACGTGCAGGCGGCGATCAACGCGGCGCGCGGCCAGTTGCCGTCGGGCATGCCGTCCGAGCCGGTCTATCGCAAGCTCAACCCCAGCCAGGCGCCCATCATGGCGCTGGCGCTGTCGTCCGACACATTGCCGCCTGAACGGCTTTATGACGACGCCTCCGCCATATTGGCGCAGAAATTGTCGCAGGTGCCGGGCGTGGGCGAGGTTTCGCTGGGCGGAGCCTCTCTGCCCGCGATGCGCGTGCAGCTCAACCCGCATGCGCTGGCCGCGCACGGCATCGCGCTCGACGAAGTGCGGCAGGCGATCGCCAATGCCAATGCGCTGACGCCGCTGGGTGCGACGGAGCGTGAGGGGAGAAGCTGGCAGATCGGCAGCAACGCGCAGCTTAGGCAGGTAGCCGACTATGAAATGCTGGTGGTTGCCCGCCGCGCCAACGGGCTGGTCCGCCTCGCCGACGTGGCGACGGTGAGCGAGTCCACCGAGAACCGTTATGCGATGGGCTTTCACAATGACCGCCCGGCGGTGCTGCTCACCGTGCGCCGCCAGCCCGGAGCCAATATCGTCGCGACCATCGACGCGATCCGGGAAGATTTGCCCGCGCTGCGCGCCCTGCTTCCCGCCGAGGCGCGGCTGGAAGTCGTGCTTGACCGCTCGCCCGGCATCCGCGCGACGATCCGGGAGGCGCAGCTTGCGCTCGCGCTTTCGGTGGGGCTGGTCATCCTCGTCGTCGGTCTGTTCCTGCGGCGCTGGCGCGCGGCGGTGATCCCCAGCCTTGCCATCCCCGTCGCCCTTGTCACCAGCTTCGCGGCAATGTGGGCGCTGGGGTTCAGCCTCAACAACCTCTCCCTCACCGCGCTGATCGTGGCCGCCGGGCTGGTGGTCGACGACGCCATCGTCATCCTCGAAAACATCTCCCGCCATATCGAGGCCGGCCTCTCTCCCCGTCGCGCCGCGCTGCGCGGCACACGGGAAGTGGGCTTCACGCTCATCGCCATGAACCTGTCGCTGCTGGTCGTCTTCGTCGCGATCCTGTTCATGGGCGGAGTCATCACGCTCCTGTTCCGCGAATTTTCGCTGACGCTGGCGGCGGCGATGCTGATCTCGCTCCTCGTGTCCCTCACCCTGACGCCCGCGCTCTGCGCGCGGCTGTTGAAGCCGGGAAGCGGGGATGCGCGTCCGGGCGGCTTCCCCGCGAAGGTCGCCGCCTTCTACGAGCGCACGCTGGACGCAGCGCTGCGGCACCGCCGGATCACATTGGGCCTGCTGGTAGCGGTGACGGCGATCAATGTCGGCCTCTATATCGTCATTCCCAAGGGTTTTCTGCCGGAACAGGATACCGGCCAGCTCACGGCCTTCGCGCGCGGGGACGACGGCATGTCGTTTCAGCTCATGCAGCCCAAGATCGAGACCTATCGCCGCTATCTGCTGGCCGATCCGGCGGTCGCCGATGTCGTTGGCCAGGCGGGCGGCGATACCGGCATCAACAACGCCCTCATGCTGGTCCGGCTGAAGCCGATGGCGGAAAGACGCGAGACCGTCGGCGCCGTGCTCGCGCGTCTGCGCGCGGGCATGCCCAAGGTGCCGGGCGGCGTGCTGTGGGTGAACGTCGATCAGGATATCCAGCTTGAGCCGCCGGGCCAGCAGGGCCAGGAATATGAACTGCATCTGCTGTCGCCGAAGCTGGAAGGCCTGAAGGACTGGCAGCGCAAGGCTGCGGCCGCCCTGGAGAAGCTGCCGGAGCTGACCGATGTCGATGGTCGCGCCGGCGGCGGCAACCTTCAGATCGACCTCGATATCGATCGCGATGCGGCGACGCGGCTGGGCATCGACATGCGGACGGTCACCAGCGTTCTGAACAACAGTTTCAGCCAAAGGCAGATCGCGACGATCTATGGCGACCTCAACCAGTATCGGGTGATCCTGGAACTGGAGCCGCGCTATACGTCCGATCCCGGCGTGCTCGATCTGGTGCAGGTGATCGCCAAGGATGGACGCAGGGTGCCGCTGGCCGCCTTCACCTCCCGGACGCAGAGCCTAGCGGATGATTGGGTTCCCCATCGCGACCAGTTCGCCGCGCGGCGCGTCACCTTTTCGCTGGCGCAGGGCGTATCGCTGGAAAAGGCGAGCGCCGCGATCGACCGGGCCTTGGCGCCGCTGATGTTTCCCACCGACGTGCAGGCGAAGCTGTCCGGGGAACTGGATCTCGCCGGAAGCAACAGCCGCAACCAGCCGCTGCTGCTGCTCGGCGTGGTGCTGGCCGTCTATATCGTGCTCGGCATCCTCTATGAAAGCCTGGCGCATCCGCTGACGATCCTTTCCACCCTGCCATCGGCCGGAGTGGGGGCCTTTCTGGCCCTGTGGCTGACGGGGTTCGAGTTTTCGCTGATCGCGCTGCTCGGCCTGTTCCTGTTGATCGGCATGGTGATGAAGAATGCGATCCTGATGATCGACTTCGCCCTGGCCCGGCAACGCAAGGAGGGGCTGGAACCGTTGGAGGCGATCCGCCAGGCAGCCCGGCTGCGCCTGCGGCCGATCCTGATGACCAACATGGCGGCGATCCTCGGCGCGGTGCCGCTGGTGCTGGGCGTGGGAGAGGGCGCGGAGATGCGCCAACCGCTCGGCATTTGCATTGTAGGCGGTTTGCTCGTGAGCCAGATCCTGACGCTCTATACCACGCCTGTCGTCTATGTCGCCATCGACGCGCTGCAATCGTTTGTCAGGCAGTGGAAGCCATTCCCCATCCAGCCGATCGAGGCCGGTTCGTAAGTGACGCCGCCGTGGTCCGATGCCCCCTGATCCCGAAGCGGTAGCTTGAGGGTTCCAACCACAGCGGAGCCAGCCTAAAGCGGTCGGTTCAATGACGAGACGACACCGTTCGCATGATATGAGGAGCAGGCATATTGACCGGGGAAGGCGGAAACGATGATTTCTGGCTTGATGGCGAGACCAAGGTCGCGGAATCGCCGGGCGATCATGGGGAGGAGACACGATTGTGGCTTCGCCTGCTGACCTGCTCCACCCTGGTCGAGACGGAGGTGCGCCGCCGTTTGCGGGACGAATTCGGCTTTACTCTCCCGCGCTTCGATTTGCTGGCGCAGCTGGAACGCGCGCATGACGGGATGGTGCTGGGGGAGATTTCCAAGCGCATGATGGTTTCACCCGGAAACCTGACGGCTCTTGTGGAGCGGTTGGTCGAAAGCGGTCATGTCACGCGATCGCCTTCGACCGAAGACCGGCGGGTGCAGATCGTCGCGCTGACCCCCTATGGCCGCGACGCGTTCCGGAGCATGGCGGAACGGCACGGAGAATGGATCGGCGATTTCTTTGGCGATCTGTCGACACGCGACAGGCAGCGTTTGATCACGGCCCTCGGCAAGCTGAAACAATCGGTGCGCAAGGCGCTCGCCAATAGAGGATGAACGATTCGGCGCTGCCAATACCCCCATTTTGTTCTGGGCAATTGTGATGGGCGGCTCATCGTCCGTAATGAATATCGACGGAAAATCAGGTGCTTGAAAGTATGTGGCGCCCGGCTCGATGGGCAGGTATGAGGGCAAAATAACTTTAAGCTTGAAATATTATTGAGTGCGGTTCACGTTAAGGCATCGGGTCTGATTTCGCCGCAAGGGGTGGCCCATCAACCGTAAGGAGCGAACTCCCATGCGCATCGTCTGCGTCGGCGGCGGCCCTGCCGGACTCTATTTTGCGTTGTTGATGAAGCGTCAGCATCCCGATCATCACATTACCGTCGTGGAGCGTAACCGCCCTTTCGATACGTTCGGATGGGGCGTGGTATTTTCGGACGCGACGATGGTGTCGATGCGCGAATGGGATCCGCAAACGGCCCGGACCATCGAAGATGCCTTCAATCATTGGGATGACATCGAACTTGTCTTCAAGGGCCGCAAGATCAGAACCACCGGTCACGGCTTTGTCGGAATCGGACGCAAGAAACTGTTGAACATTTTGCAGGAGCGGTGCCTTGAGCTCGGGGTCGAACTGGTGTTCGAGCATGAGGTGCAAAGCGACGATGAATTTCCGGACGCCGACCTGATCATTGCTTCGGACGGCGTCAACTCAAGGCTGCGCGAAAGATATTCGGATATCTTCCAGCCCGATATGCAGATGCGCCCCAATCGCTATATCTGGCTCGGCACCGACAAGCAGTTCGAAGCCTTTACTTTCGACTTCCGCAGGACCGATCATGGCTGGTTCCAGGCGCATATCTACCGTTTCGACGCCAACACGTCGACGTTCATCGTCGAGACCACCGATGAGGTTTTCAAGGCGCATGGGCTGGATGCGATGGATCAGGACGAGTCCATCGCTTTTTGCGAAAAGCTGTTTGCCGAGACTCTGGACGGTCACCGCCTCATGACCAACGCGCGCCACCTTCGCGGCTCGGCATGGCTGAATTTTGGCCGGCTGATCTGCGGGAAGTGGAGCCATTTCAACGGCCGCAACCATGTCGTCCTGATGGGCGACACCGCACATACCGCGCATTTCGCGATCGGTTCGGGAACCAAGCTGGCCATTGACGATGCCATCGAATTGACGCGTCAGTTCGACATAGCCGGCCATCAGGCGGACAAAATCCCCCAGGTGCTCGACGCCTATGAGGAGGTGCGGCGCGTGGACGTGGCCCGCATCCAGAATGCGGCGCGCAATGCCATGGAGTGGTTCGAGGTGGTCGGCGAACGCTATGCCGACCAGTTGGAGCCGGAGCAGTTCATGTATTCCATGCTGACCCGGTCCCAGCGTATCAGCCATGAGAATCTGCGCCTGCGCGACAAGGATTGGCTGGAAGGCTATGAACGGTGGTTCGCGCGCCGGTCAGGAGTCGAGGTGACGGCCAATGACGCCGTGCCGCCTCCCATGTTCACGCCCTATCAGGTGCGTGGATTGACGTTGCATAACCGCATCATGATGTCGCCCATGGCGATGTATTCGGCCAAGGACGGCTTGCCGGACGATTTTCATCTGGTCCATCTCGGTTCGCGCGCGATGGGCGGGGCGGCCCTTGTCTTTCCCGAGATGACCTGCGTGTCGCCGGACGCGCGCATCACGCCGGGGTGCCTGGGTCTCTGGAACGACGAGCAGGCGGCAGCCTTCCAACGCATCGTTGATTTCGTCCATGACGAGACGCCGGCCAAGATCGGCGTGCAATTAGGTCATGCCGGACGAAAGGGCGCGACCAGGCTGGCCTGGGAGGGTATCGACGAGCCGCTGGAGGCCGGGGCGTGGCCGCTCATTTCGGCGTCGGCGATTCCTTATCTGAAGCATTCGGCCGTGCCGCGGGCCATGACGCGCGAGGATATGGATCGAGTCATCGCCGATTTTATCTCCGCGACGGAGCGCGCGGCCGCGATCGGCTTCGATATACTGGAACTGCATGCCGCGCATGGCTATCTCCTGTCCAGCTTCCTGTCGCCGCTCACCAATCTGCGCGACGACGAATATGGCGGTGACCATGAAGCGCGCGCCCGCTTCCCGCTGGAAGTTTTCCGGGCGGTTCGAGCAGCATGGCCGGAAGATCGGCCTATTTCCGTTCGTCTGTCCACCCATGACTGGTCCGACGGCGGCAACACGCCGGAGGATGCGGCCATATTCGCCAGAATGTTCAAGGAGGCGGGAGCGGATTTGATCGACTGCTCGTCCGGGCAGGTGGTGAAGGAAGAAAAGCCGGTCTATGGACGCCTGTTCCAGACCCCGTTTTCCGACAAGATCCGCAATGAGATTGCCGTCCCGACGATCGCCGTCGGTGCGATTTCGGAAGCGGATCACGCCAATTCCATCATAGCCGCCGGTCGGGCCGATCTTTGCGCGGTCGCGCGGCCGCATTTGGCCGATCCGGCGTTCGTCATCCACGAGGCGGCGAAAGTCCATTATCAAGGACAGCAATGGCCAAAACAATATCTTTCCGCACGTTACCAATATGAAAGCAACCTGGCCCGCGCCGAGGCGCAGGCTTTCGGGAAGCCGCGATGACACGGGGACGGCACGCGCTTGTCGTGGGGGCGGGGAGCGGCATCGGCCGAACAGTCGCCAAGCGGCTGGCGAACGAAGGGCATGTCGTTTCGCTTGCCGGTCGTCGCGCGGCTCCGTTGGAGACGGTGGCGTCGGAGATCGCGTCGGAAGGCGGCGAGGCGTTTGTCCTTGCCGACTTCGATGTAGCCGATGACGGGTCCGCGCTGGGCGATGGTATCGACCGCGCCGTCGCGCATTTTGGCGAGATCGCCGTGCTGATCAATTCTGCCGGAGAGGCTCCATCAGCGCCGTTCGAGAAGACAAGCCTGGAGGTGTGGAACCATGTGATCGGTCTCAACCTCACCGGGACCTTCCTGACGATCCAGGCGGCTTTGCCTTCGCTTCTGCGAGCCGGTAATGGCCGCATCGTCAACATTGCCAGCACGGCAGGCCTGATCGGTTATCCATATGTGGCGGCTTACTGCGCTTCCAAGCACGGCGTGGTCGGGCTGACAAGGGCGCTGGCGTTGGAACTCGCGCGGACGGATGTTACGGTGAACGCCGTTTGCCCGGGGTTCACGGACACGCCACTGCTGGAAAATGCGGTCGAGACCATCACCGGCAAGACCGGACGGACGACCGATGAGGCGCGCGCCAGCCTCGCCCGCAGCAATCCTCAGGGTCGACTGGTATCAGCGGAAGAAGTGGCGGACACGGTGCTCTGGCTTGTGGGCACGCAGGCGACAGCCATCACGGGACAGGCGATCGCGGTGGCCGGCGGCGAGGTCATGGTCGGCTGACGGGTTGATCGCGGGGCGAGGAATGCCCCTCGCCACGAGACGGGAATGGGAAGACGATGAGCAACGCGATGCAGGACAAGAAGCGCCCGTTCAAGGGATATCAGGCAACGCATTTTCGGTTCGAGACCGACGAGGATGGTCGTGTCGCCACCATCACGCTCGATCGGCCGCAGAAGAAAAACCCGCTCACTTTCGAGAGCTATGAGGAACTGGGCGATCTGTTCCGGGCGCTCCACAAGGCGAGCGACGTGCGGGCCGTTGTGATAACCGGCGCGGAAGATAATTTCTCGTCGGGCGGTGACGTCTTCGACATCATCGAGCCGCTGACCAACATGAAGATGCCGGACCTTCTGGCCTTCACGCGAATGACCGGCGATCTGGTGCGACAGATTCGCGCCTGCCCGCAGCCGATCATTGCCGCGGTCGACGGTATTTGCGCCGGTGCCGGCGCCATTCTGGCGATGGCCGCCGACTATCGTCTGGCAACACCAGAGGCGAAGACGGCGTTCCTGTTCACGCGGGTCGGGCTCGCAGGAGCGGATATGGGGGCTTGCGGCATCCTCCCGCGCATCATCGGGCAGGGCCGCGCCGCCGAACTGCTCTTCACGGGCCGGGTGTTGACGGCGACGGAAGGCCATGCGTGGGGGTTCTACAATGCGCTGCATGAGCGCGCGGCGCTGCTAGGCGAAGCACAGGATTTCGCGCGCAGCCTCGCCGACGGACCTTGGTTCGCCCATTCGATGACGAAGAAGATGCTGGATCAGGAATGGTCGATGGGCATCGAGGAAATCATAGAGTCGGAGGCTCAGGCGCAGGCGATCTGCATGGTGACGGGTGATTTCCGTCGCGCCTTCGACGCGTTCGCCGCCAAGTCCAGACCCGTGTTCGAGGGAAATTGAGCCGTGGCCCCCTATAACCACGCGGGACAGGGCCTGTCCCGCGAACATCTGGAGTGGCCGTTCCTGGCGCATGAGCATCGGGAACTCGCCCAGGCACTCGATGCATTCGTCGCCGGCAATGGCCTTGGCGAAATCGATCATCATGATGCGGAGGCGGCCACCAAAGGCCTGGTCGCCCGGCTGGGCGCCGCCGGTTTCCTGCGCCATTGCGTGCCCGCAGCCTATGGGGGAGCCTGGGAGGAGATCGACAGCCGCGCACTGTGCGTGGTTCGCGAAACGCTCGCCTATCATGACGGGCTGGCCGATTTCGCCTTCGCGATGCAGGGTCTCGGGACTGGCGCGATCAGTCTCTCTGGTCCGCAGGAGCTCAAGGTTCGCATCCTGCCGAAGATCGCGTCGGGCGAACTGATTTCGGCTTTCGCGCTGACCGAGCCGGAGGCGGGATCGGATGTCGCGGCGATGTCGACCGCGGCGCGGCGCGATGGCGATGATTATGTGCTGGAGGGCGAAAAGACCTTCATTTCGAATGGCGGTATCGCCGATGTCTACACCGTCTTCGCGCGCACGGGTGAAGGAGAAGGCACGCGGGGCATCTCGGCGTTCGTGGTCTATGCCGACACGCCCGGTTTCGTGATCGCGGAACGGATCGACACCATGGCGCCCCATCCCCTGGCCCGCATTCGCTTCGAAGGCGTGCGTGTGCCCGCCACGCAGATGCTGGGATCGCCCGGCGAGGGCTTCAAGATCGCCATGCGGACACTGGATATCTTCCGTCCTTCGGTGGCGGCCGCGGCGCTTGGCTTTGCGCGGCGCGCGCTGGATGAAGCCGTGGGTCATGCGAGATCGAGGCGGATGTTCGGCGGAACGCTGGCAGATTTGCCGACGGCGCAGAGCATATTGGGCGACATGGCCACGGCGATCGACGCGGCATCGCTGCTGACCATGCGCACCGCATGGCGGCGCGATGTGCAGAAGCTGCCGACGACTCGCGAGGCGGCCATGGCGAAGCTGACAGCCACCGAGAACGCGCAATGGGTGATCGATCAGGCGCTCCAGTTGTTCGGCGGGCGCGGCGTGCGCGTGGGCGAAATCCCGGAACGCCTCTATCGCGAGATTCGCGCATTGCGTATCTATGAGGGCGCCACCGAGGTCCAGAAACTGATCATCGGACGCGAGCTCATGAAGGCTGCGGCAAGGTAGGAAAAAGAGAATGCATGAGATGAAAGCGCATTTCGATTGGCAGGACCCGTTCGGACTCGACGCGCAACTGAGCGATGAAGAGCGCATGGTGCGTGATACCGCCCAGGCCTTTGCGCGGGACAGGCTGTTGCCGCGCGTGCAGGAGGCCTTCCGGCATGAGAAGACGGACCCGGCCATTTTCGCCGAGATGGGCGAGTTGGGGCTGCTTGGTCCCACGGTTTCGGCGGAATATGGCGGCGCGGGGCTGAACTATGTTTCCTATGGCCTGATCGCGCGCGAGATCGAGCGTATCGATTCGGGATACCGTTCGATGATGAGCGTGCAATCGTCGCTGGTGATCGTGCCGATCTACACATTCGGAACCGAAGAGCAGAAGCGGAAATATCTGCCTGGCCTCATCGCCGGGACCAAGATCGGCTGCTTCGGTCTGACTGAACCGGACCATGGATCGGACCCCGGCTCCATGGTGACGCGGGCGCGCAAGGTCGATGGGGGTTACCTGCTGACGGGATCGAAGACCTGGATATCGAATTCGCCGATCGCGGATGTGTTCATCGTCTGGGCGAAGACCGAAGATGGCAAGATTCGGGGCTTCATCCTGGAGAAGGGATGGAGCGGGCTGTCCGCTCCCGCGATCCACGGCAAGGTCGGTTTGCGCGCCTCCATCACCGGCCAGGTGGTCATGGACGACGTTTTTGTGCCGGAAGAAAATATGCTGCCGGACGTAACGGGTCTGAAAGGTCCGTTTACCTGCCTTAACTCCGCGCGCTACGGCATCGCCTGGGGGGCCCTGGGCGCGGCGGAATCCTGTTACGAAACGGCACGGCAATATGTGCTGGATCGCAAGCAGTTTGGCCGCCCGCTTGCCGCCAACCAACTCATCCAGAAGAAACTGGCCGACATACTGACCGAAATTTCGCTCGGTCTCCAAGGCTGCCTGCGCCTCGGCCGGCTGAAGGACGAGGGGCATCCGCCGGTTGAGTTGACCTCGATCCTGAAGCGCAATTCCTGCGGCAAGGCTCTGGAGATTGCCCGCGTCGCTCGTGACATGCTCGGCGGCAACGGGATTTCCGACGAGTTTCCGATCGCGCGTCATCTCGTCAATCTCGAGGTCGTCAATACCTATGAAGGGACGCATGACGTGCATGCCTTGATCCTTGGCCGCGCCATCACCGGCATCCCCGCTTTCGCCAACTGAAGCTCGATATGGCTTTCGCGCCGGTCGGCCATTGTGTTCCCGGGGCCTGCGATCCTTCGAATATCGCCTGTCTCCCGCTCTATCTGGCGGCCATGCGCGTGGCCGTCCCGGAAGATTTCCTTGCTTCGCCTGGCGCATTCGTGCGCCGCGCGGCAATCCTGTCAGGAGAATGAAGATGCATAAGACCCTGCTGCCGGAAGGCTGGAGCCAGCCCAAGGGCTATGCCAACGGCGTGGCGGCGAACAAGGGCCAGACCATCTATGTCGGCGGCCAGATCGGCTGGAATGGACAGTGTAAATTCGAGGCGCGGGATTTGCCCGGGCAGGTGCGTCAGGCGCTCGAAAACATCGTCGCCATTCTGGCCGAGGCGGGAGCCGGTCCGGAGCATATCACGACGATGACCTGGTACGTGCTTGACCGGAAAGCCTATTCATCGTCCCTCAAGGAGATTGGTGCGGCATATAGAGAGGTGATCGGCCGCAACTTTCCGGCCATGGCCGTGGTGGAAATTTCCGGTTTGGTCGAGGACGAGGCGCTGGTCGAGATCCAGGCGGTTGCGGTCATTCCCGAGTAAAAGCGACAGGCCGGTTTCCTCCGACTGGCCTGCCGGTTTTGTGGATGCCGAGATAAGATACTGAAGAGCGAGGAACCAAAGGAAGACCCTGCACAACCTGTCGCCTGTGCCGCAGCCACTGCGCGGCACACTGGCCACGATTCCCGCGAACGTCTCGGACCCGAATATTGGGCCGGGACATCGTCAGAACCTCGGCCTGTCCATGAACGTGCCGCGTTCCTTCACGATTTTCGCAACATTCGGTTGCTAAGACGAGCGATGCTCTTTCGCCGCACGATGGTCGTCAGGGTGTGATGGCAGCGGGCGGCCTCCGGATTGACGGCTTTGGCCTCCATCACCCTTCCGGCTGGCGCGGACCTGCCACGCAGTGAAGCGGTGGCGCTCAGTTCGATGCTGGCGTTCACGATCGATCTCACCATTTTGATCTGGCTATTCGCCGAATGGAAAGAGGCCCGCATCTGTATCGTGCCCTCGGCTGATGGCCTCGCTTCCCGGGGGCGTCCGGCGGGGGCAACTGGCGAGCGCGGCCAACCTCTATCGAGTGCTCAGCGGAGGCGTCGATACCCGCGAAGCCTTCCGGCGTGAAGGAGCATTCGCGGACCCGTAATGATGGCGATAGGAATCGTTACGAAAGAACAACTTTATGAAATGGCATCCCCGTTTCGCGTATCTACCCAAATCACCGGGAACCATCTGTTTGAAACTGCGTTGCTGACTCCAATAATATCTAGAAATCCCCTGAATCTGAAGTGTTTCATGGGGCAGGGAAATAGCAAGAGGGGAAGGATATATGAGTATCCGGGGCAGACTGACTTCCACCACCGCTTTCTTCACTATCATGGGATTGCCGGCTTCTGCGCTGATCTTTGCCACGCCGGCTTATGCAAATTGCGTAACATCGGGATCCACGACGACTTGCGATACATCCGCACCTGATCCTTATACGAGCAGGGTTGGCTCCGGACGTACGGATAATGGCCGCATCGTGAACGTCGGCGCCGGAGCAACGATCAGCACGAACAACAACAACGCCATCAGCGTAGGCAGCAATGCCCAGATCACCATCGACGGGACGGTGACCAATATAGCCAATAATGGCGGCGGCTCCGGCACGTTCGGCATGGGCAACAATTCGATCGAATTTCTGAACAACACCACGCTCACCATCTCGGAAACCGGCCGGGTCATAGCGACGGGGTCATCGGGCAATTCGGAAGCGATCAATCCCGCCGGTTTCGGCAACAGCATCATCAACCGCGGCCTCATCCAGGCGACCAACAGCAATGCCATCTGGTTTGAGGATCAGGTCACCGGATCGAAGAACGTCATCGACAATTACGGCACGATAGAGCGTGTCGGCGGCGGGTCCGTGATGGGCAGCACGCGTGGCGCAGGCATCACCTTCTACAATCGCACCGGCGCGCAGATCATCGGCAGCCTTTCCTTCGGAGCGGGCGGCGACGACCTTATTTTCGAAGCGGGTTCCAGTGTCACCGGCAGCATCAATGGCGGCGGCGGCACCAACAATCTGACGCTGCAAGGCGCGGCGGGAAATAATGACGTCCTTTCCGGTAACATCACCAATTTCTCGACTTTGACAAAGGACGGCGAGGGCAAGTGGACATTGCCCGGCAGTCTTTCCGGATTCACCATCGTGACGGTCAATGACGGCACATTGGCGCTGACCGGCAACAACAGCAATTATACCGGCAACCTCATCATCAATCCCGACGGCACATTGGAAGCGCGGGCGCAGAGCCTGCCGACGAAGGTTCCGGCCTCCAGCAATCTCAACAATGTGCAGAATGACGGGCTCCTGCGCTTCGTTCAAACGGACGATGGCGCTTATGTCGGACAGATCACCGGAACCGGCGCGGTCGAGAAGACGGGGAGCGGGGTTCTGACGCTCGCGCCTTCGGTAGGAGCGGGTAACCTGTTTTCCGGCGGATTGCTGTTCAAGGAAGGCACGGTCGCGGTCGGTGCTGACAATGCGCTGGGAGCTGCGGGCGGCAGCCTGACTTTCGACGGAGGCGTGCTGCGGCTGACCGACAGCTTCGATATCGGTGCCGCGCGCGCCATCACGCTGGACGCGGGCGGCGGCACGATCGACATGGTGGCCGGCGTCACGTCTACCTTGAGTCAGGTCATGACCGGCTCCGGCGCATTGACCAAGGATGGCGCGGGCACCTTGATCCTGACCGGCCAGAACGCTTTCGCGGGCGGGACCTCCATCGCGAATGGCACGCTGCAACTGGGAGACGGGGGAACATCGGGGTCGGTGTTGGGGGATATCGCCAATGACGGCGTTCTGTCCTTCAACCGTTCCGATGACGTGACTTTCGGCAATGTGATTTCAGGCTCTGGTAGCGTCGAGCAGAACGGGAGCGGCAAGACGATCTTCACCGCCGCCAACAGCTATAGCGGCGGCACGACGATCTCCGCGGGCGTTCTGCAACTCGGCAATGGCGGCGCCAGCGGCAGCATCACCGGCGAAATCCTGAACAATGCCTCGCTCATCGTCGACCGCAGCGACACCTATGCGTTGGGCGGCGAGATTTCCGGCAGCGGCACCTTTGACCAGAACGGAACGGGCGTCACGGTCCTGACCGGCGCGAACAGCTATGCCGGCGCGACCAATGTCAATGCCGGAACATTGATCGTCAATGGCGATCAGTCGGCGGCGACCGGCATGACGACTGTTCAGAGCGGTGCGACCCTTGGCGGCATGGGATTGATCGGCGGCGATGTGGTGGTGGACAATGGCGGTACCATCAATCCTGGAGATGTCGGCGCCGCACCGGGAGCGCTGGGGATCGGCGGCAACCTCAATCTTGCCGCGGGATCGATCCTCGATTTTAATTTCGGACAGGCCAATGTGGCGGGAGGGGCGCTCAACGACCTGATCGACGTGGGCGGCGATCTGGTGCTAGACGGCACGCTCAATGTGCAGACCACCGCGGGGGGCAGCTTCGATCCCGGGGTCTATCGGGTCATCAACTATGGCGGGGCGCTCACGAATAACGGCCTGACGCTGGGCACCATTCCCTCGCCGGATTTCTATGTACAGACCTCGGTTCCGGGGCAGGTCAACCTCGTCAACACGACGGGCGTCACGCTGCGCTATTGGGATGGCGCCACCATACCGTCCAAGAACAACGACCTGATCGACGGTGGCGATGGGCTGTGGCAGAATTTTTCCGGCAACGACAACTGGACCGACCAGGCCGGCGATCTGAACGCGCCTTTCAGTGACGGAGCATTCGCGGTCTTCATGGGCGCTGCGGGCAATGTAACCGTGGACGAAAGCCTCGGCGCGATCAACGCTTCGGGCATGCAGTTCCTGACGGATGGCTATGAGATCGCGGGCGACAAGATCAATCTGGTCGGCGCGCCTTCCATCATCCGGGTGGGCGATGGCACCACTGCGGGAGCGGGCATCATCGCCACGATCGATTCAGAACTGGCGGGAACGTCGCAACTCGTCAAATCGGACCTGGGCACGCTGATCCTGACCGGCACGAACAGCTACAGCGGCGGCACGGCGGTGAATGGCGGGACGTTGCAGGTGGCGAGCGACGCCAATCTGGGCGATGCGGCCGGGGCGCTGAGCTTTGACGGCGGCGCGCTCAACACGACCGTCGACATGACGAGCGGCCGTGCGGTGCAGTTCGGGGGCGATGGCACATTGCTGACCGATGCGGGCACCACCCTGACCCTGACCGGCGCGCTTTCGGGCGCGGGCACCCTCAGCAAGACAGGCGACGGCACGTTGGTGCTGGCAGGCGCCAGCAGCCAGAGCGGCGCGACCAGCGTCGAGGCGGGCCGCCTGCTCGTGAACGGCGATCTGTCGGGCGCAAGCGGGGCGACGACTATAGCGTCGGGCGCGACCCTGGGCGGCAACGGCACCATCGGCGGCGACGTCACGCTGGCGGACGGCGCGATCCTGACCCCGGGCGCGGATGGCACCGGCACGCTGACGGTCAACGGCAATATGGCCCTGTCCTCCGGTTCGCTGCTGAACTTCGAGTTCGGGCAGGCCAACATACCGGGCGGCTCCCTCAACGACCTCGTCAATGTGGGCGGAGACCTGCTGCTGGACGGCACGATCAACGTGACGGTCTCGACCGGCGGCACCTTCGGTCCGGGCGTCTATCGCGTGTTCAACTATGGCGGCGCGCTCACCGACCGCGGACTGGCGCTGGGGAGCCTGCCGGGCGGGAGCGACCTGTTCGTCCAGACTTCGGTCGCGGGTCAGGTCAATCTCGTCAACACGCAGGGGCTGACGCTCAGCTTCTGGGACGGGAATGCCGGACCCAGGAATAACGGGCAGGTCAATGGCGGCGACGGCGTGTGGCGCGTGGGCGGCGGCGCGAACCGGTGGACCGAAAGCAGCGGCATGGTCAATGCGGACTATACGCAGGACAGCTTCGCGATCTTCATGGGCGATCCGGGGATGGTAAGCGTCGACAATGTAGGCGGCGACGTGCGCGCCATAGGGATGCAGTTCGCCAGCGACGGCTATGTGATCGCAGGCGGTCCTCTGACGTTGAGCGCGGCGCGATCGATCATCCAGGTGGGCGATTCCAGCGCGGCGGGCGCGGGCTATACCGCGCGGATCGATGCCGAGCTTACGGGCGCGGCGCAACTCGTCAAATCGGACCTGGGCACGCTGATCCTGACCGGCACGAACAGCTACAGCGGCGGCACGGCGGTGAATGGCGGGACGTTGCAGGTGGCGAGCGACGCCAATCTGGGCGATGCGGCCGGGGCGCTGAGCTTTGACGGCGGCGCGCTCAACACGACCGTCGACATGACGAGCGGCCGTGCGGTGCAGTTCGGGGGCGATGGCACATTGCTGACCGATGCGGGCACCACCCTGACCCTGACCGGCGCGCTTTCGGGCGCGGGCACCCTCAGCAAGACAGGCGACGGCACGTTGGTGCTGACGCAGGACAGCGGCGGCTATGGCGGCGCGGCGCGAGTGGATGCGGGAACGCTTGCGGTGAATGGCCTGCTTGGCGGTTCCATGAGCGTGAACCAGAACGGGCGGCTTGAAGGTACGGGCCGGGTCGGACCGACAGTCAACAGCGGCACGATCGCACCCGGCTTTGACGGCCAGATGGGTACGCTCGCTATTCAGGGAAACTATAGCGGCAATAATGGCCGCCTTGAAATCGCGACGGTGTTGGGTGGCGACGATTCACCCACCAGCCGACTGATCGTGAATGGCGCAACGGCGGGGTCGACCGAAGTCAAGGTGACCAATCGCGGCGGCCTTGGCGCAAGGACGCAGGAAGGCATCAAGATCGTCGAAGTGACAGGTGCTTCGAATGGCGCTTTCGTGCTGGACGGCGATTATGTGTTCCAGGGATCTCAGGCCATCATCGCGGGTGCCTATGGCTATCGCCTGTATCAGGGCGGTGTCGCCCATCCCGAAGATGGCGACTGGTATCTGCGCTCGTCCCTGCTGGACGATGGAGGAAGTCCGGACCCCGATCCCGATCCCGATCCGGAGCCGCCCCTCTACCAGCCGGGCGTGCCGATCTATGAAGCCTATGGAGCCAATCTGCTGGCTTTGAATGGATTGCCTACCTTGCAGCAGCGTGTCGGCAATCGGAGTTGGGCAGCGGGCGTCCATCCCGAAGGCGCAGGCATATGGGGACGGATGGAGGGCACCCGGGACCGCGCCAATGCCCGGCGGTCCACCAGCCTCAGCGACCAGAACATCAACGGCTGGAAAGCGCAGATCGGTATCGATCAGGTGCTGGCCGGAACGGAAAAGGGCGAACGTCTGGTGCTGGGCTTTACCGGCCATTATGGCGAGGCGAACAGCCATGTGCGCTCGCCCTTTGGCGATGGATCGATCAAGACGGACGGCTATGGGCTGGGCGCGACCTTGACATGGTATGGCATCAAGGGGTTCTATGTTGACGCGCAGGCCCAGTTCAGCTGGTATGAAAGCGATCTGAAATCCGCCATTCTCGGCAATCTGGCCCGGAACAACGACGGTAAAGGCGAATCCTTCAGCGTGGAGGCGGGCAAACGCACCGCCATCGGCGGGAAGCTCAGCATCACGCCGCAAATGCAGATGATCTATTCCAACGTCCGGTTCGACCGTTTCACCGATCCGGCGGGCGCCATCGTATCGCGCGGCAAGGCTGACAGTCTGCGGTCCCGCTGGGGCATCTCGCTGGATCGGCAGAGCGAATGGGACGGCGGCCGCAGCCATGTCTACGGTATCGTCAATCTCAACTATGAGTGGCTCGACGGCACGCGCGCCATGGTGTCCGGCACGGCCCTGGATTACGCCAAGGATCGGCTGTGGGGCGAACTGGGGCTGGGGGCCAGCCTTGCCTGGCGGAGCGGAGTGACACTTTATGGCGAGGTATCGGGAAGCAGCGCCTTCAAGAGCTTCACCGACAGCTATACGCTCAAGGCCAATGCGGGCGTGCGCATAGCTTTTTGATGCCGTCGCTCCGCCCTGAAACTCTGGGCTGAGCTCGCGGAGATGATAACGGGCGCGCGGGATCGCGATCCGATCCCCGTCGCATCGCAGGAGGAAATCTGGCGGAAATCAGCCTCAGAGCGCCGTGAAGAAGGCGGTCGCGCCCAGCATGATGCCCGGCGCGTTGGCGATCACGATCGGCCAGTCCCGTCTTTCGCGCAGAAAGCCGTAAGATACCCACAGGGCGCAATTGATGAACGTCGCAGCGGGTTGGACCAGCGATCCCTTCTGTCCGTCGAGATTGAGGCGGATCTGGTCGAGATAGGACATGTACATCGCCACTGCCGTCGCCGAAGCGATCCAACCGCGATCTGGGAAACGACCATTGCGGTTGCGCGGATTCTCGGCCTTTCCGTCGAAGAGGTAGCGACAGCTGTCGAGCAGTTCCTGGAGCTTGCCGGCATCGAAGTTGTTGCGGTCGATCCCGCCATTCGTTATATCGCGGTCAGCGCCTTTGACAGATATGGCAAGTCAAGACATCCGGCGGGACTGAACTTCGGCGATTGCTTCGCTTATGCCTGCGCCCGCCACGCCCGTGTTCCCCTTCTCTACAAGGGTGACGATTTTCCACAGACGGATATCGAAACGGCGTAGCCGTTCCCGGCGCAACGGCGCGCCGTACGGCATAGACGGGATCAAGAGCAATACCGGCCATGTTGCGTCCGGATCGCGGCTTTTATCGAGGGAACCGGGCAGCGGATCGTCAAGCTGATCGGCTATGATGGCGGCAGTACGCGACAGGCGCCGCGCATCTTCTTCAGCGGCTTCTCCTCGCAGGGCGACGGCGCCTGTTTCGAAGCAAACTATCGTTATGCGCGTGGCGCGCACCGTGAAATTCGCGCCTATGCGCCGCTGGACATCGAACTCCATGGGATAGCGGATGCCCTGTACGACATTCAACGCCGGACCTTCTATCAGCTCTCCGCCGATGTGACCCGCCAGGGCCATTATTATCATGAATATGCAATGACGATATCCGTTGGTCGGGCCGACACGTGCGCCGGAGATGCCAGTGAAGCCGCCGAAGAGGCGATCAGCGAAGCCCTGCGCGGCCTTGCCAGATGGCTTTATCGAACTCTTGAGCGTGAATATGAATATCTCTGACTTCCGATGAGGCCCTCGACGAAGCGATCGCTATCAATGACTACAGTTTTACCGAAGCAGATCGTCGATCCGTGCGGCTATAAAATACCACTCTTCCTGCGCCCATAAGGCTCAGCTGCCTTGTTTCAACGCACATCTTGCAGTTCACGACATTTCTGACTAGTTTACTGACTAGTCATTTTTATGGAGATTCCCATGAAGAGCTGGCCGGTCCAGGACGCGAAAGCGCGGTTCAGTGAATTGCTCGATGCCTGCCTTCGCGATGGCCCGCAGCTTGTCACCAGGCGCGGAAATGACGCAGCGGTGCTCGTTCCCGCAAGCGAATGGCGCCGTCTGCAAGACGCCGCGAAGCCCACGCTTAAGGAGCTTCTTCTTGCTGATGCGGCGCGGATCGATCTTCCGCTACCCGCTCGCGGCCGTATGCGCCGTCGGCCGCCGGTCGGACTGGCCTGACTGGCATGTATCTTCTCGACACGAATATTGTCTCCGAGTTGCGGCGCCCACGTCCGCACGGGGCGGTTCTTGCTTGGCTTGAGAGCGTTCCAGATCAGGATCTTCATCTCGCAGCCGTCACGCTTGCAGAAATCCAGGCCGGGATCGAGATAACCCGCGAACAGGACACCGCCAAAGCAGCCGAGATCGAAAGCTGGCTCGACCAGGTGGCGGTGACCTACAATATCCTCGATACCGATGGATCCGTATTCCGGGCATGGGCGAGGCTCATGCACCGCCAGCAGGATCATCTCATCGAAGATGCTCTGATCGCGGCCACCGCGCAGGTCCACGATCTTACCGTCGTAACCCGCAACATCGCCGATTTCGAGAGGTTCGACGTCCGCATCTTCAACCCGTTCGCGCCGCGCTGACGGGAAACGCCCGCGCGTTTCGTTTCGTCCATCGCCAAGGAATTATGATGAGTGGTGGCCGCTGGCGTTGCACGGATATCGGTACCCGAACCGTGAGTGTCATCAAGCTTGCTGCCCTACGTTGAGAACCTATACACCTGTTTGATATTATGAGATAAATATCCTGTCTCTGTGAGTTTGTGCAGGAGAGAGTATGTCACGCCATCTGTTTTGGCTGTCGGATGAGGCATGGTTAGCGATTGAGCCACATCTGCCGCATGGCAAAGCTGGCAAGCCGAGAGTTGACGATCGAACGGTGATTTCGGGCATCCTGCACGTGCTCAAGACAGGCTGCCGCTGGCGCGACGTACCCGCCGCTTATGGGCCGCCCACAACGATCTATAACCGCTACAACCGCTGGTCTCAGCGGCGCATCTGGCAGCGCCTTTTCGAGAAGGTCGCGGCATCGGGGCCTGTGCCGAAAGAACTGTCGATAGATAGCAGCCACGTCAAAGCCCACCGTTCGGCGGCAGGCTCAAAAAGGGGGAGTATGAAGAAGCGGTCGGTCGCTCACGGGGCGGCAGGACGTGCAAGATCCACTGCCTGGCCGACGATCGCGGCCGACCGGTCGCCATCACCCTGACACCCGGCAACATCGCAGACATCAGCATCGCCATTCCGCTACTCGGTACGGTCGCTCCACCAAGGCGTCTCCTCGCCGACAAAGCCTATGACGCCGACAGCTTGCGCAACTGGCTGACCGCCCGAAACGTCAAAGCCGTGATCCCTTCAACTGCTTCGCGCCGAACACCATATCCTCTCGACCGGCGTATCTATCGAAGGAGAAACGTCATCGAGAGGCTCTTCGGACGCCTCAAAAACTGGCGGCGCATCGCCACCAGATATGACCGACACGCCCAAAACTATCTCGCCGCTATCGCTCTCGTCGCCGTCGTCGCAGAGTGGAGCAAATGAGTCCCCAACCTAGTTGTTTGATCCCACGGTTTGATGGTGCGATCCTTTCGTTGGAATGGAAGGAAGCCTTATGGGACAGGTACGTCACGGGAGCGCCACGACCACGCACGCCGTCCGAGCAGCAATACAGCGATCGCAAGCTTCGCTCGCGACGCTGAGCCGGGATTTGGGGATCAACCCGAAGACGGTGGCGAAGTGGCGCAAGCGGGCGACGGTCGAGGATTTGAAGACCGGGCCGAAGGCCCCTCATTCCACCACCCTGTCCGAGGCCGAGGAGGCAATGGTTGTGGCGTTCCGTCGACACACGTTGCTGCCGCTCGATGACTGTCTTTATGCCCTGCAACCATCGATCCCGCACCTGACACGATCGGCGCTGCATCGGTGCCTGCAGCGACACGGCATCTCTCGCCTGCCCGACATCGAAGGTGACAAGCCAAAGCGACAACGCTTCAAACGCTATCCGATCGGCTTCTTCCACATCGATATTGCCGAAGTGCAAACTGCAGAAGGCAAGCTGTACCTGTTCGTCGGCATCGACCGCACCAGCAAGTTCGCCGTCACGCAACTCGTCGACAAGGCGGATCGCCGAACGGCGTGGGAGTTCCTCGAACACCTGCTGAAAGCGGTGCCCTACCGCATCCACACGATCCTGACGGACAATGGCATCCAGTTCGCCGAGCAGCCGCGCAACCGTAACACCGCATGGTCACGCCAGATGCGCTTCGACATGATCTGCGAGGCAAACGACATCGAGCATCGTCTCACCAAACCGAACCACCCGTGGACCAACGGCCAGGTCGAGCGGATGAACCGGACCATCAAGGAGGCGACCGTCAAACGCTTCCACTACGACAGCCATCAGCAACTCCGGACGCACCTCGCTGACTTCATGGCCGCCTACAACTTCGCCCGAAGGCTCAAAACGCTCAGCGGGCTCACACCCTACGAATACATCGCCAAGATCTGGACGTCAGAGCCAGAACGGTTCATCGTCAACCCAATCCACCAGATGCCGGGACTGAACACTTAGACAACGGCAGCTCTGCCCCATTCCTGTCCGAAAAGCTGTCGGGCCTCATTCGGCCACAAGCAGAACGGCGACCAAGCTGAACTTGGCCAAGAGCCGGTAATGAATTTCCCGGCCGTCGCTTTCGGTGCCTATTCGGTATTTGTCGAAATGAATGTCAAAACAAAACACCCCTCATCATATAAAAATATAATATTTTCAATGCGTTATGTGGTGAGCCCTGCTGGGTTCGAACCAGCGACCTACTGATTAAAAGTCAGTTGCTCTACCGACTGAGCTAAGGGCCCCGAAAGAGGTTGGCCCGCCCTAATGAGGCTGATGCGGATGGTCAACCTTTTGCGGCATCTTTTGTCTTGGCCTTCATGAGGCGGCGGCCAAGATGCCGGACAGTCCATCCCGACCGGGGATCGCGCCACTGCGGCGCGACGCTCAGAAGCGGTTTCAGAACGAAGTCGCGGGTCCGAAACGCAGGGTGAGGAATCAGAAGGGAGCGGCTCGCCCAGCGGCCGCCCGACCACAGGATGATATCGATATCGATGGTCCGCGCGCCCCATCGGCGGAAACGGCGGCGGCCCATGGCTTGCTCCAGCTCCTGCAATGCCCTCAGCAATTCTTCTGGCGCCAGCGACGTTTCCAGCAAAAGGGCGGCATTGGTGAAAAGACGGCGCGACGGGCCGAGCGGAGGCGTCGTGAAAAGGGGAGAGGCATGGCTGACCCGCCCGAGTTCCCCCATTCGTTCCATCGCCTCGCGCAGCAGGCGCGCCGGAGGAAGGCTGGCGGACAACGCCCGGTTGGACCCCAGCGACAGGGCATAGGCATAAGGATGGCTTGTGCCCGGCATCCTCAAGCGCCTATCTGCTTCCCGAGATGTCGGAAAGCCCCCTGCCTGAAACCGAGCCGCCCCATGATTGCCCACGCTGTCCCCGGCTCGTGGATCTGCGTGAGGCGTGCCGCGCGGAACATCCCGATTGGTGGAATGCGCCGGTCCCCGCCTTTGGCGATCCCGATGGACGAATCGCGATTATCGGTCTTGCGCCGGGCAAGCAGGGGGCAAACCGCACGGGGCGCCCCTTCACGGGGGATTATGCGGGCGACCTCCTGTTCGCCACTCTGAAGAAATTCGGTCTGGCCGAAGGGCGTTATGAGGCGCGCCCCGATGACGGACTGGTCCTGCGCGACATCATCATCGTCAATTCGGTCAAATGCCTGCCGCCCCAGAACAAGCCCTTGCCGGACGAAATCCGCAATTGCCGCCCGTTCCTTGCCCAGGCGGTGGCGCGATTGCCCAGGGCGCGCACCTTCATCGCCATGGGCCAGATCGCCCATCAATCGGCGGTCAAGGTGCTGGGCGGCAAGCTTCCCAAGGCGCGCTTCGGCCATCTGGCGGAACACAGGATGCCCGACGGGCGGATGTTGATCGATAGCTATCACTGTTCCCGATATAATCAGAATACCGGACGACTGACGGCGCCCATGTTCGAAGCGGTGTTCGCGCGGGCGGTGGAACTGGCCCGCATGCAGGGGAAGGGCGTCGGAACATCCTGAGACAATCGAGATAGGCTCCTTCGGGCGGCTCATCCAGAGGAGCGGCCATCTGACCGAACAGGCTTTGTCCAGCAGGGCGTTCCCGGCCTTCTCCTTCAGATGTCCTGAGCGATGCGGGCATAAAGCTCCGGACGGCGGTCCCGGAAGAAGCCCATTCCCGCCCGATGCATCCGCGCCTTGCCAAGGTCCAGCGTCGCCACCAGCGCGCCGTTGTCCCGCGCATCCGCCTCGGCGGCGAAATCGCCCCATTCGTCGGCGATGAAACTGTGGCCGTAGAATTTCTGCCCATCCTCCTCGCCGATCCGGTTGGCGGCGATCACCGGCATGCAGTTGCTGACGGCATGGCCGATCATCGCGCGCCGCCACATGCGGCTGGTGTCGAGATCGGCGTCATAGGGCTCCGATCCGATGGCGGTGGGATAGAGCAGCATCTCCGCGCCCATCAGCGCCATGACCCGCGCCGTTTCGGGATACCATTGGTCCCAGCAGATGCCGACGCCGACGGTGCCGTATCGCGTTTCCCACACCTTGAAGCCGCTATTGCCGGGGCGGAAATAATATTTCTCCTCATATCCCGGCCCGTCGGGAATATGGCTCTTGCGATAGACGCCCATCACTTCGCCCTCGTCGTCGATCATGGCGAGGGAATTATAATAATGCTGCCCGTCCCGCTCGAAGAAGCTGGCGGGGATGTAGACGCTTTCCGCCTTCGCCACCTTGCGCATCTCTTGCACGGCCGGATGGCTCTCCACCGGCTGGGCGTTGGCGAACAGGGCTTCGTCCTCGACCTTGCAGAAATAGGGGCCTTCGAACAGTTCGGGCGGCAGGACGATCCTTGCCCCGCGCGCGGCGGCCTTTACCACATGGTCCGCCACCATGGCGATATTGTCGGCCATATCCTCCGAAAAGGAGAGTTGCAGGGCTGCGACCGTAACTTGTGTCAATTTGAGGCTCCGTCAGAAGGGGCGGGACAGCGCCGCGCATATAGGGGGCTTCCCCGCCGCGCGCTACCGCGCCTTCACAGGAAGTCCCGCGCATGTTTGAGGACAAGTCCGCACATTCTGCTCTTCAGCTTGCCCTTGAGGCTGCCCAGCGGCAGCGCGCCGCCCTCGGTCTGGAGCGTGCCCTGTTCGCCAAGCTCGAACTCGTCGGAAGAAGCGACGCCCGGCTGACCGGTCAGCCTGCCCAGCACCGACGCGGCATTGGCGCCGCCCAGCACCCTGTTCTTCACGCAGTAGCTCAGCACCCCCGCCGCATTACCCGCGCCCACGGATGCGACGTCAGGCAGGATTCCGCCCAGCAAGCCTCCCAGGCCTCCCGCGGCCGACACTGGCAGCGGCGTCGCGGCGACGCTGAGCGACAGGGCGATGGCAAGGCCGCGAGATCCGGCGAGAATCATCATTTTCGTTCCCCCTCACAATGGACGGAGGCGAGAATGACCCGGCTGCTTCCCTCGTGCAAGTCCGGGCGGTTCAGGCGGACGGCATCTGCTGGCTGGTGCAGTGGAAGCTGCCCCCGCCCGACAATATGGCGTCGCTGGGCAGCCCCACGATGTCGCGTCCGGGAAAGAAGGGTTTCAATGCCTCCAGCGCCGCCCGATCGTTCGGGCGGCCATAGACAGGCACGATGACGGCCGCGTTCCCGATGTAGAAATTCATGTAGCTCGCCGGAATCGGTTCGCCCTCCACCAGCACCGGGCCGGGGGAGGGCATGGAAACCACCTCTATTCCCTGCGCCTTTGCCCGCGTCCTGGCGTCGGCATAGAGGGCGGCGTTGGGATCGTCTTTCCCCGCCGCCTCGGGCAACGCCAGCAGCCCCGGTCCGACGAAGCGGGCCAGGTTGTCGACATGCCCGTCGGTATGATCGTTGAGCAGTCCGTCGCCCAGCCAGAGCATATCCGAAAGCCCGAGGCTCCCGGCCAGCAGCGTCTCGATCTTCCCCCGGTCCAGATCGGGGTTGCGATTGGGGTTCAGCAGGCATTGCTCGGTCGTGACGAACAGGCCGGTGCCATCCGTGTCGACCGCGCCGCCTTCGAAGACCCAGTGCTGCGTGTCGGTGGGCAGGCCGGTGGTGGCGGCCAGCCGCGCGCCGATGTCTTCATCCCCCGGCATCCGATATTTGCCGCCCCAGCCGTTGAAGCCGAAATCGACCAGCGCCCGCTCGGCCCCGTTGAGCACCGCAATGGGAGCGGTGTCGCGCAGCCAGACATCGCCCAGCTTCTGCACGATGATCTTCACGCCCGCATGGACCAGCCTGGCGGCATCCTCCGCATCGGCATCGCTGGCGACGACCAGGCGGACTTCCTCGCCGCGCCCTTCTGCATGGACGGCGTTGGCGAAGTCCGCGATTTGTCGCCGCGCGCGGTCGAACGCGTCCGGCCATTCGTCGGGATTGGCCGGAAAGCCGATCCAGACCCAATCATGCGGCGCCCATTCGGCGGGCATACGGAAAGTCATCGCGATCCTTTCAGGAGGAAACCGCGCGCCCTTTAACAGCAGCGGCGGGGAAGGGGGAGGGCATTTCGCCACTCGCCCCGTTCATTCATAGCCCGGCGCGGCTCTTGTCGCGGATGGCGCGGAACTCGTCGCCTTCCACCCAGTTGGGCCAGTCCGTCGTGTCCGCCAGCGCCCGACCCACGTCGAAATAGAGTTGCAGGTCGGCCTTTACCCCGCTCCAGTCCCAGTTGGGATCATATTCATCCTTCGGCCCATGATAGCGATGCTCGGTATAATCCGCCGCCGCGGCCATGCCTGCGGCAGTCCCGCCCTTCACCAGATCCTCGCCGCCTTCGAAATAGAGCATCGGCACGCCATGCTTGGCGAAACTGAAATGGTCCGAGCGATAATAGAATCCCTTTTCCGGCGTCGGCTCGACGCTGGCGACGCGGCCCTGCGCCGCCAGCGCCCGTTCCAGATAGGCGTCGAGCTGCGACTTGCCCTTGCCGATCACGACGACATTCCTCGCCGGCCCCGCCATGCTCAGCGCATCCATATTGACGCCGCCCACCGTGCGGCCCAGCGGAAAGACGGGATGGTCGCCATAATAGGCCGATCCCAGTAGCCCCGACTCCTCGGCGGTCACGGCCAGGAACACCTGGCTGCGGTCCGTCGGCCCCGCCTTCACATTGGCTTCGGCCAGAGCGACCAGCGCCGCCGTGCCCGTGGCATTATCCACCGCTCCGTTGCAGATGTCGTCGCCGTCCGGAGCTGCCTGACACCGGCCCAGATGATCCCAATGCGCGCTGTAGAGCACATATTCGTCGGGCCGCGTCCTGCCGGGCAGCAGAGCGACGACATTCTTCGACATATGCTTGCGAAGATCATTGTCGAAGGAGACGGACGCCTTCACGTCCTTGAGCGGCACCCCCTTGAACCCCGCCTTCTTCGCCTGCGCCATCAGCGTATCGAGATCAAGGCCCGCGCTGGCCACCAGCGCCGCCGCCTTGTCCTTCTGAATCCAGCCGATCGCGGCGGACTGGCCTGCATTGCCGTCCGCGCTGTCGGCGACCTGCTGCGCGCCGGTCCAGCTCGACTGCACGACATTCCAGCCATAGGCGGCGGGCACCGTGTCATGCACGATGATCGCGGCGGCCGCGCCCTGCCGCGCGGCTTCCTCGAACTTGTAGGTCCAGCGGCCATAATAGGTCATCGCCCGGCCGTTGAACGGCCCTTCCAGCCCCGCCGCCTCATAGTCCGGGTCATTAACCAGGATAAGGACGGTCTTGCCCTTCACGTCCAGCCCGGCATAGTCGTTCCAGCCCTTCTCCGGGGCGTTGATGCCATAGCCGACGAAGATGACGGGGCTGTCCTTCACCGCGATATGCGGCTGCGTCGTGCGATAGGTGGCGATCACCATTTCCGGCCCGTAACCCGCCTGCACCTTCGCCTTCCCGCCGGAAAAGGTGAGGGGCGATACATTCTTCGCCACGATTTCGACCAGCGGCACGTCCTGGAACCAGCTTCCCCTGTTGCCGGGTTTCAGGCCCAGCCTTTCGAACTCGCCCGACAGCAAGGCCAGCGTCTTTTCCTCCCCCATAGTGCCCGGGGCGCGGCCTTCGAATGCGTCGGAGGACAGTTGCTTCACCAGCCGCTTCATCGTGTCGATGGAGGGAGTGGCCTTCGCGGAGGCCGTCGTCCCATTGCCGGCGGAAGCGGGCGGAGGCGCGCCGTCGGAGGCGCAAGCGGAAAGAGCAAGGGCGGCGGCAAGCGCCACGACGGAACTACGCATGACAGGAACCCTCGAAAAGGACGATAGTCCCGTGATGCCAGCCGCTTTCGCACCGCGCAAGATTATGTCGTGCCGAAAAGGGCAATGGACTTGCGCGCTTCCGCTTTTCTCCCGCCCAAGCCCCTTGCAACCGCCGTCCCCCGGTGCCACGGAGCGCGAAACGAAGGATGTGATTGGACGCCAGTGACAATCTCCAAGGAAATCGTGCGGCTTCGTCTGTATCTGCTCTGCTTGTTGGGCGACATGGCGGCGCTGTTCCTGTCCTTCCTCGTCGCGAATTTCCTCGTTCTGGGCGCCTGGGCGGGCGAGCCGGGCAAGCCTCATGGCCTCGTCATGTTCGCCATGGTCGCGCCGCTTTATGCGCTGCTGGCGGTGCAGGGCGGGGCCTATGGCATCCATATGCTTCAGGATCTGAAGCGCGGCATCTTCCGCGCCCTTTTGGCCCTGGCGCAAGCGGCGCTGCTGATGCTGCTGATCGTCTATCTGGGCAAGATCGCCGAGCAGCTTTCGCGCCTGACCTTCCTCACCGGCCTGTTGCTGTCGGCGGTGGGGGTGGCGATGGTCCGCCTCGCCATCGGCCGCCTTGGCGACCGGCTGCTGGGCCAGGTGCCGCATCTGACCGCCGTCATCATGGATGGCGTGGCCATCGACACCGGGCCGCATATGCTGGTCATCCCGGCCGACGCCGCCGATCTCCGCCCCGAACGGCACGATGCCGACATGGCCGCCCGTCTCGCCGCGCTGGTCGGCATGGCGGAGCGGGTGATCGTCGCCTGTCCGCTCGAACGCATGGACGACTGGTCGGCGGCGCTCAAGTCCCTGTCGGCGCGGGGCGAGATCGTCGTGCCGGAACTGCTCCGGTTCGCCCCCGCGCGCGTCGACGAGTTCGCCGGGCAGCCCACCATCATCGTCGCGGGCGGTCCGTTCCAGTTCCGCGACCGCATCGTCAAGCGGCTGTTCGACGTGACGGTGGCCAGCGCCGCGACCATCATCCTGTCGCCCGTGCTGATCGCGGCGGCGCTGGCGGTGAAGCTGACCAGCCCCGGCCCGGTCCTGTTCCGCCAGCCCCGCATCGGGCGCGACGCGCGGCCCTTCAACATCTACAAGTTCCGGTCCATGCGGATCGAGGCCAGCGATCGCAAGGCCGACAGGCTCACCGCCCGCGACGACGATCGCGTGACGCCGCTGGGCCGTTTCCTGCGCCGCACCAGCATCGATGAACTTCCCCAGCTTTTCAACGTCCTGCGCGGTGACATGAGCATCGTGGGGCCACGCCCGCACGCCGCCGCCGCCAAGGCGGGCGACAGCCTCTACTGGGAAGTCGACGCCCGCTATTGGGAAAGGCATTGCATCAAGCCCGGCATGACCGGCTTGGCGCAGGTGCGCGGGCATCGGGGATCGACCGACCATCATCAGGACCTGATCGACCGGCTCCAGTCGGACCTCGAATATGTGACCGAATGGTCGATCCTGCGCGACATCCGCATCATCGTGATGACGCTGGGCGTGCTCGTGCATCACAAGGCCTATTGATCCGGTGGCGACGCTCGACCTGGTCCTTGCGCTGGTCCTGTTGCTGTCGCTGGCGGCGGTCGCCTGGCCGTTCCTGCCCTATCCGCTGATCCTGCGCGCCTTGCCGACGAAGCCGGAGCATCCCGCGCCCGGCCCGCAACCTTCCGCCTCGCTGCTGTTCTGCGCCTATAATGAAGCGGCCGCCATGCCGGAGAAGCTCGCCAATCTCGCGATGTTGAAGGCGCGCCATCCCGACCTGGAACTCCTCGCCTTCGATGATGGTTCGTCCGACGCCACCGCCGCGCTGATCGAAGGGCAGGGCGACCTCGTCGCGCTGATCCGCGGGCCGGGCCGCAGCGGCAAGGCGCATGGCATGAAGCAACTCGCCGCCCGCGCGCGCGGAGACGTGCTGATCTTCACCGACGCCAATGTGCTGTTGGATGCCGACGCCATCGGCAATCTGCTCGCCCGCTATGCCGACCCGGAAATCGGCGGTGTGCTGGGCTCGCTGCATTATATCGGCGAGGGCGAGAGCGCCACCGCTTCGGTCGGCTCGCTCTATTGGCGGATCGAGGAGCGGCTCAAGGACGAGGAATCGCGCACCGGCAACGTGCTGGGCGCGGATGGATCGATATTCTCCATCCGCCGGTCGCTTTATCCCGATTTCCCCGACAGCGTGCTGGACGACCTCACCGTGTCCATGGCCGTGGTCTTCGCGGGCAAGCGGCTGGTGAAGGCGAAGGAGGTGATCGCCCGCGAACGGCTCGTCGCGGCGCGAGGCGACGAATATCGGCGCAAGGTCCGCATCGCCGCCCGCGCCTGGCACACCCACCGCCATCTGCGCCCGCAACTGCGCCGCATGAGGGCGCTCGACCGCTTCAAATATGCCTCGCGCAAGATCGTGCGCTGGTTCGGCGGTCTCTTCATCCTGACGGGCGCGCTCGCGGCGTCGGCTTTGGCGTGGCGGATTTCGCCATGGCTTTTGGGCGCGGGAATGTTGGGCGCGGCTCTACTGGCGGGCATCGCCGCCCGCGCCAAAAGCGGCCCCGTCGCCGCGCTGGCCGACATCCTCATCGCCTATGCCGCCACCTTGCAGGGCGTCGCAAAGGCCATGCGGGGCCGCACCGTCACCGTCTGGAATCCCGCCCAATCACGCTGATCCCCCTCGCCAAAGCCGGTGCATATTGTATAGGCCGGTCCCTGTCCTCATGCGGAGAATGGCGTGATTACTGTTCAGCGGGTGGTCAAAGCCGCCGGCAAACATCTGACCAAGGCGGGCCTCAAGCTCCGCAAATCGCTGGGCGCGCGCACGACCCGATCCTGCCCGGCTTGCGGCAGGGCGGTCGTCGGCTTCTTCCGCTATGGTGACAATGGCGAATGGGGCTGCCCCGAATGCGGCGCCTCGCCGCGCGAAAGGCTGATGAACCATCTGATCGCGCAGGGCGTGCTGAGCGTTCCCACCGATGGTGCGATCCTCCACATGGCGCCCAATGAAGCCAGCCTCGTCCGCCGTTTTTCCGCCGCGAAGGATTATGCGCCTGCCGACCTCGATCCTTCCCGCTACACGGTGCCGGACATGCGGCGCGTCGACCTCATGGAACTGGACGAAGCGGACCGCTACGACCTGTTCTACGCCAGTCACGTCATGGAGCATGTGCCCGACGATCGCGCCGTGCTCGGCAACATCCTGCGCGCGCTGAAGCCCGGCGGAGAGGCATGGCTGATCGTGCCCCTCTGGGACAGGCCGACAGAAGACGGCAGTTTCGACATCCCCCCGCGCGAACGGGAACGGCGCTTCGGCCAATGGGACCATGTGCGCCAATATGGCCCCGACTTCGCTGACCGCATCAGGGAAGCGGGCTTCGATCTGGAAGAGATCGGCGCGGCCTCCATCGACGCGGGGACGCGCTATCTCCACGCACTCGACGACCGGCTGTTCCGCGCCCGCAAGCCTGGCGGAGCCATGCGCCGGTGAGCAGGCAGGCAGCCGGGGGGCTGCTCGCCCGCGTGGAGGGATCGGCGCGTATCCTCGCGCTGGTGAAGCTCGCCAATGTCGGACTGGTGCTGATCTGGGGCTTTGCCGTCACCTATGTCTTCGTCCGGGTGTTGCCGCTGACGGAGTTTCAGGCGTTCCTTCTGCTCGTCGCGTTCGGCAATTTCACCATCTCGGCGGAGTTCGGCCTCACCAGCATCATCTATGCCCGGTTGCGGCGGCACTGGCTGGGGAGCGGCGCGGAAGCCGATGACGGCGGCTTCCGGCGGGAGGAGATGGGCGTCCTGTTCCTCTTCCTTGCCCTGCTGGTCGCGGGCGGGGTGGCGGTCCTGCTGGTCGCGCTGGCGGCGGGCGGCCTCAGGACGGGGATGCCGCTGCTCTTCATCCTCTTCTTCCTCTCGGCCTGCCTCAACCTGCCGGGCCTGCTCGCCAAGCGGGCGTTGGCGGCGGTGGACGGCAATTTCATCTGGGAGGCGCTCGATTGTTTGCGCCGGGTGATGACCATCGCGCTTCTGCTGGCGATCCTGCGCGGGATGGACCCGCGTTTGTCGGTGGCGCTGCAACTGGGCGTCAGCATCGCGGTGATCGGCTATGCCATCGCGTTGGTGCATCGGCGGCTGGGCATGGGCGCGGGGCACTGGCTGGCTTTCCGCGTCGGCGGCGGTCATGTGCGGCGGCATTATCTGCGCGACATCGGCGCGTCGGCCGCGTTCACCCTGTCCGACATCCTGGCCTATAACGCGCCCTATTTCACCATCGCCGCCGCCACCCATGACGCGCGGCCGATGCTGTTGTTCGATTTCTTCTTCAAGATGTCGCGGGCGCTTTCGATGCTGGTGCGGGCGGCGGTGGAGGCCGCGCTGCCCCGCATCACCCGCGCCTTCCACGCCGGCGACGGACCGCGCCTGCGGCAGTTGATGGGAAGAGCGCTGGGCGTTGCGCTGTTCTTCGCGGCGGTAGCGTCGGTATCGCTGCTGCTGGTGGGCCGCTGGCTGTTCGACCGGCTGTTCGACGGGCGGGCGGCCATCGGCCTGCCCGAACTGTTGCTGATCGACCTGGCCCTGCTGTCGCTCGCCGTCATTGGCGTGTCGGTCTATGTGCAGGGCGCCCTGGGGCGTTTCCCGCTGCTCTTGCGGCGATCGCTGCCGTTCCTCGCAGGATCGCTGCTCAGCGTTCCGCTCGCTCTCCTGCTGTGGCCGGGGCACTTCGACACCGCTTTTCTGGCCCTCTATGCCGCGACGCTGGCCGGAGCCGCCTTGCTGCATGCCTTCTCGCTGCGCCGCCTCGCAAGAGAAGCGCGGCCGTGAAGATCGCCATGGTCGATCCCTCGCTCTTCACCGGGCGCTACGACGACAGCCTTTGCGCGGCCCTGGGCGCGGAGGGGCAGGAGGTGACGCTCTTCGGCCGCCCCTTGCGCGCGACGGATGCCTTCGCCCCTCGCCATTATCGCCATGTCGCGCGTTTCTTCCGCCGCAGCGAAGCCGTGCGCGAGCGGCTGGGGGAGGGCCGCGCCTTCCGCCTGCTGAAAGCCGCCGAATATGGATGGACCTGCGCGCTGGGCGGCCTCGGCGATCTGGCCGATGCCGATGTGCTCCATTTCCAGTGGCTCCCGCTGGCGTCCGTCGACCGCATGATGCTGCGCCGTTTGCGGCAGCGCGCCGCGCTGGTCCACACGGTCCATAACGCGGACGCCTATCATGCCGATGCGGGCTTTCAGGGGCGGGGCTATCGTGCGCTGCTCGATCTGTTCGACGCGCTGATCGTCCATGGCGACACGACGCGGGAGGCGCTGATCGGCCAAGGCGTCTGTGCCAGCCGCATCCATGTCACCCCGCATCCGCCCATGCGCCTCGCCCCGGCCGCGCCCGAAGACCTGGCCGCCATCGCCGATCCGGTCCGCCCACGCCTGCTCTTCTTCGGCACGATCCGTCCCTATAAGGGCGTGGATCTGCTGATCGAAGCCTGCCTGTCGCTCTGGCAGGCCGGACAGGATTTCGAACTGGTTCTGGCCGGAAAGCCCTTTATGGACGTCGCGCCCCTGATCGAAGCCGTGCGCCGTGCGGGCTTTGCCGACCGGCTGCTGTGCGATTTCGGTTTCCTGCGCGAACAGAGGCTGGACGCGCATATGGCCAAGGCGGACATCCTCGTCTTCCCCTATCGCCATATCGATTCGAGCGGCGCGTTCCTGTCCGCGCTCCACCACGGCAAGGCGATGGTGACGTCCGACGCAGGCATGTTCGCTGCTTTGCCAGAGCCGGCGGCGGCTCGCTTCCCGGCGGGAAATGCGCCCGCTCTTGCACAAGCCCTCTTGCCGCTGCTGCAAAGCCCCGCCATCAGGCAGGCGAGCGGTGGGCAGGCGCGCGCTTACGGGAAAGACATGGGCGATTGGAAGGACATGGCCTTGGCGACGATCGGCATCTACCGCAAAGCCATGGATGCCCGCCCGTGAACCGCTATGGGCGCGAACTGTCGGATCGCTGGCGCGCGATGCGGCTGGCCATGGGCGGACGTGTCCATCAATATCCCGAAATTCAGGCGTTGCGGCGCTTTCTGGCCGCGTTCAAGGTGGATTGCGTGTTCGACGTAGGCGCCAATCGCGGCCAATATGCCACCATGCTGCGAAAGGATGCGGCCTTCACCGGCACCATCCTCTCCTTCGAGCCGAACCCGGATATTTTCGCCGAACTTTCCCGCCATGCCGCATCGGACCGGCGCTGGCATGTCTTCAACATGGCCTTGTCCGACTTCGACGGCACGGCCGGTTTCAACATCATGGCCGCCGACCAATTCAGTTCCCTCAAGAAACCGGCCGCCGGGCAAGATGCCATCTTCGCGGAGCGCAACAAGGTCACACGTACCGTCGAGATGGAGTGCCGGAGGCTGGAAAACCTGCTGCCGCAATTGCAGGCTGCTCATGGCTTCGCGCGTCCCTTCCTGAAAATGGACACGCAGGGCCATGACCTTTCCGTCTGCGAAGGGGCGGGCGGGGCGCTGGGCATGATGACAGGCGTCCAGACGGAACTGGGCGTCCGCCCGATCTATGAAGGCGGGACTGGCTATCGCGCCATGATCGACTGGCTGGCGGAGCATGGCTTCGTCCCCTCGGCCTTCTTCGCCAACAACAAGGGGCATTTTCCCCTGCTGGTCGAAATGGACGGCATCTTCGTCAATCAAGCCTTGTTGGCGGCGGCGGATTGATGCGGCCGGGCGACCCTTCCCGGATCGGCGCGGCCAGGCTGTTCCAGGCAGGCGCATTGGGGCTGGCCTGCTGGCTGATCGCGACATTCTTTTGGCACATTACCTTCGGGCAGGGCGCAAGCCTGCCGGTGATCCTGTTCCTGGATCAGGATTTCCCCGCGCTGCTGACCGGTCTGTTGCTGTTCGCGCTGGCCGTGCCTTTCGCGGAAGGCAGGGGATTCAGCCTGCCGGCCCCCAAGGCGCGGATCGTCATTCCTCTCGTCGTGCTGTTCGGTCTCGTCGCGTGGGCCGGTCATTATCTTCTGTTCCAGAATTACGCCATCTCCCGCGATGAGGAAGTGGCCCGCTTCGCCGCCGCCTATATTCGCGAAGGATTGTTCGCGCGCCCCATCCCGGCGGAATGGGAGCCTTATCGCCGTGCGATCATGCCGGAATTCTTCTCCCCCTTCGGCGCGGCGGATTATTGGACGGCCGCCTATCTGCCGGTGAACAGCGCCATACAGGCCCTGTTCTGGCAACTGGGCGACCCCAATCTGGCCGGGCCGGTGCTGCTGGTCGCGGGGCTGATCGCGCTCTGGCGCGTGGCGCTCCATCTTTTCCCGGATCGGCCCGACGCCGTCTGGGTGACGATGCTGCTGGCGCTGTCTTCGGCGCAGCTCTGGATCACGGCGATGACGCCCTATGCCATGACCGGCCATTTCGCGCTCAACATGATCTGGCTGGCGCTGGTGCTGCGCGGCGGGTGGCTGTCCCATCTGGTCGCGGGGCTGGTGGCGCTGGTCGCGGCGGGCCTGCACCAGTGGCATTTCCCGCCGATCTTCATCGCGCCCTTCATCCTCTGGATGCTGCTCGGGCGGCGATGGGCGGTCGCGGTCTTTCATATCCTGATCCTGATCCTGATCGTCATCGTCTGGGCGAAGCTGTGGCCCGGTTTCCTGACGCATGTGCTGGGGCCGCCCATGGACGTGCGCCCGTCGGCGGGCGTGGCCGACAAGGTCGGCAGCCTCTTCGAACGGCTGGGCGACCGTTGGCAGCCGCTGGTCAACATCACCCGCTTCATCGCGTGGAACAATATCCTGATGGTGCCGCTGGCGGTGCTGGGCGTGGCCGCGATGCACTGGCGCAAGGCTCTTCGGGGGCAGGAGATCGCTTTGCCGCTGGCTCTGGGCTGCGTGGCGGGCTGCGGGCTGGCGCTCGCGCAGGGTTATGGCTGGGGCTATCGCTATGCCCATGGCTTCATCGGGCCTTTCTGCCTGCTGGCGGGGTTGGGCTGGGCGCGCTTCCGCCCGGCGGAAAGGATGCGGCCGGTCTTCATCGCGGTGGCGATCACGCTGGCGACGGCGGGATTCCTCGCATGGCGGACGCATCTTTTCGTCGCGCCCTACGCCGCCAGTCACCGGATGATCGACGCTTCGCAGGCCGATGTGGTGCTGGTCGACCCGCGCGGCGGGCTGTTCGTCACCGATCTGGTGCGCGGGCGCAATGGCGTTCCGGGGCGGCCTATGGTGATGAATCTGGGCATGTTGACGCTGGATCAGGTCGACACGCTCTGCGCCGACTATGTGGTCGAGCTGTTCGACCGCGCGGAGTTCCGCCCGCTCGGCGTGCCGCTGGCGCGTTGGAATCTGGGACGGATGGACGCGCTAAGAGCGCATATGAAGGCGGTGGGCTGCGACAAGCCCGTCCAACCACCGCTCCCGTCCACGCTGGAAGACGCCTTCAAGGCCGCAGGCGATGTCTTGTGAGGCAAGATTTGCGATAGAGCGGACGGTCTGCCTTCTAAACTCCGCTCTCCCGAAGGGCATGGCCGACCGCTTCGCCCCGCTCAGGGGAGGGGCCTTCGACAAGCCCAGCCCCAAAAAGAAAGGGCGCCCCTTGAGGCCGCCCTTCCCAAATCCTGAACTGCCGGAAACCGATCAGCGCGAATAGAATTCGACGACCAGATTGGGTTCCATCTTCACCGGATAGGGCACTTCGTCCAGCGTCGGAACGCGGACATAGGTGACCTTCGTGGCGCCGTCGGGCGACACATAATCGGGAATGTCGCGCTCGGGCAGGCTCTGCGCTTCGAGGACCAGCGCCATTTCCTGCGCCTTCTTGCCCAGCGTGATTTCGTCGCCCGGCTTCACCAGACGCGATGCGATGTTGCACTTCACGCCGTTCACATAGATGTGGCCGTGCGAAACGATCTGACGGGCCGAGAAGATGGTCGGCGCGAACTTGGCGCGATAGACCACCGCGTCCAGACGGCGCTCCAGCAGGCCGATCAGGTTCTGGCCGGTGTCGCCCTTCATGCGCGCCGCTTCGATATAGTTCTTCTTGAACTGCTTTTCGGTGATGTCGCCATAATAGCCCTTCAGCTTCTGCTTGGCGCGAAGCTGGATGCCATAATCGGACATCTTGCCCTTGCGGCGCTGGCCGTGCTGGCCGGGGCCATATTCCCGCTTGTTGACCGGGCTCTTGGGGCGGCCCCAGATATTCTCGCCCATGCGGCGGTCGAGCTTGTACTTGGCGCTGGTGCGCTTCGTCATGATGAATTCCTTACAATCGCTAACTACGTTATCCCCGGTCATCGCCTGCTGGCCTCGAACGAGGGGCAGGGCCACCGCTTCACCGGGATGCGGGGCCAATCGCGAAGGCGCGCCTATGGAGAAAGGGGCGGATCATGTCAACCCTCGACAGGGCGGCGCGATGGGCCTAGTCAGCCAGCCCATGAACCCCGAAAGCTATACGACCATGGCGCAGGTCCGCGCCGGCGTGGACGAGATCGACCGGCAGATCGTGGCGCTGCTGGCGGACCGTTTCGCCCATATGCGCGCCGCCGCCCGGATCAAGCCCGAACGCGCCCATGTCCGCGACGAGGAACGCAAGGCGCTGGTCATCGCCAACGCCCGCGCGGAAGCGGAGAAGCTGGGCGCGCCGGGCGATGCCATTGCGATGCTGTGGGACCAGCTTGTCGAAGCCTCCATCGCCTATGAGATGGAAGAATTCGACCGTCTGAAAGGCTAGATTCTGCGAGCCGCCGGCTGAAACAGCCGGCTTCAGAATGCTCTAACGCACCCGCGGATTGCTGAGCGCGGACAACACGCCGCGCAGCGTCCGCACCTCCAGATGATTCCAGCCCGGCTTGGTCAGCAAATTGCGCAGCGTCCGCTTGGTCGCGGGCGCGCGGTCGGGCGGGAAGAAATAGCCTGCCCCCTCCAGCAGCGTCTCGAACTGCGCAATCATCCCTTCCAGCTCCGTCTGCGGGGCGGGGGGGAGCAATTCCTCGGTCGTGGGCTGTTCCAGCGCCGCGCCCTTCGACCATTCATAGGCGCACAGGATCACCGCCTGCGCCAGGTTGAGCGATCCGAATTCCGGATTGATCGGCACGGTCAGGATCTTGCGGGCCAGAGCCACATCCTCCGTCTCCAGCCCCGACCGCTCCGGTCCGAAGACATAGGCGGATCGTCCCTGCGCGCCATGGATTTCCCGTGCCGCTTCCTCTGGCGTCACGACCGGCTTGGTGACGCCGCGCTTGCGCACCGTGGTCGCATAGACATGCGCGCAGTCCGCCACGGCATCGGCCAGCGTCTCGAACAGTTCGGCCTTCTCCAGCACGACATCCGCCCCCGCCGCCGAAGGCCCCGCATCGGGATTGGGCCAGCCATCGCGCGGAGACACCAGCCGCATCTCGGTCAACCCGAAATTCATCATGGCCCGCGCCGCCTTGCCGATATTCTGGCCCAGCTGAGGGCGGACGAGGACGATGACGGGGGGGCGAGTTTTTTCCTCCGCACCGTTCGTCCCGAGCAGGGGCTCACTAGCCTCCCCCGTTCGCCCTGGGCGAAGTCGAAGGGCGCCGCTGAGCGAAGGCGAAGCATGTGAAACGGAAGCCTTCTTCAACTTCTCCCAATTCTCCGCAATCAACGCTTCCTTCCTCTTGCGCGACCAGCCCTTGATCTGAAGTTCGCTGGCGAGCGCTTCCGCCCGCGTGCCGAATTCCGCAGACCACATAAGCTCGACGGGACGGCGATCCAGGGTATAACCCTTGATTTCACCGGCCTGATGCTGACCCAGGCGCTTCTCAAGATCGTCGGTATGGCCCGTATAATAAGAGCCGTCCGAACATCGCAGGATATACGCGTAAAATTCCATCGCGGTTCAACGGTCTCGCTTCGCTCGACAAAGCCCTTCGACTTCGCGCAGGGCGAACGGGGAGGAAAGGGGAGAAACCTCACTCACTCCCCACCTCCTTCACCGTGCTTGCGAAATCCTCGAAATCGCGTGCGTCGGTGAAGTCCTTATAGACGCTGGCGAAGCGGATATAGGCCACGCTGTCCAGCCGTTTCAGCCCCTCCATCACCATTTCGCCTATGGAACGCGCGGGGATTTCGCTGTCGCCGCTGGTTTCCAGTTGCCGCTGGATGCCGGAGATCAGCTTTTCCAGACGGCTGGGGTCGATGGGCCGCTTGCGGCAGGCGATGTCGATGGAGCGGGCCAGCTTGTCGCGGTCGAACGCTTCCTTGCGCCCCTCGCTCTTCATCACCCAGATGTCGCGAAGCTGTATCCGCTCGAAGGTGGTGAAGCGCGCGCCGCACGCTTCGCACTGCCGCCGGCGGCGAATGGCGTTGCCATCCTCCGTCGGGCGGCTGTCCTTGACCTGGCTGTCCTCGTGCGAGCAGAAGGGGCAACGCAATGCTGCTTATCCTTCGTAGATCGGAAAGCGTGCCGTAAGCGCCGATACCCGCTCGCGAACATTGGCCTCGACCGCCGGATCGCCGGCCTCGCCCTTGTCGCGCAGCCCTTGCAGCACGTCCGCGATCATGTCGCCAATGGCCTCGAACTCCGCCACGCCGAAGCCGCGCGTCGTGCCCGCCGGGGAGCCCACGCGGATGCCGCTGGTCTTGGTCGGCGGCAGGGGATCGCCCGGCACGCCATTCTTGTTGCAGGTGATGAAGCTGCGCTCCAGCGCCTCGTCCGCGTCCTTGCCCGAAATGCCGTAGGGGCGAAGGTCGATCAGCGCCAGATGCGTGTCCGTGCCGCCCGAAACGACCGCCAGCCCGCGCTGCTCCAGCTTGCCGGCCAGCGCTTTGGCATTGGTGACGATGGCCCGCGCGTAGGTCTTGAACTCCGGCTGCAACGCTTCGCCGAAAGCGACAGCCTTGGCGGCGATGACGTGCATCAGTGGTCCGCCCTGAAGGCCGGGGAACACCGCCGAGTTGATCTTCTTCGCGATGGCTTCGTCGTCGGTCAGGATCATGCCGCCGCGCGGACCGCGCAGCGTCTTGTGCGTGGTGGTGGTGACGATATGGGCGTGGCCGAAGGGCGTCGGGTGCGCCCCGCCCGCGACGAGGCCCGCGAAATGCGCCATGTCCACCATGAACAGCGCGCCCACCTTGTCCGCGATCGCCCGGAAGCGCGCGAAGTCGATATGGCGCGGATAGGCGCTGCCGCCCGCGATGATGAGCGTCGGCTTCGCCTCGATGGCCTGCGCTTCCAGCGCGTCATAATCGATGAGATGCGTGTCCTCGCGCACGCCATATTGGACGGCATTATACCATTTGCCCGACAGGGCAGGTCGCGCGCCATGGGTCAGGTGTCCGCCCGCGTCCAGCGACAGGCCCATGATCGTGTCGCCCGGCTTGGTCAGCGCCAGCATCACCGCGCCGTTCGCCTGCGCGCCCGAATGCGGCTGCACATTGACGAATCCGCAATTGAAAAGCTGCTTGGCGCGGTCGATGGCCAGTTGCTCCACCTCGTCCGAAGGGGCGCAGCCCTGATAGTAGCGCTTGCCCGGATAGCCTTCCGCATATTTGTTGGTGAAGACCGATCCCTGCGCCTCCAGCACCGCCTTGCTGACGATATTTTCCGACGCGATCAGTTCGATCTGGTTCTGCTCGCGCTTCAGTTCCTTCGTGACGCCCGCGAAGACCGCCGGATCGGCATCGGCCAGACTGCGCGTGAAATAGCCTTCCGAACGGATGGCGGCATGATCGAGGGTGGCAGTGCTCATAGGGCAGGCTCCTTAAAGCGCGGGCTGGGACAGTTTCTCGACGCGGCCGGCATGGCGGCCTCCGCCGAAATCGGTGGAGAGGAAGGCGGCGACGCAGGCTTTCGCCATGTCCACGCCCGTCAGGCGCGCGCCCAGGGCAAGGACGTTGGCGTCGTTATGCTCGCGGGAGAGGGCGGCGGACAGCGGCTCGCCCACCAGCGCGCAGCGGCAGGCCGGGTTGCGGTTGACCGCGATGGAAATGCCGATGCCCGACCCGCAAAGCGCGATGCCTCGTTCGGCCGCGCCCGACGCCACGGCTGACGCGAGCTTGTAACCATAATCGGGATAATCCACCCGATCGGCGGTCGCGGGGCCCAGATCGGCGACATCATGCCCTTCGCCGCGCAGCCATTGCGCAAGCTCCGCCTTCAGATCGACGGCGGCATGATCGGAAGCGATGGCGATTTTCATCGGATATGTCCCTTCACCGCTGGGGTGATTCGTTTCACGCGCCTCTTAGGCGGAGCGGCGGCGGATTGCCACAGTCCACCGCCATGCTTATGGCCTGATCCATGGCAGGGACGATTTTATCCATATTGATGCTGGCGGGCGTTCTGCTCACCGGCGGCGGCATCTACGCTCTTGTGAGGAAAAGGGACCGCAAGCGCGGCATCCTCATGATCGTGGCGGGTCTCGTCATGTTCGCTAATGTCGCGATCTCCGCCATTCCGGGACCGGACCTGCCCGCTCTGGAAAATGCCAGCCGCTGATTTTTCGCTAAGGGTGGAGAGGGGGCGTTCTGCTTAGGTGCACTTCAATGTTAAGTGATTCCAGCACTCGCCTCCGTTCGCCCTGAGCTTGTCGAAGGCTGTGCACCTCACTTCATTCGGCGGAAAAAAGGCCACCTTCCGGCAGCCCTTTTTCTCCACCACTCCACCGGCCTCAGCGGATCGGGGAATCCGGCGACAGGCGCATGTCGAGATAATTGTCGACCGACTTCATGAGCTGATCCAGTTCATGTTCGAAAAAATGGTTCGCGCCACGGATTTCGTCATGGTGGATGGTGATGCCCTTTTGCGTGCGCAGCTTGTCGACCAGCTTCTGCACGGCGCTGGCGGTGACCACCTCGTCCGCCGTTCCCTGCACGATGATGCCGGAAGCCGGGCAGGGCGCCAGGAAGGAGAAGTCATACATGTTGGCGGGCGGCGCCACCGAGATGAAGCCGCGAATCTCCGGGCGGCGCATCAGCAACTGCATCCCGATCCACGCGCCGAAGGAGAAACCGGCGATCCAAGTCGTCTGCGCTTCGGGATGGAAGCTCTGCACCCAGTCGAGCGCGGCGGCGGCGTCGGAAAGCTCGCCGATCCCGTTGTCGAACGTCCCCTGGCTGCGGCCCACGCCCCGGAAGTTGAAGCGCAGCACGGCAAAGCCCCGCTTGACGAACGTCTTGTAGAGCGCCTGCGTGATGCGGTCGTTCATCGTGCCGCCGCCCTGCGGATGGGGATGCAGGATCATCGCGACGGGCGCGCGCGGGCGGGGCGGGGGGCTGAAACGGCCCTCGAGGCGACCTTCGGGTCCGGGGAAAATTACGTCGGGCATGGCACCTGTTATCGTTATGGCCGCCGGGCGGCAGAAGGAATGCGTGGGGCGCGGACAAGCCTTTGCTGGCGCTGCGCCGCAGACCGCCTATATAGAGGGCGCGACCATTTCCGCAATCAATGAGTGTCCCCTTTGGCCGCCGACCGTCTCTATCTGGACCATGCCGCAACCACGCCGATGCTGGCGCAGGCGAAGGCCGCCCTGATCGAAGGCATGGAGCGATGGGCCAATCCGTCCAGCCCCCATGCGGACGGCCGCGCCGCCCGCGCCGCGCTGGAGGACGCCCGGCGGCGGATCGCGGCGGCGCTGGGCTGGGCCGGCCATGTGATCCTCACCTCGGGCGCGAGCGAGGCCATCGCCCTCGCCCTGACCCGCCCAAGAGCGACGCATATCGTCACTTCCCCGGTCGAACATGATTCGGTGCTGCGCGTGACGCCGGAAGCCGGGCGGCTGCGTGTCACGTCCGATGGCCTGGTCGATCCGGCATCCCTTCCCGCCGAACCTTCCCTTGCGGCCATCCAGCATGTCAACAATGAAACCGGCGTGATCCAGCCGCTCGACCGGATCGGGCGGGAAGGCGTCCTGCTCTTCGCCGACTGCGCCCAGAGCGCGGGCAAGCTCCCGCTGCCCGACGCCGACATGATCGCGATCAGCGCGCATAAGTTCGGCGGACCTCCGGGCGTGGGGGCGTTGCTGGTCCGCGATCTGGCCCTGCTGGCGCCGACCGGAGGACAGGAGCAAGGCTACAGGGCGGGGACGGAAAACCTTCCCGGCATCCTCGCCATGGCCGCCGCGCTGGAGGCGCGCTCCGATTGGCTCCCCCCCGCCGCGAAATTGCGCGCCCGGCTGGACACGGGGATAGAAGCGGCGGGCGGGCAGGTCATCGCCCGCGCCGCCCCGCGCATCGCCTCCATCGCCAGCTACCGGATGCCGGGCATGTCCGCCCGCGCCCAGCTTATCCAGTTCGACCTCGCCGGCATTTCCGTGTCGGCGGGCAGCGCCTGTTCGTCCGGATCGCTCAGGACCAGCCACGTCCTGCGCGCCATGGACCATGACGAAACGGCAGCGGGCGAAGTGGTGCGCGTCAGCTTCGGCGCCGCGACCAAGGAGCCGGACATCGACCGCTTCCTCGCCATATGGACCGCGATGGCGGAGCGAGCCCGGCCATGACCATCTATCTCGATTATCAGGCGACCACGCCGCTCGCGCCCGAAGTCTTCGATGTCATGGCGCCGTTGCTGCGAGACCAGTTCGCCAATCCGCACAGCGCCCATCGCCCCGGCCGCGCCGCCGCCGCGCAGGTGGAGGTGGCTCGCGAGGAAATATCCCAACTCCTGCCCGCCGACGGCCGTCTGCTCTTCACCTCCGGCGCGACCGAGGCGCTCAATATGGCCATTCAGGGCATGGGCGCGGGCCGCATCGTCACGATCGCGACGGAACATGCCGCCGTGCTCGACACGGTGGAGGCACTGGCGCGGGAAGGGCGCGAGGTCACGGTCCTGCCGATCGGCCCGGACGGGCTGGTCGACATGGAGGCCGCGCGGCAGGCCATCGTCCCCGGCGTCGCCCTGGTCGCGGCGATGCTGGTCAATAACGAGATCGGCGTCATCCAGCCCGTCGAAGCCCTTGCCGACCTCGCCCACGCCGCCGGGGCCTCGTTCCTCTGCGATGCCGTGCAGGGCTATGGCCGCGTGCCCATCCCCCCAACCAGCGACATCGTCGCCA
Organism: Sphingobium cloacae; assembly: GCF_002355855.1. Taxonomy (NCBI): domain Bacteria; kingdom Pseudomonadati; phylum Pseudomonadota; class Alphaproteobacteria; order Sphingomonadales; family Sphingobiaceae; genus Sphingobium; species Sphingobium cloacae. The sequence goes on from NZ_AP017655.1 coordinate 691,472, forward strand.
TCAGCGGCCACAAGATCCACGGGCCCAAGGGCATAGGCGCGCTCTGGATCAGGGACGGCGTGATCCTCCGCCCCCTCATCCATGGCGGCGGGCAGGAAGGCGGATTGCGCTCCGGCACCCTTTCGCCGGCTCTCTGCGCCGGTTTCGGCATGGCTGCCCGGCTGATGCGCGAACGGGCCGAAGCCGATCGCGCCCATGTCGAATCGCTCTGGACCCTGGCGCGTGGTCTGTTCCGCGGCTGGACGCTCAACGGCGACGCGGACCGCCGCTATCACGGCAATCTCAACCTGCGTCGCGAGGGGATCGATGGCGGCCGGTTGCTTTCCGACTGTCGCCATATCGCATTTTCGCTCGGCAGCGCTTGCGCGAGCGGGTCGGGTCGGCCTAGCCATGTGCTGCGCGCGCTCGGCCTTTCGGACGGGCAGGCGCGGGGATCGGTGCGGATCGGCTTCGGCCGCTACACGACGCCGGCCGAACTGGAGGATGCTGCACAGGCGATCGATAAGGCGGCGGCCATGCAAGGCGCGCCGCGATAAGGGAGCGTCGCATAATGACCAGGGTCGTCTTCATCAGCGCCGATGGCGAAAACAGGCAGGAGGTGGATGCGCCTGCCGGTTCGGTTCTTCTGGAGGTCGCGCAGGCGGCCGGGCAGCCGCTGGAGGGCACGTGCGAGGGGCAGATGGCCTGTTCCACCTGTCATGTCATCGTCGACGCCGCCGATTTCTCCAGCCTCCCGCTTGCGAGCGAGGAGGAGGAGGACATGCTGGACCTCGCCGCCGCCGCGACGCGCACCAGCCGCCTGGCCTGCCAGATCGTGCTGGGCGGCGCGCTGGAAAGCCTGACGGTCCGCATCCCGTCCGAAACATATAATATGCAGGGTATGTGAGAGTTTCCATGAAGAATCCGATCCGGCTCGCGCTTTTGGCCGCCTGCGCGCTGATGGCGTCCGCTCCGTCCCTCGCGCAGGAAAGCGAACGCCAGTCCCTGATGCCGCCCGCGCCGCGCTATGTGGTCCCCGAATCCGCGCTGAAATCCGTCCGCAATCCCAAGGAGATCGAGCAGGAAACCGGCGGTCGCCTGGGCGTCGCGCTGGTCGACGGTTCGGGCGCGCTGATCCTGGGCTTCAACCGTGACGAGCGGTTCGCCATGTGCTCGACCTTCAAGGCGCCTCTGGCCGCCGCCGTCCTGCTGGGCGCGGAAAGCGGGAAATTCGGGCTGGAGGGGCAGGTGCCCTTCACCAAGGACGACATTTTGTCTCACGCCCCGGTCGTGAAGCAGAATCTGAAGCGCGGCCGCCTCTCGATGGGGGAACTGGCGGAGGCTGCGGTCGAAGTCAGCGACAATAGCGCGGCCAATCTCCTCTTGCCCATGATCGGCGGGCCGGAGGGGCTGACCGCCTTCTTCCGCGCCCATGGCGACAGCATCTCCCGTCTCGACCGCAGGGAACCGGACCTCAACGAAAATGCGCAGGGCGATCCCCGCGACACCACCAGCCCGGCGGCGATGGCGGGCTTGATGGCGCGCCTCCTCTTCAAGGACATGAAGCCCGAAAGCGCGGAAAAGCTGCGCGGCTGGCTGAACGGCAGCAAGACCGGCGACCGCCGCATCAAGGCGGGCCTGCCCGAAGGCTGGACTTCGGGCGGCAAGACGGGAAGCTGCGGCACCGCCTATAATGACGTGGCGCTCGTCAAATCGCCGTCCGGCGCCGAATATCTGCTGGCGGTCTATCTCGACCGTCCCACGGTGGACGAAAGGAAGGCCGAGGCCGCTATCGCCGAAACGGCGGCGTCCGCGCTGGATTTCCTGGCGCAGGCGAAGCGCGACGGACCGGAATGATCCTGCATGCCCCCTTGCCATCCCCGGCGCGCTTCGCCATATGCCGCGCCGGGAGTCGGGCGGACGTGATCGTCGCCAACCTGGTCAGGTCCTGACGGAAGCAGCCACAACGATTTCGTCACGGGTCGTTCCGGCTCCCACCTTCCTCCATGGTCAGGCGATCATCATCCCAAGAGGTTTTTGCGGCTTCGACAGCATCGTTCCAAGCCGCTAGATTGCGCCCCATGTCCGATTCCCCCCAGCCCTATCGCGTCCTCGCGCGCAAATATCGCCCGCGCAGCTTCCATGAGCTGATCGGGCAGGACGCGATGGTCCAGACGCTGGGCAACGCCATCCGGCGCGGGCGGCTGGCCCATGCCTTCCTGATGACCGGCGTGCGGGGGGTGGGCAAGACCTCCACCGCGCGCCTCATCGCCAAGGCGTTGAATTGCATCGGCCCGGACGGGCAGGGCGGTCCCACCATCGATCCCTGCGGCGTGTGCGAACCGTGCAAGGCCATCGCCGAGGGCCGCCATATCGACGTCATCGAAATGGACGCCGCCAGCCACACCGGCGTCGACGACGTGCGCGAGATCATCGAGGCGGTGCGTTATTCCGCCGTCTCCGCGCGCTACAAGGTCTATATCATCGACGAAGTGCACATGCTCTCCAAGAACGCGTTCAACGCGCTTCTCAAGACGCTGGAGGAGCCCCCGGCGCATGTGAAATTCCTCTTCGCCACGACCGAAGTGAACAAGGTGCCGGTGACGGTCCTGTCCCGCTGCCAGCGGTTCGACCTGCGCCGCATCCCCGCCGAACTGCTCGCCAGCCATTTCACCCATGTGGTGGAGGCGGAGGATGTCGCCGCCGAACCCGACGCGCTCGCCCTCATCGCGCAGGCGGCGGAGGGCTCCGCGCGCGACGGCCTCTCGATCCTGGATCAAGCCATAGCCCATGCCGAAATGGGGGAGGGCGCCCCGCTCGTCACCGCCGCGCAGGTGCGGGAGATGCTCGGCCTCTCCGACCGCGGATCGGTGCGCCGCCTGCTGGGCCTGTTGCTCGAAGGACAGACCGCCCCGCTGCTCGCCGCCGTGCGCGATCAATATGCGCTGGGCGTCGAGCCGCTGTCCCTGATGCGCGGATTGCTGGAACTGGTCCACGCCGTCACGCTGGTGAAGGCGGGCCGCGACATCGCCACCCCCGGCCAGTCCGCCGAGGAGCGGGAAGCCATCGCCGACTGGGCCAGCCAACTGGGCTTCGCGCCGCTCCATCGCCTCTGGCAGCTTCTGCTCAAGGGGCATGACGAGGTGGCGAACGCCATACTCCCCATCGAAAGCTGCGAAATGGCGCTGCTGCGCGTGATGCATGCGGCGACCATGCCCGATCCCGGCGAGATCGCGCGGATGCTCCGCGAAGGCGCGCCCGCCGCCGCCAGCGCGCCCGCCGCTCCGTCCGAATCGCCCTCCGGCCCGTCGGCCAGCCTGCCCGCGAGCTTCGAGGATCTGATCGAAGCCTTCTGGCAGCGCGGCAAGGGGCAATTGGCGCAGGAACTCCACGATTGCGTCGGCCTCGTCCGCTACGCGCCGCCCGAACTGGACTACAGGGCCGCGCCTTCGCTCGCATCCGATTTCGCCGCCCGCCTGACGCCCGCCCTGCGCGAAGTCACCGGCGTTGCCTGGCGGGTCGCGCAGGCGGACGGCCCCGCCGCCCCCACGCTGCTGGAGCAGGAACAGCGAAAGGCGGCGGAGGAGCGCGCCCGCATATTGGAAACCCCGGTGGTAAAGGCCGCGATGGAGGCCTTCCCCGAAGCCGATCTGGACGACCGGCTCGAACAATGGAGTGCATGAGGCATGAAGGATCTCAACGAAATATTGGGCATGGCCAACCGCGTGCAGGAGGAATTGCAGCGCGCGCAGGAAAATCTCGACAAGATCGAGGTTGAGGGTGCGGCGGGCGGCGGTCTCGTCAAGGTCCGCGCTTCGGCCAAGGGACGCATCGTCGGCGTGTCGATCGACGACAGCCTGCTCGCCCCTTCCGAAAAGCAGATGCTCGAAGACCTTGTGGCCGCCGCCTTCAACGACGCGCGCAAGAAAGCGGATGAAGTCAGTTCTTCCGAAATGGCGAAGATGACCAGCGGCCTTTCGCTTCCCCCGGGCTTCAAGCTGCCCTTCTGATAATCAAGGGGCGGCCTTTATTTGCTCCCGACTTTGCCTTGCCCCCGTTAGAGGTGATTGATTGGCGCGGCAGTCATCCCCATAAAGGCGGTGAATCGCATATGGGCCTGGAAAGCAGGTCCCGGAGAATGAATGACTACGCAATATCCGCTTCTGCCCCTGCGCGACATCGTCGTCTTTCCGCAGATGATCGTTCCCCTGTTCGTCGGCCGCGACAAGAGCGTCGCCGCGCTCGAAGCGGCGATGGAGGGCGGCAAGGAGATTTTCCTCGTTTCCCAGCTCGATCCGGCGGAGGACGATCCGGGTCGGGACGCGCTGTATGACACGGGCGTGGTGGCGGTGGTGCTTCAGCTTCTGAAGCTCCCCGACGGCACCGTCCGCGTTCTGGTGGAAGGCAAACACCGCGCTCAGCTTCAATCGATGGAATCGATCGACGGCTATCTCGCCGCCGTCATCCTGCCGGTGGAAGAAGCGGTGGCGGAGGGGCCGGAGGCGGCCGCCCTGATGCGCTCGGTCGCCGAACAGTTCGAAAATTACGCGAAACTCAACAAGAAGCTGCCCGCCGAAACCCCGGTCCAGCTTCGCGAGATCGAGGATGCGGGCCGTCTGGCCGATGCGGTCGCCGCCAACATCAACGTCAAGGTGTCGGACAAGCAATCGCTGCTGGTCGAGCCCGATCCGGTCAAGCGCCTCGAAATGGTGTTCGCCTTCATGGAAGGCGAGCTGGGCGTGCTCCAGGTCGAAAAGAAGATTCGCGGCCGCGTGAAGCGGCAGATGGAAAAGACCCAGCGCGAATATTATCTCAACGAGCAGTTGAAGGCGATCCAGCGCGAACTGGGCAATGCCGATGGCGAGGAAGGCGACGAGCTGGCCGAACTGGCCGAAAAGATCGCCAAGACCAAGCTCAGCAAGGAAGCCCGGACCAAGGCCAATGCCGAGTTGAAGAAGCTCAAGGCCATGCAGCCCATGTCGGCGGAGGCCACGGTCGTCCGCAACTATCTCGACGTGCTGCTGGGCCTGCCCTGGGGCAAGAAGGGCAAGGTCAAGACCGACCTCAAGCGCGCGCAGACGATTCTGGACGAGGATCATTTCGCGCTGGAGAAGGTCAAGGACCGGATCATCGAATATCTCGCCGTGCAGGCGCGCACCAACAAGCTGAAGGGGCCGATCCTGTGCCTGGTCGGTCCGCCGGGCGTCGGCAAGACCTCGCTCGGCCGCTCCATCGCCAAGGCGACGGGGCGCGAGTTCGTGCGCCAGTCGCTGGGCGGCGTGCGCGACGAGGCGGAAATCCGCGGCCACCGCCGTACCTATATCGGCTCGCTGCCGGGCAAGGTCGTGACCAACCTCAAGAAGGCGGGCACGATGAACCCGCTCTTCCTGCTGGATGAGATCGACAAGCTGGGGCAGGATTTCCGGGGCGATCCCGCATCCGCCCTGCTGGAGGTGCTGGACCCCGAACAGAACAGCAAGTTCCAGGATCATTATCTGGAGATCGACGTCGATCTTTCAGACGTGATGTTCGTGACGACCGCCAACTCCCTGAATTTGCCTCAACCTTTGCTCGACCGCATGGAGATCATCCGGCTGGAGGGCTATACCGAGGATGAAAAGGTGGAGATCGCCCAGCGCCATCTGGTGCCCAAGCAGATCGACGCCCATGGCCTGAAGGAAGGCGAGTTCGAGGTGACGGAGGACGCCATCCGCGACCTCATCCGCTATTACACGCGCGAAGCGGGCGTCCGCACGCTGGAACGCGAAGTGGCGCGCCTCGCCCGCAAGGCGCTGCGCAAGATATTGGAAGGCGCCTATGACAGGATCGTCATCACGCCGGAAAATCTGTCGGACTATGCGGGCGTCCGCAAATTCCGCCATGGCGTAGGCGAGGAAGAGCATCAGATCGGGGCCGTCACCGGCCTCGCCTGGACCGAAGTGGGCGGCGAACTGCTGACCATCGAAGCCGTGACCGTGCCCGGCAAGGGCGCGATCAAGACGACCGGCAAGCTGGGCGACGTCATGAACGAATCGGTTCAGGCGGCCTTCTCCTATGTGAAGGCGCGCTCGCCCGGCTACGGGATCAAGCCCAGCCTCTTCAACCGCAAGGACATCCATATCCACCTTCCCGAAGGCGCGGTGCCCAAGGACGGCCCTTCGGCGGGCATCGGCATGGTGACGACCATCGTCTCCACCCTGACGGGCATCCCGGTGCACAAGGACGTGGCGATGACCGGGGAGGTCACGCTGCGCGGCCGGGTGCTGCCCATCGGCGGCCTCAAGGAAAAGCTGCTCGCGGCCCTGCGCGGCGGCATCAAGACAGTGCTGATCCCGCAGGAAAATGAGAAGGATCTGGCCGAAATCCCCGCCAATATCCGCGAGGGCCTTGAAATCGTGCCGGTTTCCCATGTGGACGAGGTGCTGGCGCGTGCCCTGGTGGCCCTGCCCGAAGCCATCGCCTGGACCGAGGAGGACGATCTTGCGGCTCAGCCTTCCACCGCTTCGGGCCGGGACGGGGACGCCACGCTGCGACACTGACAGGGCTTTGCGGCATTTGGAGCACTGATTTCCCTGCTTTTTGTCCCGAAACGGGCAAAAGTACGGTGAACTGCGCTCGTTTGTCGCTTTCCCTTTGACAGCCGCGAAAAGCTGGGCCTTATTGCCGCGCCTACGCCGCGATTCCTAAGTCACCATACAGCTACAAGGGGGTTCCCAAGGCATGAACAAGCAGGATCTTATCAGTGCGGTTGCCGAAAGCAGCGGTCTTAGCAAGAACGACGCCAGCAAGGCTGTCGAAGGCGTATTCGATGCCATCACGGGCGCACTGAAGAAGGGCGACGAAGTGCGCCTGGTCGGTTTTGGCACTTTTTCGGTTTCGCAGCGCAAGGCTTCGACCGGCCGCAATCCGCGCACCGGCGAAACCATGACCATCAAGGCATCGGCCCAGCCCAAGTTCAAGGCGGGCAAGGGTCTGAAGGACGCGGTCAACTGACGGCCGGGGCGTTTCCTTCGGGAAGCGCCCGGTTCTCAAATATATATTGCCGGCGTCGCGGTCGGAAGCATTTCAGGAGAGTGAGTTCGCGCCGGACTTCCCGGATGCGGACATAGGCCGAAAGTGGAAAGGGGAGGGGCCTCGCGCCGACCTCCCTTTTTCTTTGGCGCTTTCGGTCGGGCATGAACATTTGCAACGGAAGCGAGTGTCCGAAACACATCCGATCCTTCCTCCGGCGCACCCCCTCGCAAACCCCGGCATCGCCTTTCTTCCGCCCGGACGGATTGCCCGCTTGACGAGGGGAAACAGGGCGCATATGTGCCCCTTCTCAACGCCGAAAGGCGCTGTGGCGATCGTAGCTCAGTTGGTTAGAGCGCCGGTTTGTGGTACCGGAGGTCGCGGGTTCGGATCCCGTCGATCGCCCCATTTTCTCGCCCATGTCGCGCGATAGGGACTTCGCATCCGTTGCTTCCCCTTTTATAGCGCAGGCATGGACGAAGCGCGCGACCGGGGGCTGACCCTCAATCCCAGATATGACGACAACGGCCTCATCACCGCGGTGGTGACGGATGTGGCCACGGGCGACCTGCTGATGGTGGCCCATATGAACGCGCAGGCGCTGGCGCTCACCATCGAAACCGGGTTCGCGCATTTCTGGTCCCGCAGCCGCCGGTCGCTGTGGAAGAAGGGGGAAACGTCCGGGCACATGTTGCAGGTCCGCGACCTGCGCATCGATTGCGATCAGGACGCGCTATGGATCAAGGCCGTGCCCGCCGGTCCCACCTGTCACACCGGCGCGCGCTCCTGCTTCTTCCGCCGCATCGGCCCGGACGGGCTCAGCCGGGTCGATGAAGCGGGCTAGCCTTCTTCTCTCCCTGCTGCTGGTCGCCTGTCAGCGGGATGCGGCTCCCGCGCCCGCCGAGGGAGGGGCAACTCCGTCCGCTTCCGGGCTGGAACGCGCCGCGATCGAGACCGGCGTGATCGCCGACGTCCGCAAGGTGCCCCCGGTCGGCCTTTACCAGCGCACGCATGAGGCGGGGCGCGACATCCTCTGCATAGCCCCGGACCGGAGCGGCCATTTGCGGTTCGGTCTGGAGGCCGTTTTCGGCCGGCAGGAAGGCTGTCGGGGGCAGGGCACGGCCCGCAATGCCGGCGACAAGCTGATCCTGCGCTTTCAGGGCGGCGACCAATGCCTGATCGTCGCCCAATATGACGGCGACCAGATCATGATGCCCGGCGTGGTCGACGTGAACTGCGCGTCGCTTTGCGAGGGCAAGGGCTCGCTGGAGGGGGTCAGTTTCCCGCGCATCGCCAGCATGGCCCGCGCGGCCCTCGACGCGCGGGACCGTTCCGGCGCGGCGCTGTGCGGCGGCGGTTGATATAAGGCCTGCCCGCCGTCGCGTGCTGCACGACGTAACCGCAAGGATGGGTCAGGCCCCGACCTGCGCCTTGCTCACGTCCAGCATCCGCCCGTTGGTGATGATTGCGACATCGCCCAGCTTCGTCACGCCGAACAGCTTCTTCGCAAAGGGCGTGGGCACGCCGATGCAGCCATGGGTGGCGTTGCCCCATTGCACGTCGCTGCCATGGATCGCCACGCCGTCATTGGTGAGCCGCAGCATATAGGGCATCGGCGCGTCATACAGGTTCGACACATGATCGGCGTCCTTTTCCGTGATCGGGAAAGCGCCGAGCGGGCTGGGCTTGTCGTCCGCGCCGTAAAGGATGACCGCCGCCCCGATCTCATAGCCCGCGCGGAACACGGACAGGGTCTGCGCCTTGAGGTCTATGGTGATGATGACCGGCCCGGTGGCGGGCGCGCCGCTTTCGTCCCAGACATAATCGCCATGCCGGAAAGGCCCGTCGATCTTGAGCACGCGCTTCACGGCGAGCGCATGGGGATCGACCGCCATAGGCTGGGATCGGGAGCGTTCGACGGGATGAGGTTCGGCGGGCGCGGCGGCCACCGCCTCGCCCGGCTCAGGCGCGGGCCGGATCGCCTCGCCGCCCTTTCCCGCCGGGCGGTCGATCATGCCCGCGACCAGCAGGCCGATGCCGCCCAGTCCGGCCCCGATCGCCAGTTTCGGTCCGGCGCTTTTGAACAATCCCGTCAGAAAATCCGCCATGATCCGCTCGGTCCGCTCCACTTCCACGCCATCGTCAGGCGGCATTGTAGCAGGGAAAGGTTAGGAATTGATGGAGGGCGCGGTCATGCGCGCCCAGCACCCATCCCCGATCGCCCCGAGCCAAGTGGAAGGGCCCGGCCGACCATAGGGAGGTCCCGTCGCTCAGGCCGAACGGAGGGTGGGAAAACGGCAACAACTGCCCGAAACCCCCGCCGCTCGATCCGCCGGAATCACTCCCCCCGCGCCACCTCCGCCGCCGCGATGGCGGTCAGGTTCAGGATGCCGCGAGAGGTCACCCCCGGCGTCAGCACATGGATCGGCTGCGACAGCCCCATCAGCATCGGCCCCACCGTGGGCGAACTGGACGAAGCCGCCAGCGCCGTCAAAGCGATATTCGCCGAATCCAGATTGGGCATGACCAGCAGGTTCGCCGACCCCTCGAAGCGCGAATCGGGGATCAGCCTTTCGCGCAGAGGCTGGCTCAGCGCCGCGTCGGCATGCATTTCGCCATCCACGTTCAGGTCGGGCGCCGCCTGCCGCACCAGTTTCAGCGCCGCCCGCATCTTGCGCGCGCTGGGACTGTGCGAGGAACCGAAATTGGAATGGGACAGCAGCGCCGCGCGCGGCTTCAACCCGAAATGGCGCAGCTCCGTCGCCGCCAGCAGGGTCATCTCCGCCACCTGTTCCGGCGTCGGATCGGGCACCATATGGCTGTCCGTGATGAACAGCGCGCCTGCGTCGAGGATCAGCCCCGACAGGGCGTAGACCCGCCCATAGCCCTGCTGCCGGTCGATGACCCGCAGCACATGTTCGACCTGGCTCCAATATTCCGAATTGCCGCCGACCAGCGCCGCGTCGACCTTGCCCATCCGCAGCAGCATGGCGGCGGTCACCGATGGGCGTCGATAGACATGGCGCGCGATCTCGGCGGCGGAAACGCCCTTGCGCGCCGCGACCGCGCGATAGCCTTCGACCAGTTCCTGCATGACGCCATGGTCGGTTTCGGGGTCGATCACCTCGACATCGCGATCCAGTTCGAAACGCAGGCCCAGGTCAGGCAGCTTCTGCTCCAATATCCGCCGCCGGGCGATGATGACGGGGCGCGCGATGCCTTCGTCCAGCGCGTCCTGAATGGCTCGCAGCACCCGGCTGTCCTCGCCCTCGCCATAGACGATGCGGCGATGCGTGCCCCGCGCCGCTTCGAACACGGGCAGCATCAGTTGGCCCGATCGCGTATTCTGCCGCGCCAGCCCCCGCCGATATTCGTCGATGTCGAGCATGCGCTTCGCCACGCCGCTGTCCATCGCCGCCTTCGCCACGGCGGGCGCGATCTCCGCGATCAGGCGCGGGTCGAACGGGGTGGGGATGATATAGTCCGGCCCGAAAGCCAGCTTGCGCCCGCCATAGGCCTGCGCCACGTCGTCATGCGCGGGCAGGCGGGCCAGGGCGGCGATGGCTTCGGCCGCCGCCGCCTTCATCGCCTCGTTGATCTGCGTCGCGCCCGCGTCCAGCGCCCCCCGGAAGATATAGGGGAAACACAGAACATTGTTGACCTGGTTGGGAAAGTCCGACCGCCCCGTCGCCACGATGGCGTCGGGCCGCGCCGCGCGCGCCACGTCGGGCAGGATTTCCGGCTCCGGGTTGGCGAGCGCGAAGATCAGCGGATTGTCCGCCAGCAGCGGCAGCCATTCGGGCTTCAGCACGCCCGGCGCGGACAGGCCCAGGAAGACGTTTGCGCCCGGCAGCACGTCGGGCAGCGTCCGCGCATTGGTGACGCGGGCATAGCGCGCCATGTTGGGCAGCATCCCCTCGCGCCCCGAATGGATCACGCCGTCCTTGTCGGTCATGGTCACATTTTCGACGGGCAGGCCCATCGACACCAGCAGGTCGACGCAGGCCAGCGCCGCCGCGCCCGCGCCCGACGTCACCAGTCGCGCCTCGGCCAGCGTCTTGCCCTGCAACACCAGCGCGTTGCGCACCGCCGCCGCGACGACGATGGCCGTGCCATGCTGGTCGTCATGGAAGACGGGGATGTTCATCCGTTCCTTCAGCCGCGCCTCGATGGCGAAACATTCGGGGGCCTTGATGTCCTCCAGGTTGATGCCGCCGAAGGTCGGCTCCAGCAGGGCGACGGCCTCCACGAACCTGTCGGGGTCGGTCGTGTCCACTTCGATGTCGAACACGTCGATATCGGCGAATTTCTTGAAGAGGACGGCCTTGCCCTCCATCACCGGCTTGGACGCCAGCGCGCCGATGGCGCCCAGCCCCAGCACGGCCGTGCCGTTGGAGATCACCGCGACCAGGTTGCCGCGCGCGGTATAGTCCAGCGCCTTGTCCGGGTCCGCCGCGATCTCCAGGCAGGGCGCGGCGACGCCGGGCGAATAGGCCAGCGCCAGGTCGCGCTGGTTGACCATCCGCTTGGTCGGTTCGATGCGCAGTTTGCCCGGTTGGGGAAACCGATGATAGTCGAGCGCGTTGCGGCGGGTATTGTCGTCCATGCGGTGAGCCCTAGAGCGATTTCAGCCGAAAGGGAACATGGAAGCGCCTGTCCGGCACGCTCCTTTTCTCGATTCCGTCACGCCGGACCGGGTCCGGCCTCCATCCCGGTCCGTTCCCAGGGCGGCACGGGCTGGTACAATCCCGCCAGGAAATCGATGAAGGCGCTCAGCGCCAGAGGCGGGTGGGGCTGGGGCAGGTGCACCGCGAACAGGCCGACATCGGCCGACCCCTCCCATTTGGGCAGGATTTGCCGCACATGTCCCGCCGCCAGCGCGTCGCTCACGTCCCACAGCGACCGCAGCGCGATCCCCACGCCCGCCATCGCCAGTTCGCGCACGACTTCGCTGCTGTTCGTGCGGACATGGCTCGTCCCGTCCACCGTGACGGGGCCGTCCGGGCCGGCCAGCCGCCATGGCAGCTGGCCTTCCGCCGCCAGCAGGCGGTGCTTCCGCAGGTCGGCCAGCTTCCGGGGAACGCCGAACCGCTCCAGATAGGCGGGCGCGGCGCATAAAATCCGCCGGTTGGTCGCCAGCCGCCGCGCCGCGAGGCCCTGTCCCGGATCGACGGTGATGCGGATGGCAAGGTCCACTCGCGCGGCCAGCAGGTCGGCATAATCGTCCGACAGGTCGATATGCACGGCGACGCGCGGATGCTCGTCCAGAAAGCGGCCGAGCCACGGCGCGACATGCATCCGTCCGAAGGAGGTGGGCGCGGTGATCCGGATCGTGCCCGAAGCCTGTGCTCCCGCGCCCGACACCCGCCGCTCCGCCGCGTCCAGCGCCGTCATGATCTCCCGCAGGTCGTCATGCAGCCGCTCGCCCGCCGCCGTCAGCGCCAGCCGCCGCGTCGTGCGATGGATCAGCCGCGCGCCCAGCCTTTCCTCCAGCCGCGCCAGCCGCTTCGACACCATGGCGGGCGAAATCCGCATCCGCCGTCCCGCCGCCGCCAGTCCTCCCTCCGCCACGATGGCGGCGAAGAGGTCGTAATCCGGGTCCATCATCATTTCACCAGGGGAAATTCTGAATTTGAATAATGCCCTCTACTGCACATAATGCCGACCGTCTATGGTGCGCCGCAAAAGGAGCATCCGATGACCGACATGATCGACAGAGCGGGCCTTCAGGTCGCGCGTCCCCTCGCCACCTTCATAGAGGAGCGCGCGCTTCCCGGAACGGGCATCGACGCCGCCGCCTTCTGGTCCGGCACGGCGGCGATCTTCGCCCGCTTCGCCCCGGAAAACCGGGCTTTGTTGGAAAAGCGGGACCTCCTCCAAAGCCGGATCGACGCCTGGTACCAGGACCGCCAGGGCCGCCCTCCCGAAACCGCGACACTTCGCCATTTCCTTCTTGAGATTGGCTATCTCGTCCCCGAACCCGCGCCCTTCACGATCGCCAGCGAGAATGTCGACGACGAAATCGCCCGCCTCGCCGGACCGCAGCTCGTCGTGCCGATCCTCAACGCCCGCTTCCTCCTCAACGCCGCCAATGCGCGATGGGGAAGCCTCTACGACGCGCTCTACGGCACCGACGCAATTCCCGGCGCTCCCGCCGGAAAGGGATACGACCCCGAACGCGGCGCGCAGGTCATTGCGTGGGCAAAGGCGTTTCTCGACAAGGCCGTGCCGCTGGCAAGCGGAAGCTGGACCGAGCTTGCCAGCGACGACATGGCGCTCGCCGATCCCGCACAATATGTGGGCCGGAGCGAGAAGGGCCGCCTCTTCCGCCACCACGGCCTCCACATCGAAGTCGTCTTCGACCGCGCCCATCCCATCGGCCGGGACGATCCGGCGGGCATCTGCGACGTCATCCTGGAATCCGCGCTGACCACCATCTGCGACCTGGAGGACTCCGTCGCCGCCGTCGATGCGGAGGACAAGGTGGCGGCCTATGCCAACTGGCTGGGCCTGATGCGGGGCGACCTGACCGACACCTTCGAGAAGAACGGCGCGATGATGACCCGCGCCCTCAACCCGGATCGCAGCTATACCGCATCGGATGGGAACAGCTTCACCCTGCCGGGCCGCAGCCTTCTCCTCGTCCGCAATGTCGGCCATTTGATGACGACCCCTGCCATCCGCTTGGCCGATGGCGGCGAAGCGCCCGAAGGCCTATTGGACGGCATCGTCACCAGCCTGATCGCGATGCACGACCTCAAGAAACCGGGCGGCAACAGCCGCACCGGCAGCGTCTACATCGTCAAACCCAAGATGCACGGTCCGGAGGAGGCCGCCTTCACCAACCGCCTGTTCGACGCGATCGAGGATATGCTCGGCCTTTCCCGCCATACGCTGAAGGTCGGGGTCATGGACGAGGAACGCCGCACCTCCGCCAATCTCGCCGCCTGCATCGAAGCGGTGAAGGATCGCATCATCTTCATCAATACCGGCTTCCTCGACCGCACGGGCGATGAAATGCACACGTCGATGCAGGCCGGTCCCATGATCCGCAAGGGCGAGATGAAGGCAAGCGACTGGATTGCCGCCTATGAGGACCGCAACGTCCAGATCGGCCTCGCCTGCGGACTTTCCGGCAAGGCGCAGATCGGCAAGGGCATGTGGGCCGCGCCCGACCGGATGGCGGACATGCTGGAACAGAAGGTCGGCCACCCCGGGAGCGGCGCCAACACCGCCTGGGTGCCTTCCCCCACGGCCGCTACGCTCCACGCGACCCACTATCATCAGGTGGACGTGTTCGCCCGCCAGGCAGAACGCCGCGCCGAACCCGTCGCATCACTCGAACGCCTGCTGACCGTTCCCGTCGCCACCGGCCGCAATTGGTCGGCGGAGGAGATCGCCGAGGAACTGGACAACAATGCACAGGGCATATTGGGCTATGTCGTCCGCTGGGTCGATCAGGGCGTCGGTTGCTCGAAGGTGCCGGACATCCACGACATCGGCCTGATGGAGGACCGGGCGACGCTTCGCATTTCGTCCCAGCATATGGCGAACTGGCTGTTGCACGGCGTCTGCACGGCGCAGCAGGTCGACGCCGCTTTCCAGCGCATGGCCGCCAAGGTCGATGCGCAGAATGCGGGCGATCCGCTCTACCGTCCGATGAGCGGGAATGAAGAGGGCAGCCTGGCCTATCAAGCCGCCCGTGCGCTGGTCTTCGAAGGCGTCGCGCAACCCAACGGCTATACCGAGCCATTGCTCCATCAGTACCGCTCCCGCGTGAAGGCGCGGGGCTGAAAGCGGCGGCGGGCGGCTGATGCAAAAGCCGCCCGTCCCGCCAGATCGTCCAATCGACGTTGCGATGAAAAGCCCCGCTTGTGCGCCGGGGCGCTTCCCACTAAATCGCCCCCATGACCTCGACCAACGACATTCGCCGCTCCTTCCTCGAATATTTCGGGGCGAACGGCCACGCCATCGTCCCTTCCGCGCCTCTGGTGCCGCACAACGACCCGACGCTGATGTTCGTCAATGCGGGCATGGTGCCGTTCAAGAATGTCTTCACGGGCCTCGAGACCCGTCCCTATACGCGGGCGACGTCCAGCCAGAAGTCGGTTCGGGCGGGCGGCAAGCATAATGACCTCGACAATGTCGGCTATACCGCGCGTCATCATACCTTTTTCGAGATGTTGGGGAATTTCAGCTTCGGCGATTATTTCAAGGAGCAGGCGATCCTCCATGCCTGGACGCTGCTGACGAAGGAATGGGGCCTTCCGGCGGAGAAGCTGACGGCGACGGTCTATCATACCGACGACGAAGCTTTCGACCTGTGGAAGAAGATCGGCGGCCTGCCCGACCACAAGATCATTCGCATTCCGACCAAGGACAATTTCTGGGCGATGGGCGACAGCGGCCCTTGCGGTCCCTGTTCGGAAATCTTCTACGATCATGGCGAGCATATCTGGGGTGGCCCTCCGGGCAGCCCGGAAGAGGATGGCGACCGCTTCGTCGAAATCTGGAACCTGGTCTTCATGCAATATGAGCAGGAAGCGAACGAGATCGTTTCCGAACTGCCCAAGCCCAGCATCGACACCGGCATGGGGCTGGAGCGCATCGCCGCCGTGATGCAGGGCGTCCACGACAATTACGACACGGATACCTTCAGGGCGCTGATCGCCGAAAGCGGCGCGCTGACCCGCACCGCCACCGATGGGGAATATAAGGCCAGTCATCGCGTCATCGCGGATCACCTGCGTTCCACCAGTTTCCTGATTGCCGATGGCGTGCTGCCCGCGAATGAAGGGCGTGGCTATGTTCTCCGCCGCATCATGCGTCGCGCCATGCGTCATGCCCACATCATCGGCGCCAAGGAGCCGTTGATGTATCGACTGGTCGGCAGCCTCGTCTCCGAAATGGGCGGCGCTTATCCCGAACTGGTCCGCGCCCAGCCGCTGATCGAAGAAACGCTGCTCCGGGAGGAAACCCGCTTCCGCAAGACGCTGGAAAATGGCCTCAGGTTATTGGACGAGGCGACCTCCGGTCTCGGCGAAGGCGGCACACTGCCCGGCGAGACAGCGTTCAAGCTCTACGACACCTATGGCTTCCCTTATGACCTGACCGAAGATGCGCTGCGCTCACGCGGTCTTGGCGTCGACCGCGATGGTTTCGACAAGGCGATGGCGGAGCAGAAGTCCGCAGCCCGTGCCGCGTGGAAGGGATCGGGCGAAAAGGCGTCGGACGAAATCTGGTTCGACATCGCGGAAAACGCCGGCAGCACCGAATTTATCGGCTATACGTCGACGGAAGGCGAAGGCGAAGTTCTCGCGCTGGTCAAGGATGGCGCGCGCGTCGATAGCGCGGGGCCGGGCGATGAAGTTGCTATCATCACCAACCAGACCCCTTTCTATGGCGAAAGCGGCGGCCAGATGGGCGATGCGGGCACCATATCCTCGCAGGCCGGGCTGGTTGCGGATGTGGAGGACACCGCCAAGCCGCTGGGCCGCCTGCACGCCCATCGCGCGAAGGTAGGCACGGGCAGCATCAAGGTCGGCGATACCGTCCACCTCAGCGTCGACGTGAAGCGCCGCGACCGCATCCGCGCCAATCACAGCGCCACTCATTTGCTGCATGCCGCTCTCCGCAAGGAATTGGGCGCGCATGTCACGCAGAAAGGCAGCCTCGTCGCGCCGGATCGTCTGCGTTTCGACTTTTCGCATCCCGAAGCGCTGACCCACAGCCAGATCGCTGCGATCGAGGCGGACGTGAACGAACAGATCCGCCATAATGAGGAAGTGACCACGCGCCTCATGACGCCGGATGACGCTATCGCGGCGGGCGCCATGGCGCTGTTCGGCGAGAAATATGGCGACGAGGTTCGCGTTCTTTCCATGGGACGGGGCGATGAGCACAGCTATTCCGTCGAACTGTGCGGCGGCACCCATGTCCGCGCGACCGGTGACATCGCGCTCTTCAAGATCGTCTCGGAAAGCGCCGTGTCTTCGGGCGTTCGCCGGATCGAGGCGCTGACCGGGGAATCCGCGCGCCTGTGGCTTTCGGACCGGGAAGACCGGTTGCGTCAGTCCGCCGCAACGCTCAAGACCACGCCGGAGGAGGTGCCCGCCCGCATCGCCGCGCTGGTCGAGCAGAGCCGCAAGCTTGAACGCGAACTGGCCGACGCGAAAAAGGCGCTGGCGCTGGGCGGTGGCGGTTCGGCGCAGGCGGCCGGACCGGAGCAGGTCGGCCGTATCAACTTCATCGGTCAGGTGATCGAAGGGCTGGACCCCAAGGAACTGCGCGGCATCGTCGATCAGAACAAGGCGACGCTGGGTAGCGGCGTTTCCGCCGTTCTCGCCGTCACGGACGGACGCGCCAGCATCGCCGTGGGCGTCACCGATGACCTGACCGGCAGCGTCAGCGCAGTCGATCTGGTCCGGGCGGGCGTGGAGACCTTGGGCGGGAAGGGAGGCGGCGGCCGTCCCGACATGGCGCAAGGGGGCGGCCCGGACGGCGACAGGGCGGAAGCGGCCATAGAAGCGGTGAAGACGGCATTGGCGAAGGTTCCGGCCTAGAAGCGGCCTGCTCGCGCTGCTGCATTGGCTCGCGACATGCTTCGGGTCGCCGGAGCGTGATCGGATCCATCCGATCAGGGCACCTCATCGGCCCGCAGGCGGCGCAGCTTGGGCGCATTTTCAAGCTGGGCAGCATCCTTGATCCCGATGCGAAGGTCTTCCCGCATCTGGTGGATGGACGCGATCACCGGCCCCATCGCGACGCCCAGATCGACGAGTGCGGTCTCCGCCAATTGCAGCGAGCTTTCGAGCGTTTCGGGAACCGCGTCGCTCGCGCCGGCCCGGTAAAGCTGGGCCGCATGTTCGGTATCGCGGGCGCGGGCGATGATGGGCAGGTCCGGCACCCACCCGCGCACTCGCTTGGTCACGCGCACCGACAGGACCGGATCGTCCATCGTCAGGATCAGCGCGCGGGCATGGCCCAGCCGCAGCCGGTCCAGCATTTCCGTCCGCGCCACGTCTCCGAACAGGATCGGATAGCCGTCGCGGCGGGCCTCGGCGACCACATCGGGATCGGATTCCACGATGATGAAACGCTGCTTGTGTGTACCCAGCAGGTCGCAGACCATACGCCCGACGCGGCCGAATCCGATCACCACGGCCGCCGCCTCGATCTGTTCCTCCTTCACTTCCACCACCTCTTCGCCCAGCGCCATTTCAAGACGGCGGGCGATGTCGTGGCCGATGCGGGCGAGCAGCGGCGTGATGGTAAGTCCGATGGCGGTCACGATCTGCCAGAAGGCAGCGGTCGAAGGCAGGATCAGCTTGGCCGCCGCCGCCGCCGACAGCACGATCAGCGTGGTTTCGGATGGGCTGGACATCAGCACGCCCACCTCCAGCGCCACGCCCTTGCGCGCGCCGGAAAAATAGAGGAGCGCCGCCGTCACCAGCGTCTTGGCGAGGATCACGCCGGCCACCGCCAACACCAGACTCGGCCAGTTGGCCAGGATGACGCGCAGGTCGAGGCTCATGCCCACGGTGATGAGGAAAACGCCGAGCGCCAGTCCCTTGAACGGCGCGGTCATCACTTCGACCTCGCCATGATATTCGGTTTCCGCGATCAGCAGGCCCGCCAGCAGCGCGCCGACGATGGGCGAAAGGCCCGCGATGGATGTGGAGAGGCTGGAGACGATCACCACCAGCAGGCTGGCCGCCAGGAACACTTCGGGGCTCTTGGTGCGGGCGGCCTGGCTGAAGACATGAGGCAGGAAGAAGCGCCCGAGCACCAGCATGACGGCGATGGTGAGTCCGCCCTTGAGCAGTGTGTTCGCCAACTCGCTCCATGCGCCGTCCGGACTGGCGGCGACCGATGGAGCGAGCGCACCCAGCATGAAGATGATGGGGACGAGAGCCAGATCCTCGAACAACAGCATCGAGAAGGCTGCGCGTCCCACCGCGCTCTGCGTCCCCACCATGGGAAGCACGACGGCGGTCGAGGACAGGGCGAGCGCAAGGCCGAGGCCGATGGCTCCCGCCGTCGGCTGGCCCAATATGTAGAGACCCGCGGCGATCAGCAGGCCGCTGCCGATCAGTTCGGTCGCGCCGACGCCGAACACCTGCGCCCGCATCGTCCACAGGCGGCGGAAGCTCAATTCCAACCCTATGGAAAACAGCAATAATATGACGCCCAGTTCCGCGAAGGGCTCTATCGCCTGCTGGTTGGAAATGGTGAAATGATAGAGCCAGGGATATTCGCCCACCAGCGATCCCAGACCCGCCGGCCCCACCGCAAGGCCGACCAGGATGAACCCGATCACCGGGCTGATGCGGAAACGAGCGAAGCCGGGGATGACCAGACCGGCCGCGCCGAGGATGACGAGGGAATCGCTGAAGCTTTGAGGATTGATCGCACCGGCCATGCCATCATCATTGCGGCGCGGCGCATGAATATCCAGAGTTTTTCAGTAGAAAATGCAAAGACCGTCTTCAGTCGTCCCGGCTGAAGATGAAGGCCGTCGATTTGACAAGGCCGTTGGAAATGGTGGCGAGCGCATGATGCGCGCCGGGTACCTGCCTTTCGCCCGCGCGGTCCGTGACCTGCATCACCGCTTCGGCGAGTTGGGTCATGCCGTGCAATCGCCCTTCGCCCAGCGCGCCTCCGCCCGTGTTGATAGGCAGGCATCCGGTCAGGGTGCCATGTCCTTTGCGCAGGAAGGCGAGCGCTTCGCCTTGTTTGCAAAAACCCATGCCCTCCAGCCATGTCAGCACCAGCGGGCTGAAACCGTCATAAAGCTGTGCCGTGCTCATGTCGGCGGGCGAGAGGCCGGTCGTGGTCCAGAGACGCCCCGCGGTTTCGCGCGCGCCTTCCCACATATCCTCCAGATTCATTGGCGTTCCGCCCGCGCCATGGCGAGTGGACGCGGCAAAACCGGTGAGCAGGGCAGGCGGCTGCCGCAAATCGCGGGCGCGGTCGGTGGAGGTCAGGATGAGCGCGCAGCAGCCGTCCACCGGAATGTCGCAATCGAGGATGGACATGGGATCGGCAATCATGCGGGCGTTCAGATAATCCTCTGGCGCGATCGGCTTGCCGCGCCAGAAGGCGTTGGGGTTCAACTGGGCATTGGCGCGGTTGTCGGCGATATATCGGGCGAAATCGGCTCGTTCATAACCGTAGAGCTCGAAATAGCGGCGCATCACGATGGCGGCCCATGCGGGCGGCATGTTGAAGCCATATGGCGCGAGATACTGGTCCGTCCCCACCGCATGGACGGTATCGAAATTGACATAGCGGCCATCGGGCACATGCAGCGCGCGATAGACGATGACATGGTGGCACAGGCCCGCCGCGATCGCCAGCGCGCCGTCGATCAGGCTTTGCGTCACCATGCTGTTGGTCGATCCCGTCCACGCCACGTGGCCGGAAATGCCGAGCAGGTCGGACAGATACCATGGCGTCACGACGTCGATGCCTTCATCCACGCCCTTCTTCCCGCCATAGCGCGGCATGGTGGGGCTGGTGGCGATGCCGTCCAGATCGGCGCGGATGAGGCCCGCATCGGTCAGCGCCGCGTCGCAAGCCTGAACCGTGAGGGCCGCGAGGGATTTCCCCGAACGTCGCTCCAGTGGACTATAGCCGACTCCAGCGACGGCGACCTTGCCACTATGCGCCCACATCGTCATGCTTCCCTGACGCGGAATTGGATGAGAGCGCAGTCGTTTCCTACATCCTCGAACCACGCCTCCAGAGGAAGGTTGATGCGAAGCGTTTCCAACGCGGCGTCAATCAGGTTGGTGCTGAGCAGCAGGCCTTTCTGTTCCTCCAGTTCCACCACCGCGAGGATGACAGGGAGCCGATCCTGAAAACCCGGAGACGGCGGATCGTGTAGCACGGTCCAGCTATGTAGCGTCGCGCGGCCCGATACGTCCCGAAAATGCAGATCGCTGCCGCCGCATTTCCGGCATGCGGCTTCAGGCGGATAAGCGAGATGATTGCACTGCAGGCAGGCCTGAACGCAGAGCCGATGCGCCCGCGCGGCATCCCAGAAAGGCTGCGAGAGAGGGTCGGGCAAGGGAAGCGGTCGTTCGGTTGCCGGGGCCATTTTCCATCCTGCTCCCTATGCCGGCCGGATCGGCGCGAGAATTATGGTCTATGGTGCAATGTTATGAAGCGGGCGATTGCCATGTCAATGCGAGATCGCATTTGACATGAGATCAATACTGCACCAATGTGCAATAAATTGGAACGCCGTCGCAGGTTTCAGGAGAGGGACGCATGAAGAGGAAATGGCTTGTATTCACGGCAGGCGTGGCGCTGACGGGCGGCCTTTGGGGGTGCGGCGCGCTGACGGCCGGGGCAGGCAAGGACGCCAACTGGTCCAGCTATGGCGGCGACGATAATGAACAGCATTATAGCAGGCTGGAAGACGTCAACGAACAGAATGTCGGCAAGCTGGGGCTTGCATGGTCCTATGACATCGACACGTTCGATTCCTATTCCCAGCCGCTCCAGGTGGACGGCGTCCTCTATTTCGCGGTCGGGCTGAGCGTCGTTCATGCGCTGGACGCGCGCACCGGCAAGCTGCTCTGGCAATATGATCCCGATGTCGCGAGCCAGCCGGAAGCGAAAACACGCCAGCGGGCAGGATGGGGCACGCGCGGCATCGCCTATAAGGACGGGCTGGTCTTCACCGCGACCCGCGAAGGACGCCTGATCGCTGTCGATGCCAAGACCGGCAAGCCGCGCTGGTCCGTGCAGACGCTGGATGAGGCGGAAAACGGCTATATCACGGGTCCGCCATGGATAGCGGGCGACAAGGTCGTGATCGGTTTCGGCGGAGCGGATTACAGCCCCACGCGCGGCTATGTGACGGCTTATGATGTCAAGACGGGCAAGAAGGCGTGGCGCTGGTATGTCGTGCCCGGCGATCCGGCCAAGGGTTTCGAGAACAAGGCCATGGAAATGGCGGCCAAGACCTGGACCGGCGAATGGTGGAAATATGGCGGCGGCGGCACCGTGTGGCACGCCATGGCCTATGACGCCAAATATGACCGCATCTATATCGGCACCGGCAATGGCTGGCCGTGGAACCAGAAGATCCGCAGCCCCGGCGGCGGCGATAATCTGTTCCTTGGCTCCATCGTTGCGCTGGACGCCAAGACGGGCGAATATGTCTGGCATTATCAGACCAATCCCGGCGACAGCTACGACTTCAACAATGCGATGGACATCGAACTGGCCGATATCGAAATCGGCGGCAAGAAGCGTTCCGTGCTGATGCACGCGCCGAAGAACGGTTTCTTCTATGCGATCGACCGGGAGAATGGGAAGCTGATCTCCGCCGGCGAGTTCGCCAAGCAGACCTGGGCCAAGCGCATCGACCCCGAAACGGGAAGGCCGGAAACCAATCCGGATTCGCTCTATCCCAACGGCAAGACGTTCCTCATGTATCCCTTCGCCAATGGGGCGCATGGCGTGCAGGCCATGTCGTTCAGCCCCAAGACGGGCTACAGCTATATCCCGGTCATGGAAGGCGGTCGCTATGTCACCGACCCCGCCAATGTGAAAGACTGGCAGTATAAGCCCGGCATGTTCGTGAATACGGGCCTCGGCGCAGCTTCGGCCGACCTGCCGCCTCCGCCCCCCGCGACGAGCAAGCTGGTTGCCTGGGACGTGGCGAACAACAAGATCGCATGGTCTATCCCCCAGCCGCAGGTGTTCAATGGGGGAACGCTGGCGACGGGAGGCAATCTGGTCTTCCAGGGGACGAATGACGGCAATTTCAACGCATTTTCCGCCACGACAGGACGCAAGCTCTGGTCCTTCCCGGCGCAGAACGGCATATTGTCCGCGCCGATCAGCTATTCGGTCGACGGCAAGCAATATATCACTGTCCTCACCGGCTTCCGCAGCAGCTTTCCTAATTCGCCTAACTGGGATTATGCCCAGCAGTCGCGTCGGGTGCTGACTTTCACCATCGGCGGGACGAAGGTGCTGCCCAAGGTCGAGATGGCCGATATGCCCATCCAGGACGACCCCGCCTTCGTCGTCGATCCCGCCAAGGCGAAGATCGGCGCGGGCATCTACAACACGTCCTGCGTCATCTGTCATGGCGTGGGCATGATGGCGGGCGGCGCGGCGCCGGACCTACGGAAATCCGGCGTCCCGCTCGACGCGGACACCTTCCGTTCGGTTGTGCATGACGGAGCGCTGATGGCGCGCGGCATGGGGGCGTTCGGGCAGTTGACCGATGCGGAACTGGAAGGGCTGCGCCACTATATCCGTCTGCAAGCGCGTGAAACCGCCAAGAAGGGGAAATAGGCAAAAGAAAAGGCTCAGCCCTTCGTACGATTTTTCGTGCCGCTTCGGTTCTGTGGCGTCTTGCCTTACGCGGCGGACTGGAAGAAGGCGAAACCGGACCGGATGATTTGCGCTGCCATGTATATTCTTTATCATGGCGCCGCAAATCTTCGGCAGCCATATGGGCGCGAGAACTTGAGGGCGAAGAATTGGAAGGCAAGGACAACGCATCGGTCAGGGAAACGGGCGACAGGCCGCAGACCTACTCCAGTCCGGCGATCATCGAGCGCAGGCGCAGAATCCTGGAGGAAACCCGCAAGGTCATCGCCGAGCAGGGCATAGCCGCGCTCAGCATGAACGAGATCGGCCAGCGTGCGGGTGTGGCCAAGCGCACGCTCTATAACGCGTTCCAGACGCGCGAACGCATGATCGCGGCGGCCATTCAGGAATATTTCGACGATTTCGTCAGCCGGATCTCCTATTCCAGCGAACCCGGCACGTTGCAGCATAATCTGGAGCGGATGATTTCCGTGGTCCAGCGCAACCGCAAGATTCGCAACTATATCCGTGCGATCATGTCGCTCTATTTCAGTTCGGATGTCGATCATGACATCTGGGCCGCGATGCATTCGCCCGCCATGCACCATAATCGGCAGTGGATCAGCGCGCTGGAAGCGAAGAGGCATCTTCAGCCCTGGGTGAAGGTGGATAGTCTGGTCGACGATATCGTCCGGTTCGAATATGCGACGATCAACGACTGGGCGCAGGACCGCATCCCCGATGACGAGATCATCGTCCGCCTGGTGAGCGGGTATCTGTCCTGCATGCTGGGATCGCTCCGTGGCGCGGCGCGCAAGGAGGTGGACGCGTTGATCAAGGACATAGGGGAGCGCGGAATGGAAGCCTTGCCCGTACCCCGAAAATTGCGCGAGCAAAAAGAAGCGGCGTAAAATATATACCGATATGCAATTTTACTTGCGCCCTCCCGTCCGATTGATCTAGTCCCTTCCTGTGTCCCCGTCTGCTGTGGGGAAAGGAGAGTGAATATGGCTGAAACAAGCCCTGAACCCGAGCTTTTGTTCGAGCTGCGGGACAATGACATAGCGGTCATCACGTTCAACCGTTCCCGCTATCGCAACACCGTGTCCTTTGGCATGTGGGAGCAATTTTCCGCCGCGCTCGACCGTCTGGAAAATGCGACGCCCGTGCGCATGTTGATCCTTTGCGGTGCGGAAGGTTATTTCGGCAATGGCGGCGACGTGAAAGTGCCGCCCGCGCGGGGGCATGGGGCGCTGGCATTGGCATCGCGGCTGGAAATGGGGCAGCGGATCATTCGCCGGCTGCGCGCCCTTCCGATCCCTACGGTGGCAGCGGTCGAAGGCGGCGCATTCGGCATGTCGTGGAGCATCGCCATGGCCTGCGACATGATCTTCGCGGCGGAGGATGCGCGTTTCGGCGCGCCCTTCATCGATTATGGCGTGGTTCCCGATGGCGGGTCCGCATGGTTCCTGACGCGCCTGCTTGGCCGCGCACGTGCGGCGGAAATCCTCTTTTCGGGGCGGACTGTCAGTGCGGCGGAGGCATTGTCTCTGGACATCGTCAGCCGCATTGTGCCGCCCGGCACCGCCGTCGCCGAGGCAGAGGCGATGGGCGCGTCCATGGGGCAGGGTAACCGGCATACCATCGAATTGAGCAAAAGGCTGCTGGCGGAAGCCGAAACCGGCGACCTCGCGTCCGCGCATGCGCTGGAACTCGCCTATGGCCATATGTGTCAGGCCGGCGAGGAAGCGGAACGGGCGCGCGCAGCGTTCAAGACGCGATCCGCCGCGAAGAAGAAAGTGGCGGAATAAGGAGGCATCGCATGCAGTTCGATATGCGTTCGTTGCCGATGGCGACGCGCTACAAGATCATCAATTCGACGATCACACCCCGCCCGATCGCCTGGATCACTACCAGATCGGAGGCGGGCATCATCAACGCCGCGCCCTACAGCTTCTTCAATGCGGTCGGCACCGAGCCGCCCCTCATCGTATTGGGGTTGCTCAAGGAACCGGCTTCGCGCGGACTGAAAAATACCGCCACGAACATCATCGCCACCGGCGAGTTCGTCGTCAACCTTGTCTGCGAAGCGGATGCGGACAAGATGAACCAGTGCAGCGTCGATACGCCCGCTGACGTCAGCGAGATCGATTATGCAGGAATCGCGGTGGAGCCTTCCGTCCTGGTCGCGCCGCCCCGGATCGCCACCAGCCCGGTGAGTTTCGAATGCCGCAAGGTGGCGGCGCTCGACATTGGCTCTTTTCAGACGGTGATGATCGGCGAGATCGTGATGACGCACATCCAGGACGAGTTCATCAGCGATCGGGAGCGCGTCTATCTGGACACGCCGGCCATGAAGCTCATCGGGCGCACCCATGGCAGCGGCTGGTACGTCCGCAACAGCGACAGCTTCCAGATGGAGCGTCCGCGTTACGACCCATCCCGCCTGGCTGGCGGAGAAGATGCAACAGACGAATGAAATTGAACCTATAGTGCAATATTACTTGCGCTCCGGTTCAAAGTCGTGTCTCTTTCCGTTCGAGAATTCGATGGCCTTCCGGCTGGAAGGTCATCAGGGGAAAGTCGCGCGAAACAGCGGCGCAGACCGCATAGGAGATTGTGATGCCAGGTCCGCTGGATCATTTGACGGTAATCGAACTCGCCACGGAAATGCCAGTCGCCATTGCCGGCATGCTGCTCAGCGATCATGGCGCGGATGTCGTGAAGGTGGAGCCGCGTGGCGGCGCCTGTTTCGTGCATGAACTGAGCCGCAAAAGCTGGGACCGTTCCAAGCGCAGCGTGGAACTGGACGTGAACGATGCGGCGGACCTCGCTTCGCTGCGTGGCTTGTTGCAAGGCGCGGATATCTTCATCCACGCGCTGGAGGAGAGAGAAGCCGAAGCGCTGGGCCTCGATGCGGCGAGCCTTGGCCGGGATTTCCCCGAACTGGTCGTCTGCGTGCTGACGGCCTATGGGGCGGACACGCCCTTTGCCGATCGCCCGCGTGGGGAATCGCTGGCGGCGGCGCTGCTCGGCACGATGGTCGACCGGAGCAGTTCCTTCCGTCCCGGCCCCGTCTATCTGGGGCATCCGGCGCTGCATTATGGCCAGGCTTTCCTCGGCGTGATCGGTGCGTTGGCGGCGGTCCGCGTGAGGCGGCACAACGGGACAGGGCAAAAGGTCGAAGCGTCGCTCTTGGACGCCATGCTGGCCCAGTCGCCCATGAACAACTGGTGGCAGGAAGAGGGTATTTCCTACATCAAGGCCGGGGATTCCGGCGCGATGGACCGTTTCGGCAAAACCCGGCTCGTGACCGGCATGTTCGAATGCGCCGATGGCCTGTTCCTGCAAATCCATACGGGCGGGCAGGGCGGCTTCAAGGGGGCCATGGACATATTGGGCTTTGGCGACCGGGTTCAGCGGGTGACCGCGCCGGAAATGTCGGTCCCGCTCTCCGACGATGAATATAACATTGCCCGCGTCGAGATTTTCGATGCGTTCAAGAGCAAGACCCGCGCCGAATGGATCGCGCTGTTCCAGGCGGCGGACGTGGCGGCGCTGCCTGTGCTGGAGCCGGCCGAAGTGCTGCTGGATGATCAGGTCGAGTTCGTGGGACAGCGCATCGCCATGCCGGATCCGGACTTCGGCACCATCTATCAGGCCGCACCAGCCGTTCGTTTCAGCAATGCCCCCTGCGCAACACCGCGCCCGGCCCCCGCGGTGGGCGCGGACAATGGAGCGCTCGGCGACCTGATCGCGCGTCGCCGGGCCGAACTGGTGAAGCAGGGCGAGCCGGTCGGACGGCCCCTGGAAGGGGTCAGGGTTGTCGACTTTTCCTCTTTCTTCGCGGTGGGTTATGGGGGGAGGTTGCTATCCGATCTCGGTGCGGACGTCATCAAGGTCGAAACGCCCGATGGGGACCAGATGCGCCCGCTGCCCGACTGTTTCGACGCTGCGCAGCGCGGCAAGCGAGACATGGTGCTGAACCTCAAGACGCCCGAGGCGCTGGAAGCGGCGCTCAAGCTGGTGGCGCAGGCCGATGTTGTCACCCATAATCTGCGCCCCGGAAAGGCGGACAAGCTGGGCATCGGCTATGAAGCGCTCTCAAAGATCAATCCGCGCCTGATTTACTGCTATCTGCCCGGTTACGGGTCGAAGGGGCCGAAGTCGCTGCTGAAGAGCTTCGCGCCGCTGGTATCGGGCTGGACCGGCCTGCTCTACGAGGGCGGCGGCGAAGGCAATCCGCCGACCCGCGCCGTGTTCGGGAACGAGGATTATAACAACGGCTTCCTCGGCGCTGCGGGCATATTGATGGGGTTGGAGCATCGCTCCGTCACTGGCAAGGGCGACTATCTGGAAATCCCGCAGCTTCATTCGAGCTTGTGGACCACGTCCGAGCATTTCCTCGATGCCGACAAGAAGGTCGTCTATGGTTTCCGGCTCGACAAGGAACAGGCCGGTTACAATGCGCTGGACCGGATTTACCAGACGAGCGACGGCTGGGTGTGCGTCTGCTGCCGTCAGGACGACCGCTTCGCCGCGCTGGCCAAGGCGGTTGGCCATCCCGAATGGCTGGGCGATCCCCGCTTCGCCACGCCACGCGGCCGTGCGGATCATGATGCGGTGCTGCTCGACGCGCTCAAGTCTTTCTTCGCAGGCAGGACGAGCGCAGATGCCTTCGCCTTGCTCGACGCGGCGCGCGCTTCTTGCGAGATCGTGCGGGAAACGAGCTGGGTGCGCGAGGCGTTGTGGCAGGACTGGGCCGTGAACAGCAACCGCGTGATCGAGAATCTCGATTCCATGTACGGCCACGTCCGCCAATTCGGCAGCTTCATGCATTTCAGCGCGACGCCGGGCTTCGCCAAAGGCTCCGCGCCCCGTCTGGGCGAGCATACGCGGCAGATACTGGCCGAGATCGGCTATTCGGAAAGCGAGATCGACGCGCTGATCGACAGCGGCAAGGCGATGCAGGCGGCGGACGTCAAGGGCCGCATCCAGTCGCGCGTGTCCGCCGCCTGACCGGCCATGAACGCATTGAGATGAGAGGAGCCTTCGGGTGCAACTGAACCTTCGCTACGACATGAACCGCCCCGATTTCGGTGCACCCCATCCGGAGCTTTACCGGACCGCGATCGAACAGTCGAAATGGGCCGACAAGCTGGGCTTCACGCAGGTGTTCCTCGCCGAACATCATGGCGCGGAGGGAGGCTATTGTCCGTCCTCCATGGTGCAGGCGGCCTCGATCCTCGGCGCGACCGACCGGATCGTTACGCACCTGTCGGCGCTGGTCGTCACCATGCACGACCCTCTGCGTCTGGCGGAGGATCTGGCGGTGCTCGACAATATCGCGCCGGGCCGGGTCTGGCTGACGGCGGGCATGGGTTATCGTCCGCACGAGTTCGAGATGTTCGGCCGCGACATCACCAAGCGGCTGGCGATCATGAACGAAGCGATGGCGACGCTCAAAAGCGCATGGACAGGCGAGCCGTTCGAGTTTCGGGGCCGCACCGTCCGCGTGACCCCCGCGCCCGCGACGCAGGGCGGGCCGAAAATCTATATGGGCGGATCGACCGACAAGTCGGCCATCCGCGCGGCCAAGGGCGGCTATCAATATTTCCCCGGCCATCCCGACCTGTTCACCCTCTACAAGGAAGAGCGGGAGAAGGCCGGTTTTCCGCCGCCGGAGGAGCTTCGCAAGCCCGCCGCCAGTTTCCTCTACGTGTCGGACGACCCGGATCGCGACTGGCCTCTGGTGGCGCCGCACGTCGCTCACGCGACCAACCTCTATGCCGAATGGGCGAAGGAGCGTGGCACGGGCCAGACCCGCTACAACGCCGCCGAAACGGTCGAAGCGTTGAAAGCCATGCCTAATATCAAGGTGGTGACGCCGGACGAATGCTTTGCCTATCTCAAGGGGCTGGGGCGTGGCACGGCCGTGACATTCCATGCGTTGCTCGGCGGGCTGGCCCCCGAACTGTCGTGGAAGAGCCTGAAGCTGTTCGAAGCGGAAGTCTTGCCGCGCCTGCGGGCCGAACCCGGCTTGCTGGAAGATGTGGTCTGAGCGGAGAAGCAGGATGGAAGAACGCAATCGTCGCGTAGCGCTGGCTGCCATGCTGGCCGTCCCCTTCGGCATGGCGGCCGCGAGCGGAGCCTCCGCCGCCGCCCCGAAGCGCAAGGGAGAGGGGAGCATGGCCGACCGTCTCGACATGTTGGAGTCGCGCGGGCAGATCACGGAGCTTCTCTACGCCTATGCGCGGGCGAATGACCGGGCGGACGAGGCGCTGCTGCGATCCTGCTTCTGGCCGGAATCGACGCACAAACATGGGCGGTTCGAGGGCAAATCCTCCGATTTCGTGGGCTTCGCGTTCAAGATCGTGGCGACACTGAAATATGCCTGCCACCATATCTCGAACGTATCGATCGAGGTGAAGGGCGATAAGGCCTTCTCGGAATGCTATTATTTCGCCCAGCACCGTCGCGATCGAAAAGACGGGACGGGCGAGGAGGATCAGTTCTTCCAGGGCCGCTATCTGGACGATCTGGAACGCCGTAATGGCGAGTGGAAGATCATCCGTCGCCGGGGACTTTCCGACTACACCTCGCCCGCTTTTCCTGCTGAAATGCCCTATGCGCAGTGGCCCGCCGGGCAGCATAGCGAGAAATATCCGAATGACGATTATTACAGCATGCGGAAGCAGTTTCTGGAGGGATAAAGATGCGGGCTTTGATGTGCGAACATTTTGGCCCGCCTGAGGAACTGGTCATGCGGGACGTGCCTTCGCCCCAACCGGGGAAAGGCGAAATCCGCATCCGCATCATGGCGGCGAGCGTCAATTTTCCTGACAGCCTCATCATCCGCAACCTCTATCAGGCCAAGCCACCACTGCCTTTCAGTCCCGGCAGCGAGGCGGCGGGGATCGTCGAGGCGGTGGGCGAAGGCGTCACCGGCTTCAAGATCGGCGACCGGGTGGCGGCGATGACCACCTGGGGCGCCTTTGCCGAGGAGGTGGTCGTCCCGGCCAGCCATTGCGTGCCGGTACCGGCCTCCATGCCGTTCGACATCGCATCCAGCTTCACGCTGGTCTATGGCACGGCGATCCATGCCCTCAAGCAACGCGGCCGGTTGCAGCCGGGCGAAACGCTGCTGGTGCTGGGCGCGGGTGGCGGCGTCGGCCTTGCGGCGGTGGAAGTCGGCAAGAGGATGGGCGCGCGCGTGATCGCGGCCGCCTCTTCGGAGGAGAAACTGACGCTCGCGAAGGCGCATGGCGCGGACGAATTCGTCAATTATGCGGACGTCGACCTCAAGGCGACGATCAAGGAGCTGACCGGCGGCAAGGGTGTCGACGTGATCTGCGATCCGGTGGGCGGCGCGCTGGCCGAACCTGCTTTCCGTTCGATCGGCTGGGATGGGCGCTATCTGGTGATCGGCTTTGCCGCGGGGGATATTCCCTCGATCCCGCTCAACCTGGCGCTGGTGAAGGGTGCGGCCATTGTCGGCGTGTTCTGGGGATCGTTCCTGGTGCGGGAGCCGGCATTGCACCTGGCCAACGTGGCCGAGCTTTATGAATGGTATGAGGAAGGTGCTTTAAGGCCTTCTATCAGCAAGCGCTTTTCCTTTGGGGAGAGTGCGGCAGCGATCCGCTGGATCATGGACCGCAAGGCGCTGGGCAAGGTGGTGGTGGAGATGGCGTCGGCCTGATCCGTCAGGCGGGCGACCAATTGGCAAGCGGCAGGCCCGCGACCTCCGTCCGGGCCTTCACGATACTGCCATTGCCTCGCGAGACGACATAGAGGTCGCGCCGGTCCGCGCCGCCCCAGCAGAGATTGGTCGGCATCACGATGCGTTTGCCTTCCGGATCGTGGATGATGTCGATTTTCCGCCCGTCCGGCGTGAGTGCGACGATGCGGTTGGCGAAGGGCAGCGTCACCCACAAATTGCCCACCATATCAAACGCGATGCCGTCGCAATAGCCGAGTGTAGCGCGTTCTTCCGCAGGCATAGCGCGGATGGCCTGCACCTTCTGATCCGGGAAGACCATGCCCAATTGCGGCCCATAATCCTCCGGATCGGTTAGCGACCCGTCAGCCTGCCGCCTCCAGCGCCGGATGCGCCCCTCCGCCGTGATGGAGGCATAGACATGGCGGTCATCCCGGTCGAGGCAAAGGCCATTCACGCCCCGCAGGTCACGGACGACGATGGAAGCCTTGCCGTCCGGCGCGACCCGATAGATGAAGCCGGCCGGGACCGTGGTGCCGATATTGGCAACCGGCCCCCAACTGCTATGCGTGCAGTAAATGGTGCCGTCCCGCGTCACGGCGGGATTATTGGAGGCGGCCAGCGCGCGGCCCTCCAGTTCGGAAACCAGCGTTTCGACCGTGCCGCTGCCCACATCGACACGCTGCAACGATCCGGGTCCGTTGTTGAGCAAACCCATATTGGCGACGATGACGCGGCCCTGTGGATCGACGGCCACCCCGGTGGGCATCAGCGGCTGGCCGATCTGCCGCAGAGTGCCGTCCGTTTCCAGCACGCCGATCACGCCACCGGCGTTCGACAGGAACAGTCGTCCGTCCGGACTGGCGGCGATCCCTTCGGCATGATCCAGACCGCCGATGACGAGAGAGAAGTCAGCGGGCGTGAGTGGGGGGAGGGCGTTACGGTTTCGCCCCATCGTCGCGCCGCCAGCGCATCCCGCCAGCGTCGCCGCCAATCCGCCCAACAGGATTTCGCGCCGTCCCGCTATCATGCCATTCTCCTCAACCGGCGGGAGCGAATCCCGCAATCTTGTGGTCGCCTGCCTGTACCGGGCTGAAACGCAGGCGCATCTCGCAGCGCGGCTCCACGCCATCGGCATCGACCAATATGCCCGGCACACGCACGCCAGGCGCGTCGTCCGGTTCGAAAAGGACCACGGTGAAGGGCACCTCTGCCTTATGATCGCCCGGAAGCAGGCTGCGCGTCACGGTGGTGAAGGTATAGGCGCGGCCTTCCGGCGACACCTTGCGCCATGCCAGAACGGCGTCGGGCCTTCCGGGCACCACCTCGGGCGGATACCAGATCCACTCGCCGGTTTCCGCGTTGGCGGTGATGCGAAGCTCGCCCGCTTCCAGCCCGTCATAATAGCCCTGCATCAGCGGCTCTTCGATGGTGGGGGAATAGATCGGAATGCCCATGATGTCAGTCCCGCGCCAAAATGGTGGTGGAATGGGAATTGCCGCCAAGTCCGGCCACGGCGCAGAGGCGCGCGTCGGCCACTTGCCGCTCGCCTTCCTGCCCGCGCAGCTGGCGGACGGCTTCGATGATGAGGTTCATGCCCGGCACATAGCCGCCCGACATATGGCCGCCGCTGGTGTTCACCGGCATCCGCCCGCCCGGCCTGGCATGACCGGCGGCGTAAAAGCGGGACGCTTCTCCCTTCCCGCACAGGCCCAGCATTTCCGTCTGGACCAGCGCCGAGATGGTGAAACCGTCATAGACCTGAGCGAGGTCCAGATCCTTCGCGTCGCAGCCCGCCATTTCATAGGCGCGCCGGGCCGATGCTTCTCCGGGAAAGGCGAAGGTGCAGGGCGTCTGCGTGAAAAGAACGCCCTGCGGCCAGTTGGTGAAGCCAAGGCCCATGCCTCGCACCGACACCACCGGATGCGGCATGTCGCGTGCTTCCTCGGCCGCGCTCACCACATAGGCGCCCCCGCCATCGGTGGTGAGGCAGCAATCGGCCGCGCGCAGGGGTGTCGCGATCATTGGCGACCGGCGATAGGCGTCCAGGTCCATCGGCTCGCGCCGCTGCGCGCTGGGCGTCAGCGCCGCCCATGCGCGATAGGTCATCGGCACGGCGGCCTGCTCTTCCTCCGTCATGCCATATTCATGCGCATAGCGGTTGGCCATGCTCGCGAAATAGGTGGGCTGGCCGAAGAAGCCGACTGGCATCTCTATGCCCGCCTTTTGCGGCTCGCGCGCATGGACGCCATACACGCCCCCTGGCTTGGTCGAACGGATCGCATAGGGGACCAGCACATGCCGGGCCAGCCCTGCCTCGATCGCCATCTGCGCCATTTGCAGTGCCTGCCCGGTGGTCGCCGTGCCTCCCGCGCTGTCGGCAATGGCGCAGAAGCGTTTTTCCCCCGCGCTGATGGCATGGGCGACCTCGTCCGATCCATGACCCGCATATCTGTTGCAGATATAGCCGTCGATGTCCGAGGGTTTCAGGCCTGCGTCGGCAATGGCCGACAGGCTGGCGCGCGCCATCATCTTGAGCACGCCTTCCTCGCCCTTGCGGAGGAAGGGGGTTTCGCCGACCCCCGTTATCGCGACGCGATTGCCCTTCATCATGCGTCCCTGAACCCCTTTCCTTCGGAAACCAGACGTTCGATCAGCGGCGAGGGCGCAAAGGCGTCGCTATATTCATCCTGCAAGGATTTCAGTTTTTCAAGCACTTGTGGAAGTCCTTGAAGATCGGCCCAGAACATTGGCCCGCCTTCATATTGCGGCCAGCCATAGCCCGTGACCCAGACCACATCGATGTCGGACGCGCGCGAGGCGATGCCTTCGTCCAGCAGCTTCGCGCCTTCATTGACCATGGCATAGAGGATGCGGTCGCGGATTTCCGCCTCGCCGATTTCCCGGTGGGCGATGCCCTGCTTCGCAGCGAAATCCTCGATCACCTTCTGCGCGACAGGCGAAGGCGTCCGATTGCGGTTCTCGTCATAGTCGTAGAAGCCGCCGACCGTCTTTTGCCCGTGCCGGCCCATCTCATTGAGAATTTCCCGCACGGTCGAGGAACTGCTCTTTTCCCGGTTCCAGCCCACGTCCAGCCCCGCCAGATCGCGCATCTGGAAATGGCCCATTGGAAAGCCGAAGTCGTAGAGCACCTTGTCCACGGCCTCAGGCGTCGCGCCTTCCAGGATCAGCCGGTTCGCCTGCGCGTCGCGGGCGGCGAGGATGCGGTTGCCGACGAAACCATAAGCGTTTCCGACCAGCACCCCGACCTTGCCCAGCGTCTTGGCGAGCTTCATCGACGTGGCGATGATGTCGGCGCGGGTATTCTTGCCGCGCACGATCTCCAGCAGCTTCATGATATGGGCTGGCGAGAAGAAATGCAGACCGATGACGCTCGCCGGGCGGCTGGTGGCCGATCCGATCTCGTCAATGTCCAGATAGCTGGTGTTGGTGGCGAGAATGGCGTCTGGCTTCGCGATCCCGTCCAGTTTCGCGAAGACTTCCTTCTTGATCTCCATCAGTTCGAACACGGCTTCGATGATGAGGTCGCAGTCGGACAGATCCTCCATCGACACCGATCCGGTGAGAATACCCATGCGCGCGTCCACATCCTCGGCCTTCATCCGGCCTTTCCGGGCGGTCGCTTCATAATTGCCGCGGATGACGCGCAGGCCACGGAACAGCGCATCCTCGCTGCTGTCCACCAGAGTGACCGGGATGCCCGCATTGGCGAAGCTCATGGCGATGCCGCCGCCCATGGTGCCCGCGCCGATCACGCCGACCTTGCGGATCGGCAGGATGGGCGTATCGGCCGGAATGCCGTCGATCTTGGCGGCCTGCCGCTCGGCGAAGAAAATGTGGCGCTGCGCGGCGGACTGGCTGCCTGCCTGCAATTCGCGGAAGAGCGTGGCTTCAAAGGCGAGGCCTTCGTCGAAAGGCTTTTCCAACGTGGCCTCGATACAGCGGATGATGGATTCAGGTGCCTTGTAACCCCGGAATTTGCGCGCATGCGCCTTGCGGAAATCGGCGAAGATGTCCGGCTTGCCGCGCGCTTCGCTCAACTTGTCCGTGCGGTCGCGGACCTTGAGCAGCGGGCGGTTCTCGTCGATCACCCGGTTGGCGAACGTGAGGGCGTCGGCGCGCAGATTGCCCTCCGTCGCCAATTCGTCGACCAGACCCATCTTCTTCGCCGCCTTGGCAGAGACGGGCTTGCCCGATGTGATGAGGTCGAGCGCCTTGGCAATGCCCACTATGCGCGGCAGCCTTTGCGTGCCGCCCGCGCCGGGGAGCAGGCCCAGATTGACTTCCGGCAAACCGCATTTGGCCGAAGGGACGGCGATGCGATAATGTGCTGTCAGCGCGATTTCCAGCCCGCCGCCCAGCGCCGTGCCATGAATGGCGGCGATGACGGGCTTGGTGGCGTTTTCAAGCATCAACTGTACATCGCGCAGCACCGGTTCGACAGGCGGCTTGCCGAATTCTGTGATGTCGGCTCCGGCGAAGAAGGTGCGGCCCTCGCAGATCAGCAGCATGGCGCGGACGGCATCGTCCTCCAGCGCCATCTTCAGGCCACCGGCGATGCCTTGTCGCACGGCAGCGGACAATGCGTTCACCGGCGGGGAGTTCAGGGTGACGACCGCGACCGCGCCTTCCACCTCATAGGTGGCGACATCATTGACCTTCATTCAAGCCTCTATGCGTTTGAGCGCCCGGCTGTCCGGCCTTTTGCAGGGCCAGCACTTCATGCGCGCGTTGACGGAAATAATGCTGGAGACCGGCGATTTCGGCGTCGGTCAGTTCTTCGAAGCGAGGCATGCCCCGTTCGCGAAGAATACCGTCATGCAATATGCTCCGGAAGCTATCCATATCGAGTGGCACGCCCGATTGCAGCAGATCGGGTGCTGCCCCGCCCGAAACCACCTTCGCGCCATGGCAGATCGAGCAGCGCTCAGCGTAAACACGCGCGCCTATGGCCGCTTTGGCGGGATCGACGGCGAAATCGGGCATGTCGATCACCGGTGTTTCCACCTGCTGCACGGGCGGCAGCTTCGCCTTGCCGTCGAGCGAGAAGGTAAGGACGCGCCATTGCTGGGTGCGGTAATTCCACTCGCGCGGCAGGCCCACGGCGCTGGGGAAGCGCGATCCGGCGATCACGGTCACATATTGCCTGCCGCGCGCCCGATAGGTGATGGGCTGCGCCATGACTGCGGTCTGCGCGTCGAAAGACCAGAGCGGACGGCCGCTATTGGCTGCATAGGCCACGAACTTCCCGGTCGCATTGCCCTGAAACAGCAGGTTACCCGCTGTCGTCGCGGTGCCCCCGCCGCCGCGCAGGCCGGTCATGGGAATACGCCATGCCTCGCTCTGCGTCACCGGATTCCATGCGAGAAGAAAGCTGGTGGCCGCGCGGTCAGGCGCTACGCCGGGTGGCGGCGCGCCGGTGCCGACGCTGGCGCGCTGGCCGTCCAGATGCTTCCATCCCTTGAGCGGCTCGGCAGGATCGATATAGACCCGTCCCTGGTCCATCGCCGGAATATAGGCCAGTCCCGTACCGGGGTTGAACGACATCGCCTCGATATTATGCGCCCCGAAGGGGGAGGGGTAGACGATGGCGGGTTTGCCGTCGGGATAGCGGGCCGCCGGATTTTCGATGGGCCGGCCGCTCTCGATGTCGATGCCGCTCGCCCAGTTGACCGGCACGATGTTCTTCGCGGAGATCAGCTTCCCGCTTTCCCGGTCGATGACGTAGAAGAAACCGTTTTTGGGTGCGTGCATCAGCACGTCCCTTTCCCGGCCGTCGATCTCCAACCGCGCCAGTTCGATGTCCATCGCCGAATTGAAATCCCAGGTTTCGCCAGGATTGGTCTGATAATGCCAGACATATTCGCCCGTATCGGCGTCCAGCGCGACGATGGAGCAAAGGAACAGATTATCCCCGCCTTGAGGAGAGCGGATCTTCTGGTTCCATGGGCTACCGTTGCCGATCCCGATATAGATGCGGTTATATTTGGGGTCATAGGCCGTGGCGTTCCACGCCGTGCCCCCGCCGCCATATTTCCACCACTCGCCGGTCCAGGTTTTGGCCGCCATCTCCATGGCCTTGTTCTCGAAGCCCAGCCTGGGATCGCCCGGCACGGTGTAGAAACGCCAGAGCTGCTTGCCCGTCTTCTGGTCATAAGCGGTCACATAGCCCCGCACCGGCGCGAAATCCGCGCCGCCGTGGCCGATGATGACCTTGCCGTCGAACACCCATGGCGCGCCGGTGACGTAACGCTCATCATCCTTGCCGATGGTCTGCGCTGTCCAGACGGGATGGCCGGAGCGCGCGTTGATAGCGATCAGCCGCCCGTCGATGGTCCCGGTAAAAACCATCCCATTGTCATAGGCGATGCCGCGAATGCCCCAGGCGGCGCGCATCTTCTGCCCCGCCACCTTCCAGCTTTGCGGGTCGTAAGTCCACAATTCCTGCCCCGTCGCCGCATCCAGCGCGTGGATGACGCTATAACCCGACGCATAATAGAGAACGCCATTGACCGCGATGGGCGCGGACAGGCTCGATCCACCTGTCTGGATGTCCTCAAACCATGCGAGTTTCAGCCCCGCGACGTTGCGGTCGTTGATCTCCGTCAGCGGGCTGTAATGATTATCATCGATTCCGCCATAGCTCGGCCAGTCGCTCCCGTCGCGCCGCGCTTCGCCTGAAGGTGCACAGGCCGCCAGCAGCGAAAGCAGCGGCAGCACAAGACAAGAAAACCGCATTCCGCCTAGCCCCCGATGGTCCGGTCGGATGGCCAGAAACGCTGGCGCAGCGCCTTCTTGTTGACCTTCCCCATAATGGTGCGGCCGATATCGTCCACCATCTCATAGCCGCGTGGGCATTTGTACCCGGCGAGGGATTCCCGGCAGAAGGCGTTGAGTTCCTCCGCTGTGGGCGGGTCGTTCGGGTCCTTGGGAATGACGAGCGCCCGCGCTTCCTCGCCCATTTCCGCATTGGGCGCGCCGACCACGGCGACGTCCGCGACCTTGGGATGGCGCAGCAGCACATGCTCGGCTTCGGCGGGATAGATGTTGACCCCGCCGCTCACAATCATGTCGGACACGCGATCGGTGATGAAGAGATAGCCCTCATCATCCACATAACCCATCTCGCCCAGCGTGAAGACGCCCGGCGCGATATGGACGGCGGCGGTCTTTTCCGGGTCGCCGCGATAGACGATGCCATGGCCGCTCGTGTCACGGAAATAGACCTGCCCGACCTCATTGGGGCCAAGCACTTGCCCGTTCTCGCCATAGATCACCGTCTCGAACGGCGGCAGCGCCTTGCCCACGGAACCCGGCCGTTCCAGCCATTCCTGCGACGTGATGAAGGTGGTCGATCCCGCCTCCGTCCCGCCATAGGCTTCCACCAGAACCGGGCCGAACCAGTCGATCATGGCCTGCTTGACGGCACGCGGGCAGGCCGCGCCCGTATGCGCGAGCCGCTGGATGCTGGACACGTCATATTTGCGGCGGATGTCCTCCGGCAAGGCGAGCATCCGCTGGAAATGGGTGGGCACCATGACGGACCCGGCTACCTTATATTTCTCGATCAGGGCGAGAGCTTGCTCAGCATCGAAATGCTCGACCGTGATAAGGCTCATGCCGCCAAAGACGTTGCGCGCCATGCCGAGCGGGCCGGTATGATAAAGCGGGCCGACCGCGATCCCCGGCGAAGGGGTGATCCGAGCCCGGACCGCTTCTGCCAGAGCCTTCACGGTTGGCAGGCGGGGGAAATATTGCGGCGGTGTTTCGGTGGCCTTGGGGCGGCCCGTGGTGCCGGACGTATAGTGCAAATGTGGCAAGGGCGGGACGTCATGATCCGGCTCGTCGGCCGAAGCCGCCGCGATCCAGCTTTCCCACGCGATCACGCCCTCCCGCTCCGGGCAGCGCCAGCCGATCACCGTCCCGACGCCCGCTTCGGCGGCAGCGGCCAAGCCCGCCTCCATTGTCTCCGGCCCGACGAACAGGGCGACCGCGCCCGAATCCTTGAGGATATAGGCGGCTTCCGAAGGCGTGAGGTGGAAACTCACCGGGACGCTCGATATGCCCGCTTCCAGACAGGCGACATAGGCGATCACCGTCTCGGCGCTGTTGGGCGCGAACACGGCCACGCGCCGTTCCGTCAGATCGAGCGAATTGAGCGCATTGGCGGCCCGGTTCAGCAGTTCGTCAAGCTGGTTCCAGTTATAGGTCACGCGCTCGTCGATCAGCGCGAAGTCGCTCCGGCGCGCGGGATCGACGCCACCGATGGTCAGGGACATGGGCAATCCTTTCTGAAAGAGGGGCGCGCGGCTCAGCCATGAATGGTGGCTCGCGCGGCGATGGCGGGCGCGAGGTAGCGCAGCGCCATGCGGAAGGAGAGGAGGGCGACGACCGAGCAGACCGTCACGACGATGGCAAGCGAGTGGCCCAGCGCCCCTTCGTCATGGAACAGATATTGCGTCAGCGCGGCGACGATGGCCGGACCCGCGCCCAAACCCAGGATCGTGAAAACGAACAGGAAGAAGGCGAGCATCCGCGCCCGGATCGTCGCGGGCGCGATCAGCCCCATGACCGACGACACATAGACCATGAACGGCACGGTGATGAACTGCGCCACGCAATAGCAGGCAAGGAACACGTAAACGTCGGTCGCAAAGAACATATAGGCGACGACCGGCAGGAAAGCGAGGATCAGCCAGCCATAGAAGCGCAGATGCGCATCCTTCATGCCCCGCATGAACAGCCGGTCGACGATCCATCCGTTGATGACCAGCGACACCGCCGACACGATGTTCATCAGGCTGAGCGCCACGCCATATTGCACAGGCTTCCAGCCGAAATGCCGCTCGATATAGGCGGGCACCCAGTTGGTCATGGAATAGCCGCACATGGCAAGGCAGGACGTGCCCACCAGCATCAGCGCCAGCAACTGCCAGTTATCCGACACGAAGGCGCGGATTTCACCCTTTTGCGCCGTGGGGGAGGAGGATGCTCCCGCCCCGCGCCGCCGTCCCGGATCGGGAAAGGTGAAGAGCAGCAGCGCGATGAGGATGCCCGGAACGCCGACCATCATCATGACGAGCTGCCAGGGTTCGACCGGACCATGGAAGGGAATGTGAATCCCGGTATGCGCCGTGGCGAAGGCGATGGCGACCCCGCCCAGCGCAAAAGCCATCGCCGACCCGACCTTGCCCGCCATCTGGAAGGTGGAGGTGGCCCGCGTCAGCAGGCGGGAGGGGAAAGCGTCGGAGATCAGCGAATAGGCGGCGGGCAGCAGGGCCGCTTCGCCCACGCCCACGAAGATGCGGCCCACCAGCAACTGCTCATAGGTTCGGGCAAAGCCGCAGGCGGTGGTCGCCATCGCCCAGATCACCACGCCGCCGAAGATGATCCAGCGCCGCGAAAAACGGTCCGCCGCCCAGCCGAGCGGCAGGCCGAACACCGCATAGAAGATCGCGAAGGACGTGGACGTGATCATGCTGATCTCCACGTCCGACAGCAGCAGGTCCTGCTTGATCAGCGTGACCAGCATGGCGACGATCAGCCGGTCGATCCACGCCAGCACGTAGAGGCCGAACAGGACCGCGACCATCCACCAAGCCGTGCCCAGCCGGGCGGCGGCGGGATCGTCCATGGTCTGAACCTGTGCGGTCATGCCCTCATCCTCTCGCAGCTTAGCCCTTAGCGCACCGGCAGTTCGTTCAGCTCCGCGATCTTGAGCTTGCCGAGCTGGGCCAGATGCACTTCATCCGGACCGTCGGCAAAGCGCAGATAGCGCGCGTTCATGAAGGCTCCGGCAGGCGGGAAGTCGGTGGACATGCCGATACCGCCGAACACCTGCATCGCACGGTCGGCAACCGTCTGCGTCATACGCGGCGCGACGATCTTGATGGCGGCGATCAAATCCTTGGCGACCTTGTTGCCATGGCGGTCCATGGCGTCGGCGGCCTTCAGCGTCAACAGCCGGGCTTGCTCGATCTCGCAGAAGGAAAGGGCAATGTCCTGCCGGATGCTACCCTGATCGGCGAGCTTGCGTCCGAAGGCGACGCGGTTCTCCACGCGGCGGGCCATATATTCCAGCGACCGCTGCGCCTGTCCGATCAGGCGCATGCAATGATGGATGCGGCCCGGCCCAAGGCGTCCTTGCGCGATCTCGAAACCGCGCCCTTCGCCGAGGATCAGATTGGCCTTGGGCACGCGCA
Source organism: Sphingobium cloacae (assembly GCF_002355855.1). Lineage (NCBI taxonomy): Bacteria > Pseudomonadati > Pseudomonadota > Alphaproteobacteria > Sphingomonadales > Sphingobiaceae > Sphingobium > Sphingobium cloacae. The sequence goes on from NZ_AP017655.1 coordinate 732,740, forward strand.
CGTCCTTGAAGACCATTTCCGCATGGCCGCCGGGCGAATGGACCGAATGCATGACGTCAAGCGGACGGACGATCTCTATCCCCGGCGTGTCGGCGGGGATCAGGATTTGCGAATGCTGCCTGTGGCGAGGCCCGTCATTGGGCGTTCTCCCCAGCAGGATGAAGATTTTCGTGTTGGGGTCGAGCGCGCCCGAAATCCACCATTTGCGGCCATTGACGACATAATCGTCACCATCCGCGATGACGGTCGTTTCGATGTTCGTCGCGTCGGAAGATGCGACCTCCGGCTCCGTCATCACATAAGAGGAACGGATCTTGCCGTCGAGCAGGGGCCTTAGCCATTGCTCCTGCTGCTCCGGCGTGCCGTAGCGCGCCAGCACCTCCATATTGCCGGTGTCCGGCGCGGAGCAGTTGAAATATTCCGAAGCGCCGATCACGCGCCCCATCAGTTCGGCGAGCGGCGCATATTCCAGATTGGTGAGGCCGGGGCTCCATTCGCCATATTCATGCGGCATGAACAGGTTCCACAGGCCCGCTTCCTTGGCTTTCGTCTTGATCTCTTCGGTGCCCGGCCAACGCTTCCAGAGGTTCGCGGGATCATTGTGGAAATGATCGCGCTCCTTCTCTGTCGGATAGACATGGGCGTCCATGAAATCATTGAATTGCGCCCGCAGCGCCTTCACCTTGTCGGAATATTCGAAGTCCATGAGGGGATCGTCCTTGTGGAAATGGCGGAAAGGAAAGTCAGGTCAGCGTCAGGCCGCCATCGACGACCAGCGTTTGCCCGCAAATATAGGCGGAGAGGGAAGAGGCGAGGAAAAGCGCCACCCCCGCCATTTCCTCGACCGATCCGAAGCGGCCCAGCGGGATGCGGGAAAGGGCGCGGGCACGCCGTTCGTCACTGTCCATCGTGACCTTGGTCATCTTGGTGTCGACCAGGCTGGGCGCGATGCCGTTGACGCGGATGCCTTCGCCTGCCCATGCGATCGCCAGCGCCCGGACCAGGTTGACTGCGCCCGCCTTGGACGCGGCATAGGCGGGATTGCCGAAGGTCGCCTTGAACGCGCCGATGGAGCTGACGACGATCACCGCGCCCTTCGCGGCGGCCAGCGCCTCGCGGAAACGGTTGGAGATGTGGAGCACGCTGTCGAGATTGACGGCCATCACCTTGCTCCAGCCCTCCGGCTCGAACTCCTGCCGGCGATAGAGCACCGCGCCCTGCGAATGGATCAGCACGTCCAGTTGCCCGAACGGCGCGGGCGCGGCGGCGATGGCGGCGGGATCGCTCACATCGACCTGCGTATAGCCCAGCCCCTCCATGTCGGAGCCTTCCTCGCCGGCATAGTCGGCGCCGCTGGCGCGGGTGCCCCAGACATGGACCTGCGCACCCCGCTGGTGGAAGGCTTGCGCCATGCCGTTGCCGATGCCGCTCGATCCGCCGACCACCAGCACGGTCTTTCCGGTGAAATCCAGTTCGTGGCTCAAAGGGAGTATCCTCTCTGCATGTCAGCGGATCAGGGTTTCTGCGCGTTCGAACAGGTGAACGGCGCGGCCGTGCAGTTTCTCGCCAGTGTCGCGCGGCGCTTTTCCGGCGCAGGCGCGGGCGTAAGTGCCTTCCAGCAGGATGCCGAGTTTGTAGCAGGCCAGCACATGATACCAGTCCACCGCCGACAGATCGCGCTCCGACCGGCCAGCGTAGCGTGCCACCAGTTCATCCGCGCTGGGGAAACCTTCCCACGGCCTCACCGAAACCGTGCTTCCCGACTTGCCGTCCGGCCATGTCGCCAGCACCCAGCCAAGGTCCAGCAGCGGATCGCCGATCGTCGCCAGTTCCCAGTCGATGATGGCGGCCAGTTCCGGCCCGTCCTTGCGGTACATGACATTGGCGAGGTGATAGTCGCCATGCATGATCCCCGGTTTGAAATGAGCGGGCCGATGCCGCTCCAGCCATGCGCCCACGGCTTCCACCGAAGGCAGGGCATCCGGGCCGGGCCAGCCGTCGAACTCGGCATAGCCAGCCATCTGCCCGCGCCAGCGGTCGACCTGCCGCCCCAGGAAATTGTCCGGCCTGCCGAAATCGGCGAGGCCCAACGCCTCATGATCCAGAGCGCCCAGTGCCGCGATCCCGTCCATCAGGGCAAGGCCCATGGCATGGCGCATCGCCGCCGACCCGGCATGAGGCTGCGGTAGCTCTCCCACCGGATTGAAGCCGTCCACCGGCTCCATCAGATAGAAGGCGACACCCAACACGCTCTCATCCCCGCAATCGGCGATCAGGGCGGGGTGGGGCACGTCCGTCCCCGCCAGGGCGCGCAACACCCGCGCTTCGCGCCGCATGGTTTCATTGCTGTTTGCGCGCAGATGAGCGGGCGGGCGGCGGAACACATAGTCACGGCCATCGCGGGTGAAGCGCAGCAGGATATTCTGCGTTCCTCCAGCCAGCGGCGTGACATCGGCAACCGGACCGGAACCAAGTCCCCGATCCGTCATCCACGCCGCCAGCGACTCGATGTCGACTGCTGATTCCACTTAGGCATCCCTCGCTTTTTCGACTGTTGAGCCGTCGATTAGGTCAAATGGATAATGCACTTGACGAAAAGCGATTGCAATGAGATTTTGCACACATGGTTAGACTTCAACTCGCCAAGACCGATGACGCCCCGCGTGGCGCGGCCGCCGAACACATCAAGAAAGTCGCCCTGCGCCTTTTCGCGGAACGGGGCGTGGACGGCGTAACCGTGCGGGAAATCGCGGCGGCGGCGGGCCAGAAGAATCATGGCGCGGTCGGCTATCATTTCGGGTCGAAGGAAGCACTGGTCCGCGCCATCGTCATGGATGGAGCCATGGCGCTGGACCGGGACCGCAATGCCGCGCTCGACCGGCTGGAGAGCGAAGGCGGCCCCCGCTCGATTCGCGAGGTGGTGGACGCGCTGATCGAGCCGGTGCTTGCCCTGTCTGACGAACATTATGTCCCCTTCATCGTCATCTTCGCGATGACGCACCGCGACATGATGCTGGATGCGCTCGATCCTGCGGCCAACAGCGCCTATGGCCGGGGTCTCGACCATTTGCGGCGATTGATGCCCGATCTGACGCCTGCCCTCCAGAACCAGCGTTTCGTGTTTATGGGCGCTTATATCTCGGCGGTGCTGTCAGCGCGGCAGCGGGCGCTGACGGATCATAGCCGCGAACATCCCATGTGGGGCAGCGAAGCCAGCGTCGAACATTTCCTGCAAACACTCGTCGCGCTGCTGGAAGCGCCCGTCGATTTACCACCCTCCCTCCTAAAAGGGATAGGCAAGCGCGGCGAGCTTGTGCCACAAGTTTCCGGTCCGGTCGGTTAGATCGCAGAACATAAGAAACGGGGAGTGGAGCAGGGCAATGACGGGGACGGACGGATATATGGCCATGCTGCGCGACATGCCGCTGGACGATCTCATGGCGCGCGCTGCCGCGTTGCGGGATGAAGGGCATGGGCGGGTGCAGAGCTGGTCGCGCAAGATATTCATCCCGTTGACGCAGCTTTGCCGCAACCTCTGCCATTATTGCACCTTCTCCCAGCCGCCCCGGCCGGGCGAGAATGCCTATATGACCCGCGAGCAGGTATTGAATGTCGCGCGCGCGGGGCAGGCGGCGGGCTGCACGGAGGCGCTCTTCACCCTTGGCGACAAGCCGGAACTGCGGTTCCGCGCCGCGCGGGAGGAACTGGCGGCGCTGGGGCACGAAAGCACTCTGTCCTATCTGGCGGAGATGGCCGCGCTGGTGCGCGACGAAACCGGCCTCCTTCCCCATATCAACGCCGGTGTCATGAACCGCGAGGAGATGGCGGCGCTTCGTTCCGTCTCCGTGTCGCAAGGATTGATGCTGGAGTCGATCTCCGACCGGCTTTGCCAGAAAGGTGGGGCGCATTACCGCTCGCCCGACAAAGAACCGGCGGCGCGGCTGGAAACGATCCGGCTGGCGGGAGAGCTTCGGATTCCCTTCACCACCGGCATTTTGATCGGCATCGGCGAAACGCGCGAGGAACGGATTGAGGCGCTGGAAGCGATCCGCGATCTGCACCGGACCTACGGCCATATCCAGGAAGTGATCGTCCAGAATTTCCGCGCCAAGCCGCGCACGGTGATGGCCGACGCGCCGGAACCGGACATGGACGAACTGCTCTGGACCATCGCGGCGGCGCGCATCATCCTGGGGCCGCAAATGAATATTCAGGCTCCCCCCAATCTGTCGGCGGCGGACTTCCCCCGCCTGATGGCGGCGGGGATCAACGATTGGGGCGGCGTCTCCCCCGTTACGCCCGACCATGTGAACCCCGAAGCGCCATGGCCCGAAGTCGAACGGCTGCGGATGGCGACCGAAGCCAAAGGACGGATGCTGGTTGCGCGCCTGCCGGTCTATCCCGCCTGGGCGTTGGATAATGACCGCTGGCAGGACGCCGCCATGAAGGGGCATGTCATGGCCCATGCCGACGCCTCCGGCTTCGCCCGCGAGGATGCATGGTCGCCCGGCATCGCGCTGGATGCGCGGATATCGCGCCCGTCCACCCTGCCGGTCGATCCAAAGATCGCCGCCATCGTGGACCGCGCCATGGAAGGCGCACTGTTGGAAGAGGAGGAGGTCACAACCCTCTTCGAAGCACGGGAAGCCGATCTGGAGCATGTCTGCGACAGCGCCGACCGCCTGCGCGAAGCGGTGATGGGCGACACGATCACCTATGTGGTCAACCGGAACATCAACTACACCAATATCTGCGCCTATAAATGCGGCTTCTGCGCATTTTCCAAGGGCGACAAGGCCGAAGCCCTGCGCGGCAAACCCTATGACCTCGATCTGGAGGAAGTCATCCGCCGCGTACGCGAGGCGTGGGACCGGGGAGGCACGGAAGTCTGCCTGCAAGGCGGCATCCACCCCCACTATACAGGCGACACCTACATCAATCTCGCCCGCGCCGTGCGGGCCGCCGTGCCGCAGATGCACATCCACGCCTTCTCCCCGCTGGAGGTGATGCAGGGCGCGGTGACGCTCGGCATCCCGGTTGAGGATTATCTGCGCTGCCTGAAGGAAGCAGGGCTGGACACGCTGCCCGGCACGGCCGCCGAAATACTCGACGATGAAGTGCGCGACCTGATCTGCCCCGACAAGCTCAACACGCAGCAATGGCTGGACGTGGTGGAAACCGCGCATCGGGTCGGCTTCACCACCACCGCGACGATCATGTTCGGCCATGTCGACACGCCCCGCCATTGGGCGCGCCACCTGATCCGCATCCGCGATCTCCAGCGGCGCACTAGCGGCTTCACGGAGTTCGTGCCGCTGCCCTTCGTCCATATGGAATCGCCCATGGCCCTGCGCGGGCGGGCGCGGCGCGGCCCCACCTTCCGCGAGGTGCGCCTGATGCATGCCGTCGCGCGGCTGGCGCTGCATCCGCATATCCGTTCCATCCAGACAAGCTGGGTGAAGTTGGGCGAGGAAGGCGTGAAAGCCTGCCTCCAATCCGGCGCCAACGATCTGGGCGGCACGCTGATGAACGAGAGCATCTCTCGCGCGGCGGGCACGCAGCACGGGCAGGAAATGCCGCCCGCCGCCATGGAGGCGCTGATCCGCTCCATCGGCCGCACTCCGCGCCAGCGCAGCACCGCTTACGGCCAGGTTGCCCAGGACATTCACGATCGCGGCATGACTGCCGCCGAACTCGCACCCATGGTCCAGACCCCGCCGCGCAAGCATCGGCGGGACACGGACCCGAAGAAACTGGAGAGGTTTGAATATGCAGAATGCGGCTTCGGCGACCATCGCCGTTCTGGGCGGCACCGGCAAGGAAGGCGGCGGGCTCGCCCTGCGCTGGGCGCATAAGGGGCACCGTGTCATCATCGGCAGCCGCACCGCCGAGCGCGCGCAGGAAGCTGCGGCGGAAATGAACGCGACGCTGGGCACGAACAACGTCACCGGCGCGGCCAATCCCGACGCGGCGGCGCAGGCGGACATTGTCGTCCTCGCCGTGCCCTATGCCGCGCAGCAATCGACGGTGAAGGAAGTCGAAGGCGCGCTGGCGGGCAAGATCCTGATCGACGTGACCGTCCCACTGGTCCCGCCCAAGGTCAGCCGGGTCCAGCTTCCCGATGGCGGATCGGCCGTCGAAGCGGTGCAGAAGCTGCTCGGCGAAGGCGTGAAGGTCGTCTCCGCCTTCCAGAACATCAGCGCCCATCACCTCACCCATCTGGACGCGGAGATCGAATGCGACGTCCTCGTCTGCGCGGACGATGTCGAAGCGGGCGACACGGTGGTCGCGCTGGCGCAGGAAATCGGCCTGCGCGCTTGGTATGCCGGGCCGCTTTGCAATTCCGTGGTGGCGGAGGGGTTGACCTCCGTGCTGATCGCTCTCAATCGTCGTTACAAGGTGCCCGGTTCGGGCATCCGCATCACGGGGGTTTGACTATTCCATCATGACTGCCGCCGCATCGGCCACGGCCACGCTGCTTGCCCTGGGCGGCATTCCCATGATCGGGCTGGGCGACGATCTGGCCGCGATCATCCTCGACGCGGTGGAGCGGTCGGGCGAAGCCCTGCGGGACGGCGACATCCTCGTCCTCGCGCAGAAGATCGTGTCGAAGGCGGAAGGGCGGGTCGTGCCTCTGGCGCGGGTCACGCCGTCCGCCGAAGCGGTGGACCTCGCCGAACGTTGCGACAAGGACCCGCGCCTCGTCGAACTCATCCTGTCTGAAACCGACAAGGTGATGCGTGTCCGCAAGGGCGTGTTGATCGTCCGGCACCGGCTGGGGCTGGTGCTGGCCAATGCGGGCATCGACCAGTCGAACATCGCGCAGGAAGGGGAAGGCGTCGCTCTCCTGCTCCCACTCGATCCCGACGCCAGTTGCGCGGCCATCCGGCAGGAAATCGCGCGTCGGACGGGCAGGGACGTCGCCATCCTCATCATCGACAGTCTCGGCCGGGCATGGCGCAAGGGAACCTGCGGCATCGCTATCGGCGTCAGCGGCATGGCGGGCTTGCTGGACCTGCGCGGCGCGCCGGACCTGCACGGGCGCCAGCTTCAGACCAGCGAACTCGGCCTTGCCGACGAAGTGGCGGCGGCCGCTTCCCTCGTCATGGGGCAGGCCGATGAAGGGCGCCCCGTGGTGCTGGTCCGCGGCATCGGACGCGGACGCTCCGAAGGCCGCGCCGCCGATCTCATCCGCGAACCCGAAATGGACCTTTTTCCATGAGCGTCCTCGCGTTGGCAGGCGGCGTGGGCGGCGCAAAGCTCGCCAATGGGCTTGCCGCGATCCTGCCGCCGGGAACGCTGACCGTGGCGGTCAACACCGGTGACGATTTCGAGCATATGGGGCTGCTCATCTGCCCCGACCTCGACAGCGTCACCTATGCGCTGGCGGGCATGAACAATACGGAACTGGGCTGGGGCGTGGCGGGCGAAAGCTGGACCTTCATGGACGCCACAGCACGGCTCGGTGGGGAAACATGGTTTCGCCTCGGCGACCGCGATCTGGCGACGCACATCCTGCGGCGACAATTATTTCAGCAGGGCAGCCTTTCCACCGCCACGGACGACATCCGCCGCCGCCTCGGCATCGTGCAAAGGATCGTGCCGATGAGCGACGATCCCGTCCGCTCCATCGTCTCGACGGACCGGGGCGACCTCAGCTTTCAGGATTATTTCGTGCGCTATAAATGCGTGCCACGCTTTCTTTCGATCCATTTCGAAGGCGCGGAGACAGCGAAACCCAGCGCGGGGCTGCTGGCCGCATTGGACGATCCCGCGCTGGAGGCCATCATCCTCTGCCCCTCCAACCCGCTGCTGTCCATCGCCCCGATCCTGGCGATTCCCGGCATCCGCGAGCGTCTCGCGGGAAGGACCGTGCCTTGCGTCGCGCTCTCGCCCTTCATCTCCGGCCAGGCGGTCAAGGGACCGGCGGCCAAGATCATGGCCGAACTGGGCATCGCGCCGACGCCATCCGCCGTAGCCGCCCATTATGACGGCCTGATCGACGGACTGGTGATCGACACCGCCGACGCAGCCGCGATACCCGGCGAGCGGCCCGCCCTTTTCGCGACGGACATATTGATGCGCGATCCCGCCGATCAGCAGCGTCTGGGCGGGGAAGTGCTGGACTTCGCGCGCAGCCTGACCTGACCTTTCATGACTGCCGCCATCGTCATTCCGGTCAAGCCGTTCGACCAGGCCAAGGCCCGCCTCGCTCCCGTCCTGACGCCGGAGGAGCGGGAAATGCTCAGCCGTGCTTTCTTCCGTCATGTCCTGACGCTGGCGACGGACCGGGCGCTGGATGCGGACGTGATCGTCGTCAGCCGGTGCGAGCAGGCGCTCGGCATGGCGCGCGAGGCAGGCGCGCAGGCCATGGTCGAACAGGGGCAGGGTCAGAATGAAGCGCTGGAGCAGGCGATGGAGCTGGCCAATGGCCCCGTCCTGTTGCTGAGTTCGGACCTACCCTTCCTTGCCATGCAGGACATCGCCGTCATGTTGACCCTTGGCGCAACGACGGACTTGGGCATTGCAACGGACCGCGCGAAAACCGGCACCAATGCGCTTTTCCTCGCCCGCTCCGGCATGATCCGGACTCGCTTCGGTCCGGACAGCCGCGCCTTGCATCAGGCGGAAGCGGAAAAGGCGGGATTGCGCTGGACCTTGATCGAGCGCCCCGGCCTAGCGTTCGATGTGGATCGGCCGGAGGACCTGCCTTTTCTCCATAACGAGTCATAAAAGGGTTAGACAAAATCCCTCCCGCCATGATAGCCAAAAATTGCATTATGGTATAGTATTGGAGGCAAGTGGATGGCGGAGGCATATATCGCCGCTCTGGCGCGGAGCGCGGGCGGCAGGCGCGGTGGCAGGCTGGCGGGCGTTCATCCCGCCGATCTGGCCGGGAAAGTCCTGTCCGCGCTGGTCGAACGCAGCGGGATCGATCCGCAGGCGGTGGAGGATGTCATCATGGGCTGTGCCTGTCCGGGCGGCGAGCAGGGCGCGAACATCGCCCGCAACGCCGTGCTGGCGTCGGGCTTGCCCGAATCCGTCCCCGGCACCCATGTGGACCGCCAGTGCGGATCGTCGCAGCAGGCGCTGCACTTCGCCGCCGCCACGGTCATGTCGGGCATCATGGATGTCGTCATCGCCGCGGGCGTGGAAAGCATGACCCGCGTTCCCATGGGCCTGCCCTGGACCTTGCCCGCGCAGCACGGCTTCGGCACCTATCGCAGCCCCGGCATCGAAGCGCGCTATCCCGGCAAGCCGTTCAGCCAGTTCGGCGGCGCGGAAATGCTGGCGGAGAAATATGGTTTCGAGCGGCCTGAACTGGACGCCTTCGCGCTGGAAAGCCACCGCCGCGCCGCCGCCGCGTCGCAGGCGGGCAAGTTCGACGCGGAAATCGTCCCGCTGGAGGTCGTGACGCCCGAAGGCGAAACGATCGTCCACAAGACCGACGAAGGCATCCGCTTCGACGCCAGCCTCGAAAAAATCTCCAGCGTGAAGCTGTTGCAGGAGGGCGGCGTCATCTCGGCCGCCAACGCCAGCCAGATTTGCGACGGCGCGGCGGCGCTGCTGGTCGTCAACGAGCGCGGCCTCAAGACGCTGGGCCTCACGCCGCTGGCCCGCGTGCATCAGATGACGGTGCTAGGCCATGATCCGGTCATCATGCTGGAAGCCCCCATCCCGGCGACGCAAAAGGCCCTGGACAAGGCGAGCATGAAGCTGTCCGACATCGACCTCTACGAAGTGAACGAAGCCTTCGCTCCCGTCCCGCTGGCATGGACTCAGGCGCTGGATGCCGATCCGGCCCGGCTGAACGTCCATGGCGGCGCGATTGCGCTGGGTCATCCGCTGGGCGGATCGGGCGCGAAGCTGATGGCGACGCTGGTGAGCGCGCTCCATGATCGCGGGGGGCGCTATGGCCTTCAGACCATGTGCGAGGCGGGCGGCATGGCAAACGTCACCATTGTCGAGAGGCTGTAAGGCCATGGCGCGCATCGCTTTGCCGGAAGGCGAGGGGGAGGAAGGCCAACGCATGTGGTCGCTGCGCCCCACACTGGGCGAGGCCGCGCGCGCCTTCGGCGAAGCGTTGCAGGATGAAGCGCGGCTGCCGGTGCGCGTTCGCGAGGCGGCCCGCATCCGCATCGCGCATATCAACGGCTGCATCCCCTGCTCGGAAACGCGGGTGGAAGATGGCGAAAATCTGGGTTTGGACGAAGATTTCTACGCCCATGTCGATGACCCGGCCCGGCGCGGGGACTATAAGCCGCGTGAGGCGCTTGCCATCGGCTTCGCGGAACGCTTCGCCGTTGGTCCCTCGGCCTTCGACGATGCTTTCTGGGCGGATTTGAACAGCCATTTCAGCGCGGATGAACTGGTGGAGCTTGCCGCCCATTGCGCCAAATGGCTGGGCCTTGGCCGCCTGAACGCCGTGATGGACATCAGCGTCTCCTGCCCGATCCGCATCCCGGCAGGGCAGGAGAATTAGGCGCGCCGAACAGCCTTTTAACCTTGCCCGGCCTGCTTCTTGTTCGCTGACGCCATGGCCTTCGCGTCCAGCCCGCCGACGAGGTTCCCCGTCATCAACTGGTTATGCGCATGGGCCAGATGGTGCATGTGGAACACGCCGTCCATCGCCTGCCGCTTGCCGCGCAGGTCTTCCACGAAATTGAACGCCTGCTTGGTGAGCGCCAGTCCAAAACGGTCGCGCTCGGCGATCTCGGCGGCGATCTTCGCCACTTCCTCACGCAGCGTCTCGCGCGGGAAAATCTCGTTCACCATGCCGAACTGATAGGCTCGCTGCGCCGGCATCCGCCGCCCCAGCAGCAGCAGTTCGCGCGCCACGCGCGGCGGCAGCTCGAACGCATGGGCGAAATATTCCACCCCCGGCTGCGCCATCCGCAGCACCGGGTCCTGGAAGAAGGCATCGTCCGACGCGACGATCAGGTCGCACACCCATGCCAGCATCAGCCCGCCCGCGATGCAGGCGCCCTGCACCATGGCGATCATCGGCTTGGGAATATCCTGCCAGCGGCGGCACAGGCCCAGATAGCCGTCCTGTTCCAGCACATATTGCCGTTCCGCGCCGCCCTTGTTGCGATGATCCCACCAGAGCGTCGTGCGCTCGCGGGCCATGTCGCTGTCCTTTTCGGGGGTGCCGATGTCGTGCCCCGCGGAGAAATGCTTGCCTTCGCCGCCCAGCACGATGACCTTCACCTCGTCATCCTCGACCGCCCGCTTGAACGAAGCGTCGAGCTGCGCCAGCAGCCGGTAATTCTGGGCATTGGAATATTGCGGGCGGTTGAGCATCACCCATGCCACGCCATCCTCGACCTTGTAGGTCACGAATTCCGGCTGATCCTGTGCTGCGTTATCGGTCATCGTCTCTCCTCCTCAGCGCGGAGCCATGCGGATGGCGCCGTCGAGACGGACATCCTCGCCATTCCAATAGTCATTCTCGATCATCGCCACGGCCATCGCCGCGAACTCGGCGGGCTGGCCGAAACGCTTGGGGAAGGGCACCGTCGCGGCCAGCGACTGGCGCACCGTGTCGGATGCCCGCGCCATCAGCGGCGTATCGAAAATGCCCGGCAGGATCGTGTTCACCCGGATGCCGTCATTCATCAGGTCGCGCGCCATCGGCAGCGTCAGGCTGACCACGCCGCCCTTGGACGCGGCATAGGCGCACTGGCCGATCTGCCCATCCTCGGCCGCCGCGCTCGCCGTGTTGATGATGACGCCGCGCGCGCCATCCTCCAGCGGCTCCAGATCCAGCATTCCCCTGGCCGACTTGGCGCAGCAGCGGAAGGTGCCGATCAGGTTGATCTGGATGATCCGCTCGAACGCGTCGAGCGGGAAATGCCTGGTCTCGCCCGTCGCCTTGTCGCGGCTGGCCGTCTTGACCGCATTGCCGGTGCCCGCGCAATTGACGATGATCCGTTCCTGCCCATGGACGGCGCGGGCCTTTTCGAAACCGGCGTCGACCGATGCCTCGTCCGTCACGTCGACCTTGCAGAAGGTGCCGCCGATCTCCGCCGCGACCTTGTTCCCCGCTTCCTCGTTGAAGTCGAACAGCGCGACCTTCACGCCCCTGGCGGCCAGCGCCCGCGCCGTGGCCTCGCCCAGTCCGGAGGCTCCGCCCGTCACCACGGCGGCCACATTCTCGTTCAGTTTCATGCGTCGGTCCTTTCCTTCTTGCGACGCTGGGCGATGGCGCCTTCCGCCGTCAGCGCGTCGAGCGCGCCGTCGTCGAGGCCGAGCCATTGCCCCAATATGTCGCGGGTATGTTCGCCGACATGCGGCGGGTGATAGCGATAGTCGGCGGGCGTCGCCGACAGCTTGCCGGGATAGGCGACGGTCGGGATCTCGACGCCATCCTCCTCGCGGCGGAAACGATGCACGGTGTTGCGCGCTTCGATGAACGGGTCTTCGAACACGTCCTTGATGCTGTTGACGGGACCGGCGGGCACGCCGCGCGCCACGAAGCGTTCCATCAGTTCGTCGCGCTTGAACGGACGCACCATGTCCTGCACGGCCGCTTCGATCTCGTCCCGGTTGGCGAGGCGCGCGGCGCTGGTGGCGAAGCGCGGATCGGTGCCCAGTTCGGGCCGCCCCATCTCGTCGCACAGGGCGCGGAACTGGCGGTCATTGCCGACCGCGATGATCATGACGCCGTCCGCGACGTCGAATGTCTTGTAAGGCACCACGGTCGGATGCCGGTTGCCGAGGCGGCCTGGCACGATGCCTCCGACCAGCCAGTTCATTCCCTGATTGGCCAGCATCGCGATCTGCGTATCGAGCAGCGACACGTCGATCCGCTGCCCTTCGCCCGTGCGCTCGGCATGGCGGAGCGCCGTCAGGATCGAAACCGTCGCATACATGCCGGTGGAAAGGTCCGCCATGGCGACGCCCGCACGCAGGGGACCGCCGCCTTCCTCGCCGGTGATGCTCATGAAACCGCCCATGCCCTGCGCGACGAAATCATAGCCGCCGCGATCGGCATAGGGGCCGTTCTGGCCGAATCCCGTGATCGAGCAATAGACGAGGCGCGGATTGATCGCGCGCAGGCTTTCATAGTCGAGGCCATATTTGCGGAGGCCCCCGACCTTGAAATTCTCGACCAATATGTCCGCTTCCGCCGCCAGCTTGCGGATCAGTTCCGCGCCCTGCGGCGTCGCCAGGTTGATGGCGGCGGATCGCTTGTTGCGGTTGCAGGACAGATAATAGGCGCTGGTGCCGATCTCCGGCTCGCCCGCTTCATCGGTCAGATAGGGCGGCCCCCATGCGCGGGTGTCGTCGCCCTGTCCGGGCAGTTCGATCTTGATGACGTCCGCGCCGAAATCCGCCAGAATCTGCGTCGACCATGGCCCGGCCAGGACGCGGGAAAGGTCGAGGACCTTCACCCCCTCCAAAGCGCGCCCGCTCATCCGGCCCGCCTGTCAGACAGCCTGAATATCGCATGGGGAGAATGTCGCATCCGCTCCGCTTCCTGTCGCCTGTTCCGATAATACGGGGATACAGATAACGGGCAGCGGAGCGAAGTACAATAATTATTGCACCATGGGATACTTTTCAGTCTATTTTTTCGTGGCCGCCGCGAGATAGGCGATCAGATTGGCGCGGTCGGCGGCATTGGGGATGCCGGCAAAGACCATCTTGTTGCCCGGCACCAGCGCGGACGGCCTGGCGAAGAAGCCGTCCAGCGTCTTCGCGTCCCAGCGGATCTTCGCCTTCTGCATGGCCGGGGAATAGACGAAGCCGGGGACCGTCCCGGACGTGCGCCCGAAAAGGCCCGCCAGCGACGGCCCGATCTTCTTCACGCCAGGCTCGACCGAATGGCAGACCGCGCAGCGGAGGAACACCAGCTTGCCCTTGGCGGCGTCCCCGCCCTGGGCCATGGCGGGCGCGGCGGTAAGGGCTGCGGCGGCGAACGCCACGATCCCCATGAATGGCGCAATCGGCTTCATATTTCCTCTTTTCTTCCCTACAGGCTCAAAATTATACCCTTATGCATGAATGGCCATAAGGCCGCCAATCTGAACAAAGGTTGAAGGCCGTCAACCCCTCTCGCCGCCGGCGACAACAGGAAAGATTCTCGATGAAGGACAAGGCCGCAACCGGGCAGATCCGCCTTGGCGCAGGCGCGCTCATGCTGGCCTTGCTGGTCAATGTCATGTTCGCCCTCAACGTCATCGCCATCAAGGTGGTGGTCGACGCCACCGCGCCCCTGCTGGCGGTGTCGTTGCGGATGGGCGTGGTTTTCCTGCTGTGCGGCTTCGCCTTGCGCCCGACGCCGGGCAAGGTCAAAAGCCTCGCGCTGTACGGGATCTTGAATGGTGGCCTGTTCCTGCTGCTGATGAACGTCGCGATGGCCATGGCGACCAATGTGGGGGCGCTCGCCATCGCCGGGCAGCTCAGCGTTCCCTTCTCCCTCCTTCTCGGCGCGCTGCTGCTGGGGGAGAAGCTGAGCCTCCGCAAGCTGGCCGGCGTGTTGCTGGCCTTTGCGGGCGTCGCGGCGCTGGTGTTCGATCCCCATATATGGAGGGAGGTGCCCGCCGTGCTGGTGATGGCGCTCGCCGCCCTTGTCTGGGGCGGAGGGACGCTGGTGCAGCGCCGCCTGACCGGCGTCAGCGTGATGAACGGGCAGGCATGGAACGGGCTCATGGGCGCCGTGACGCTCGCGCCTTTCGCGCTGATGTTCGAGCGGCCCGCCATTGCGGGGCTGGCCCATGTCGGCGCGGCCCCGATCGGATGGTTCGTCTTCAGCTGCGTCGGCGCAACGGTGATCGGGCAGGGGGCTCTGGCCTGGCTGCTGCAACGCTATCCCATTTCCTCGATCATGCCGTTGATCCTTGCCTCGCCCGTCATGTCCACGATCTTCGCGTCGCTCTATTTTTCGACGCCCATCACCCCCATCATGATCGCGGGCGGGACATTGGCCCTGATCGGCGTCGCCATCATCGCCCTCTCTCCCGATCGCAAGCTGGCCCCATGAAGAGGCCGGAACGGGCCTCCACCGCGGATCAGACCGCCGCCGTCGCCGACATCACCTGCCTGCCGTCCCCGGCGAAGGCGCCGATCCCGACCGCCTCGCCGCCGCCGCGCAGGACGAGGTTCAGCGCCTCCCCCGCCACCGCGGGCGACATGCCCCGGAACGCGAAGCGCTTGAGCGCATTGTCCCCGAAATGCCGCTGCGCCAGATCGAGCAGCAGCGTGGCCGTCAGCGGCCCATGCACCACCAGCCCGCGATAGCCTTCCTCATCCCGCGCATAGGGCGCGTCATAATGGATGCGGTGGCTGTTGAAGGTCAGCGCGGAATAGCGGAACAGGAGCGGTTCCGAAGGCGTCAGCACCCGGTGCGCGTCCCATCCCGTCGGGTCGAAGCGCCCCTCGCCCGGAGGCGGCGGCGCGGCGGGCGTTCCGGCGGGGGGGGCCTCGCGATAGACGATGGACTGCACTTCCCTTACGCACGGAACGCCGTCGCCATGGGTTTCATGCGCCACGTCCACGAAGACCAGCCTGCCCGATCCGCCCTGCTTTTCCGCCACGGACGCGATCCGGGACGTGCGCGAGACGCTCTGGCCGGGACGCAGGGGCGCAAGGAACTCGACCTTGCTCGACGCCCACATGCGGCGGGGGAGGGGAACCGGCGGCAGGAAGCCGGCCGGGCTGTCGTCGTCGCGCAGCGGATGCCCGTCCGGCCCCAGCTTCGCGGTGGGCGCGTCCGGCGTGCAAAGACACCAGTGGAACGCCTGTGGCACCGCGCCGTCCGCAGGCGCGGCCCGATCCAGCGTGGCGAGCCAGCGCGTGAACAGCCCTTCGTCGACGCGGTCGGTCCGCTTTTCCTCGCGGCCGATCCAGTCCTGCCATTCGCTCATCAGTTGCGGCCCCCGATCAGGCCCTTCGCGATCACCTGCGCCTGGATTTCCGCCGCGCCCTCGAAGATGTTGAGGATGCGGGCGTCGCACAGCACGCGGCTGATCTCATATTCCAGCGCATAGCCGTTGCCGCCATGGATCTGGAGGCTGGCGTCCGCGTTCGACCATGCGGCGCGCGCGCCCAGCAGCTTCGCCATGCCCGCCTCGATGTCGCAACGCTTGCCCGAATCCTTGGCGCGCGCGGCGGCATAGCTCAGTTCGCGGGCGGTGACGAAATCCACGAGGCTGGCCGCAATCTTGTCCGACACGCGGGGGAAATGGAGGATCGCCTTGCCGAACTGCTTGCGGTTGATCGCATAGTCGAGGCCGAGTTCCAGCCCGCGCCGCGCCACGCCGACGGCCCGCGCCGCCGTCTGGATGCGCGCGCCCTCGAACGTGCGCATAAGCTGCTTGAAGCCCTGGCCTTCCTCGCCGCCCAGCAGGGCATCGGCGGGCGCGCGCATCCCGTCGAACTGCAACGCATATTCGCGCATTCCCCGATAGCCGAGCACCTCGATCTCGCTGCCCGACATGCCTTCGGCGGGGAAGGGGGCGTCCTCCGTCCCACGCGGCTTGGGCACGAGCAGCATGGAAAGGCCGCCATAGGCCTTCTCATTCGGCAAGGTCCGGGCCAGCAGCGTCATGAGGTCCGACCGCGCCGCATGGGTGATCCAGTTTTTCGCCCCGTCGATCACCCATTCACCATTGGCGTCCCGCCGCGCCCGCGTTTGCAGCGAACCGAGGTCGGACCCGGTATCCGGTTCGGTGAACACCGCGGTCGGCAGCACTTCGCCGCTCGCGATCTTCGGCAGCCAGTGCGTTTTCTGCTCGTCCGTGCCGCCCAGCACGATCAGTTCGCCCGCGATTTCCGACCGGGTGCCGAGCGACCCCGCGCCGATCCATCCGCGCGAAAGCTCTTCGGTCACAAGGCACATGACCAGCTTGTTGAGGCCCAGCCCGCCAAACTCCTCCGGGATGCAGACGCCGAACGTGCCGAGATCGGCCATGTGCTGCACCGTCTCGTCGGGGATCAGGTCGTTCGCCAGATGCCACGCATGGGCGTTGGGAATGATCTCCGCATCGGTGAAGCGGCGGAACTGGTCGCGGATGGAGTCCAGCTCCGCGTCATGGAAACTCTCGGTCGGCCAATGCCCCTGCGCCAGCGCTTGCGCCAGCGCCGCGCGGGTCGGGGCCTGATCCTCGTTCAACAGGGCTTCGCAGGCGTCTTCCAACGAACGGCCCGCCGCGCCGATGCCCAGGTCGGAAGGACGGAGCAGTTCATTCTGACCCATGGGCAGGCCGCCCGCCAACTGACCGATGGTTTCGGCAAAGGCGATGCGCGCCACCCTATTGTCGAGCGGGTTCGCGCCATTATTGGCCTGCGCCCATTCCAGCGTCGCTTCCAGGGCGGCGACGCTGGTCGCGATCCAGGCGAAGCCATGGGCCGCGCGCTGGTCTTCGTCGATCCGTCGCGTGGCCAGCCGCTCCGTCAGGGCCGCCTGCGCCACGGAGCGGAAGGATTGCGCGGCTTCCAGGCAGGGCTTCAGGTCGTCAATGGTGGTCGTCATGGTCAGGCGGCCCGTTCGAAGATGGCCGCGATGCCCTGACCGCCGCCGATGCACATGGTTTCAAGGCCATAGCGCCCATCGCGGCGAACCAGTTCGCGCGTCAGGTTGGCAAGGATGCGCCCGCCCGTGGCGCCGATGGGATGGCCCAGCGAAATGCCCGAACCGTTGACGTTCAGTATGTCGTTGCGGCTGTCGTCCTCGCTCCAGCCCCAGCCCTTGAGGCAGGCGAGGGCTTGCGGCGCGAAGGCTTCGTTGAGTTCCACCAGATCGATGTCGTTCCAGCCAAGGCCGCTGCGCGCGAACAGGCGCTCCACCGCCGGGACGGGGCCGATGCCCATGCGGCTGGGATCGCAGCCCGCCGCCGCCCAGCTATGGAACCAGGCGATGGGTTCCAGGCCCAGTTCCTCCAGCTTGTCCTCCGCCACGACCAGGCAGGCGGCCGCCGCGTCATTCTGCTGGCTGGCGTTGCCCGCCGTCACGACCGCGCCGGGGATGGTCTTCGCCTCTATGGCCTTGAGCGCGCCCAGCGTTTCCATGCTGGCGTCCGGGCGATAGCCTTCGTCATGGGCGAAGATCACCGGATCGCCCTTGCGCTGGGGCACGGCAACGGGGACCAGTTCATCGTCGAACAGGCCGTTCTTCCACGCGGCGGCGGCCTTCCGGTGCGACTTGACCGCGAAGGCGTCGCAGGCTTCGCGGCTGATATGATAATCCCTGGCGAGGTTTTCGGCCGTTTCGATCATGCCGGTGATGACGCCGAAGCGTTCGACCGGCTGCGACATGACACGGCCGCGCGTCAGGCGGTCGTGCAGCATCATGCCGCCGCCGCGCGTTCCGCGACGGCCTTCGGTCGTGTAATATTCGACATTCGACATGCTTTCGACGCCGCCCGCGACCACGACATCGGACATGCCGGTCTGGATCATCATCGCGGCGTTGACGATGGCCTGAAGCCCCGACCCGCAACGGCGGTCGAGCTGATAGCCCGGCACCTCGATCGGCAGCCCGGCGGCCAGCCAGGACCAATGCCCGATGCACGGCGCTTCGCCATTGCCATAGCCCTGCGAGAAGACCACGTCGTCGACGCGCGTCGGGTCGATCTTCGTGCGCTCGATCAGGGCCTTGAGCACGACCGCACCGAGCTTCCCGGCGTCCAGGCTGGCGAGGCTGCCGCCGAACTTGCCGACAGCGGTGCGAATGGGGGCCACGATGGCGGCGCGTCTCAACGTCATGGAATGATCCTCCGGTCAGGCATTGCCGACGATGCCGGCGTCGATCAGGCGGGCGATCTCGCCCGATGAAAGCGAAAGAAGGGAAGCCAGCACCTCTTCGCTGTGCTGGCCGTTGCGGGGCGCCGGACGCGGCGCCTGCCGTTCCAGTTGCGGCACGGTCGCGAACGCGCCCGCCGCGGGATAGGAAAAACCGCTGGGATTGTCGGTCGCGCCGAAAATGGGGTTGTTCTTCACCAGCTCCGGGTCGTTCGCGGCATCCAGCATCGTCCTGTAAGCGGAATGCACGACCCCGCCCGCATCGAAAGCCGCCGCCAGATCGGCATGGCTGCGCGCGCCCACGGCTTTCTCGACGATCGGGAACAGGGCTTCGCGATGCGTGAAGCGGATGCCGTCATCCCGGGCGAAGGAGACGCCGAGCTTCGCCTCCAGCGCGGCCACCTCATCGGCGATGCCAAGCGCGGCGAGCAGGTTGCTCCACTGGCGCGGCGTCACCACCGCCAGCATGGTGCGCACGCCGTCCGCCGTCACGAAATCGCGCCCGAAAAGGCCATAGATGGCGTTGCCCAGGCGTGGCCGGTTGGCGCCTTCATAGAGGACTTCGGCGATGCCGCCGACATTGGCGACCGTTCCGATCGCGACGTCGGACAGGGGGATGCGAACCTCGCTGCCCGCGCCCGTCTCCGCGCGGCGGCGCAAGGCGGCGAGCAGCGCGAAGGCTGCATAGGCCCCCGATAGCAGATCCCATGCAGGAAGGACATGGTTCACCGGCTCCGGCCCCGGCCCGGTCAGCATCGGATAGCCGACCGCATTGTTGACCGTATAATCCAGCGCGGGCGAGCCGTCGGCCCACCCCATGACACGCACCGTGACCAGATCGGGCCGCCCTTCGGCCAGCACTTCATGCGCCATGAAGCCCTTGGCCGGAAAGTTGGTGATGAGCTGGCCGGTCGCCCGCACCATCTGCTGCAACAATTCCCGCCCTTCCGGCCTGGACAGGTCCAGCGCGACCGACTTCTTCGCCCGGTTGAGATTCTCCCAGTAAAGCGAGTCGTTGTTCTTCGTCACCGGCCAGCGATGAAAGTCCGGCCCGCCCCCGACCTGATCGACGCGGATCACCTCCGCCCCCAGTTGCGCGCAATAAAGGCCCGCGCTGGGGGAGGCGACGAAGGAGGAAGCCTCCAGAACCGACAGACCGGAAAGCAGGTCGTACATGGTGGCCGCCCTTATGCGTTCGCGTGGAACTCGCGCAGCATATGCTTCGCGATCTGGAGTTGCAGGATCTGCGTCGTGCCTTCGTAGATGCGATAGATGCGCGCATCGCGGAAGAAACGCTCGGCGTCATATTCGGCCAGATAGCCCGCGCCGCCATAGACCTGCACGCAGGCGTCGACCACGCGGCCGCACATTTCCGAAGCGAACACCTTGAACGCAGCCGCCTTGCGCAGGACATTCTCGCCCGCGTCGGCGCGGCGCGTCACGTCCTCCAACATGCATTCGGCGGCATAGATGTCGATCTCGCTCTGCGCCAGCATCTGCTGGATGAGCTGGAAATTGGCGATCGGCTCGCCGAAGGCCTTGCGCTCGGTCGCATAACGAACGGCGGAATCCAGCGCGCGGCGGGCATAGCCGGTCGCCGCCGATCCGACCGAGATGCGGCCATTGTCGAGGCTCTTCATCGCATAGACGAAGCCCTTGCCGGTCTCGCCGCCCAGCAGGGCGTCGTCGGGCACATGCACGTCTTCCAGGATGATGTCCGCGATGGTGCTGCCCGCCTGGCCCATCTTCTTGTCGGACTTGCCGACCGAAACGCCGGGAGTGTCCATCAGCACGATGAAGGCCGAGACATGGGCGTTCTTGGGCAGGTTCTCCTTGCTGGTGCGCGCCATGATCAGCGCGACCTTCGCGTAGGGGGCATTGGTGATGTAGCGCTTCGTGCCGTTCAGTACCCAGCCATCGTCGGTCTTGACCGCCGTCGTCTGCATGCCAGCGGAATCCGATCCCGCGCCCGGTTCGGTCAGGCCGAAGGCGGCGATTTCACCGGCGGCCACGCGCGGCAGCCATTCCGCCTTCTGCGCCGCCGTGCCGCCATTCTTGAGCGCCGAACAGAACATGCCGATGTTGATCGAGACGATCGACCGGAAGGCGGGCATCGCATAGCTGATCGCATGGATCGTGCGCGCATATTGGCTGACGTTCATGCCCGCGCCGCCGAACTCCTCCGGCATGGTGAGGCCGAACAGGCCCATGTCGCGCATTTCCTGCACGATCTCCTCGGGGATTTCGTCATTCTCGATGATCTCGCGCTCGGCGGGGATCAGCCGCTCGCGAACATAGCGATTGAGCTGTTCGAGAAACTGTTCGAACGTCTCGGCATCCATGCCGGGATGGGACGTGGTCATGATGCGCGTTCCTCAGATCGGGTCGTAGGGGAAGACGTCGGCCGACACTTCGTCGGCGCGCGCGAAGGAAGGACGGAAAGCCGGGATCAGTTCTTCCGCGATGGCTTCGGGCGTCCAGCCTTCGCTCTTCGCCATCGACCGGACCGGGCGCGGCTTGCCGAACAGCAGGATCTCGTTGCGGCGGACGCTGAATATCTGGTTGCTCACGTCCTTCGACAGATCGGACGCCAGATAGGCCACCAGCGGCGCGATCTTGTCCGCGCTCATCGACTGGAGGCGTTCGACCCGACGCTTCTGGTCCTCCGTTTCCGCGGGAATGGAGGATGTCATGCGGCTCCACGCGAAGGGCGCGATGCAGTTGGAGCGGACGCCCGCGCGCGCCATGTCGAGCGCGATCGACTGCGACAGCGCGACCACGCCCAGCTTGGCTGCCGAATAATTTGCCTGACCCACATTGCCGATCAGGCCGCTGGTCGAGGTGAAGTGGATGAAGCTGCCCGACTGCTGATCGCGGAAATAGGGCGTCGCGGCCTTGGACACGTTGAAGACGCCGGTCAGGTTGACATCGATGACGCTCTTCCAGTCCTCATAGCTCATCTTGTGCCAGATGGTGTCGCGCAGGATGCCCGCATTGTTCACCACCGCGTCGATGCGGCCGAAACGCTGCACGGCATCCTCGATGATGCTGGTCGCGCCCGCCGGATCGGCGACGTTGCCCAGATTGGCATAGGCCTTGCCGCCCGCCGCAACGATGTCGTTGACGGTGGTTTCCGCCGGGCCCGCATCCCCGCCTTCGCCTGCCTGGGCCACGCCCGGATCGTTGACGACGACCGCGGCGCCCTGACGCGCGCAATGCAGTGCGAGCTCGCGGCCAATGCCGCGCCCGGCGCCGGTGATGGCGACGACCTTGCCTTCCAGAATCATGAGTCCGCTCGCTCTTTATGATGAAAAGGATGCGGCACCCGATAGCCCTTTCAAATAATACTTGCAAGATGAGGAATTATTTTTCACATATATGAAAATAAAAGGATTCGAATGACTGGTCCCGTCCGCTCCGTTTCTCAGGCTTTCGCCATTATCCGGCTTCTGGCCGAAGGGCGTCCCCTGTCGCTTTCGGACATCGGGCGATCCCTGGGACTCAGCCCGTCCAGCGGCCTCAACCTGTTGCGGACACTGGTGGAGGAAGGCATTGTCGAGCGCGACGCGCAGGGGAAGCGGTATCAGTTGGCGCAGGCGTGGAGCCGGTTCGATGCGCTGAGGGAAGGGGGGGCGCAGGGCGTCGTGGACCGCTCGCGGCCCTTACTGGCCCGGTTTGCGCGGACGCATGATGTTTCGACGGCCTTGTGGCAGCTTGTTCCCGGCGGGCGTCTGCGCCTGGTGGCCTATGGCGAAAGCGCCGGGCCCATGCGGATTCACCTGACGGAAGGGCAGCGCCAGCCCCTGGGCGGCGGCGCGGTCGGCCGTGCCCTGGCGGCGGCGCAAGAGGTGGACGATGAGGAACTGGAACGGCGCTTTTCCACGGTGCGTTGGCAATCCGCGCTGTCCTTCGCTGAGTATAAGGAGCAGGTCCGCAACGCGGCGCTGCATGGCTTTGCGGTGGACGATGGATATGCGCATGCGGGGATTTGTTCGCTGGCGGTCGCGATGCCCCATTTGCGGACGGGCTTTGGCCTTTCCGCCTCGATCTTCGCCCGTTCGCGTGATGAGAAGGGGCTTTCGGACCTGGGAGAGGCCCTCATCCGCCTGGCCGGCGCACCGGCCTTCCAGTCCTGAAGGGGGGATGATGAAAGGCGCGTTTCTTGACGATCCGGGAAAATTCTTTCTGACAACCGGTCGAAAATCGAGCATGCTTTCCGTCGGTTTCCGACAGAAACGGGACTATGACGACAGGGGGCAAGCGGCGCTGGCCAACAGTTTCGACAGGACGCCCGGTAAAGGCCTGCTCTCCCCCCAAGCTGGAAAGATATGATGACGCAAGTTTCCCCAGGCGGCCTGTTGGTGATCGCCCCCATCTTTGTCCCCGCGACTCGTCCGGAACGCTTCGCCAAGGCGGCCCAGTGCGGCGCGGACGCCATCATCGTCGATCTGGAGGATGCCGTCACCGCCGCCGACAAGGATGCCGCGCGCGAAAGGCTGATGCAGGTGGAACTGCCGCCCGTGACGCGAATCCTGCGGGTCAACGCGGCCGGCACCCCATGGCATGAACGGGATCTGGCCGCCGCCGCCCGCCTTCCCTTCGACGCGGTGATGCTTCCCAAGAGCGAGGAAGCGGCCGACATCGCCGCCATACGCGCCGCCGTGCCCGGAAAGCCCGTCATCGCGCTCATCGAAACCGCGCTGGGCGTGGCGCAGGCGATGGCGCTGGCACGGTGCGAGGGGGTGCAGCGCCTTGCTTTCGGCTCGATCGATTTCTCCGCCGATCTGGGCTGCGCCAATGAATGGGACGCCCTGCTTCATGCGCGTTCGACGGTCGTCCTCGCCTCCAGGCTGGGGGGCATCGCCGCGCCGATGGACGGCGTGACGCTGGAACTGGACGACGCCACGAAAGTGCGGGACGATGCGCGCCGCGCCGCCGCGCTCGGTTTCTCCGGCAAGCTGTGTATCCATCCCAGGCAGATCGCGGCGGTTCTGGAAGGCTTCGCCCCCACCGCCGAGGAAATCGACTGGGCGCAGCGGGTGGCGAGCGTCGGGGATCAGGGCGCGGTCAGCATCGACGGCATCATGGTGGACCCCCCGGTGCTGCGCCACGCGGAACAGATTCTGGCCCGCGCGCGAGCCATGCGCGCCGCGGATCGATGAGGCGCGCAATGCCTGTCGGCCTTCCACGTCGGCAATGGACCCTCAGCCGCTTCGGGCCGGGGCCCCATTGAAGAATTGGCCGGAGGGCTTGCGATGGCTCTTCCCTATGCGGCACAAAATTCACAGGAACCTGGAACATGCAGCCTTTCTCGCCCCAAGCCCTTCTCGCTCGCAAAGTTCCCATCGACAATGATTGGTCGCGGCGGGACACGATGATCTACGCGCTGGGCGTGGGGGCGGAGGAACTGCCTTTCGTCTATGAAAAGCAGTTGGTCGCGCTGCCCACCATGGCGGCGGCGATCGGCTATCCCGGCTTTCATTTCTGGATGGACCCTGAACTCGGCATCGACACCGGACGGATCGTGCATGGCGAGACGGAGGTGCTGCTGCACCGCCCCCTGCCTGTCGAAGGGCGATTCTCCAGCATCAACCAAGTCGAACGGATCTGGGACAAGGGGGAGGGGAAGGGGGCCGTCGTCCGCCAGATGCGCCAGATCCATGACGCGCAGGGCGCGCATATCGCCACCGTCACCAACAGTTCGATGTTGCGCGGCAATGGCGGCTTTGGCGGCACCTCGGAAGGGCAGCCCGCGCCGCGGCCGGTGCCGGATGACCGGACCCCGGACGCCGTGGTGACGCTCGCCACCGCGCCCAACCAGGCGTTGCTCTATCGCTTGTCCGGCGATTACAACCCGTTGCACATCGATCCCGCAGCCGCGCAGGCGGTCGGGTTCGAACGGCCTATCCTCCACGGGCTTTGCACCTTCGGCGTGGCGGGCAGGGCCATATTGGCAGCGCTGTGCGGCAACGATCCCGCGCGCCTCAGGAAGATCGGCGTCCGTTTCTCCAGCCCGGTCTATCCCGGCGAAACCATTTCCGTGGAAATATGGAAAGGGGTGGACGGCAATGCCTCCTTCCGCGCCATCGCGAAGGAAAGAGGAGTCATGGTCCTCAACAACGGTTATGCCGAAACCCTTTGACCGGCCATTCGGAACGCCCGGCTGCCGGCGGCAGGCATTTTATGCAACAGCTAAACCGTGGGACGCTTGTCAAATCCTGAAAAGCTTCCCGGTCGAGCGTCCTGCACCACGATCTCAGCCACCTTCGCGGCGGGCGGGCCATCATGCGCCAGTTGAATGATCCGGTCCACGGCCTCCGGGGGGCCTTCCACGACGGCTTCGACAGTGGCATTCATGCAATTGCGAACCCATCCGGTCAAGCCTAGCTGACGGGCCGTCGTCACCATCCAGTTGCGATAGAATACACCCTGTACCCGGCCACGAATGACGAGGTGGCGGGTAATGACGCTCACCGGACCCGCTTGATCCAGCTTTGGCCGTCGCGGGTTTCGACCTTGAAGTTGCCTACCGATTTCACCAGATCGGTCAGCCGCTTGAAACCATAATTGCGGACGTCGAAACTGGACCTGTTCCCCGCAAGCTGACCCACTTCGCTCAATCGGGCGAAACCCTGTTCGTCGCGCTTGACCGCGCCATAAGCGTCGATGAGCAGCTTCAGCACATCTTCGGAAACGGCGGAGCTTTCCTCCTCCGGCTTTGCGGGGATGGCGTCACCCGCGTCGGGAAGTGGATCGGGTGCCATGTCCGCGTCGCGACTATGGCCCAAAGCTTCGACATCGATAAATCGGGTGCAGGCGCTTCGGAAGGCCTGCGCCGTTTTCGCCGAGCCGAAACCATAGACCGGAATGCCTTCCTGCCGGATGCGTGTCACCAAAGGCGTGAAATCGCTGTCGCTGGACATCAGGCCGAAGCCGGTGACGCGTCCGCTCGCCATCAGGTCCATGGCGTCGATGGTCATCTTCATGTCCGTCGCGTTCTTGCCTTTGGTCAGGTCGAACTGCTGCTGCGTTTCGATGGCCTGAGTGACGGCCTGCGCCGCCCATCCCTTGAGGGCGGGCTTGCTCCAATTGCCATAGGCCCGGCGGATATTGACCGTTCCCAGTTCTGCCAGAACGGTCAGCACCGGGTCGAAATAAGCGGCGGAAACATTATCCGCATCGATCAGCAGCGCGACGTTGCCCGTCCGTACTTCCGACGACATCAGCCAGCGTCCAGCGGGGCGGGGTGGAACTGGCCCGTGCTTTCGTCGAGCAGGTGCAATTGTCCATCGGCGATCGCGAACAGGGAGCCGATCAGCTTCAATTCGCCCGACCTTTCCTTGGTACGGATGCAGGGAAAGGTCCGCAGGTTGGCGAGGCTGACCTTCACGCCTTCCTGTTCCATGGCCCGATGGGCTTCATGGCCGCGATCGTCGCCGAACCGTGCGACGACATTCTCCCGCGCTTCATCCAGCATGTCGATCCAGTTGGCGATGAAGCCGCCTTCTCCGGGAGGCGCATCCTTCAATTCCTGGCTGAGCGCCGCCTTGCAGCCGCCGCATTTGCCATGGCCCATCACGACGATTTCGTTGACCTTCAACACCTGCACCGCAAATTCCAGCGCGGCGGAAACGCCATGATGGCCGGGATTGGTTTCGAAAGGCGGGACGAGAGCCGCGACGTTGCGGACCACGAACACTTCGCCGGGACTGGTATCGAAAATCTGGGCGGGGTCGACTCGGCTGTCGGAGCAGGCAATGACCATGACCGTCGGACTCTGCCCCTCGGCGAGTTCGCTCCATCTTTCCCGCTGTTCGCCCCAACCGGTGTTGCGGAAACGGCGGTAACCATCGAGCATGTCGGCAAAGTCAGTCATGATTTGTCTCTGCCGCACAAGTTGAGGGCTGGCAAGTCCCCGGCCGGATCGCTATCTGGGGGCGCATGAACGACATGGCTCCCCAACCTCTGCCTGCTCCTTCCGGACGTAGCCGCAAGCCCGACTGGATACGCGTGAAGGCGCCCACCAGCGCCGGTTATCACGAAACCCGCAAGCTGATGCGGGACAAGGGATTGGCGACGGTTTGCGAAGAAGCGGCCTGTCCCAATATCGGGGAGTGCTGGACCAAGAAGCATGCGACCGTCATGATTTTGGGTGACGTATGCACGCGGGCCTGCGCCTTCTGCAACGTCAAGACCGGCATGCCGCGCAAGGTCGATCCCCATGAGCCGCAGAATCTGGCGGATGCCTGTGCGGAAATGGGTCTGGAACATATCGTCATCACTTCCGTCGACCGCGACGACCTGCCCGATGGTGGGGCCTCGCAGTTCGTGAAGGTGATCGAGGCGCTGCGCCGGACGACTCCGGACACCACCATTGAAATCCTGACGCCCGATTTCCGCAACAAGCATGAGCGGGCCGTGGAAATGATCGTGGCGGCGCGGCCCGATGTCTACAATCACAATCTGGAAACCGTACCCCGGCTCTATCCCACGATCCGGCCCGGCGCGCGCTATTACGCGTCGCTGCGATTGCTGGAGTCGGTCAAGAAGCTCGATCCATCCATCTTCACCAAGTCCGGGGTCATGCTGGGCCTTGGAGAGGAGCGGCTGGAGGTTCATCAGGTGATGGACGACATGCGTTCGGCCGACATCGATTTTCTCACGATGGGGCAGTATCTTCAGCCCACGCCGAAGCACGCGAAGGTCATGGAATTCGTGACGCCCGCAGCTTTCAACGCCTATGCCGCGATTGCCCGCGCGAAGGGATTCCTGCAAGTCGCGGCCAGCCCGCTGACCCGGTCGAGCTATCATGCGGGGAAGGATTTCGCGGAAATGAAAGCTGCGCGGGAGTCGCAACTGGCAAAGGCAACCAGGTAGAGCGATGCCCAAGCATAATGAGACGCGGCCGCTTCCCTACACGCCTCAGCAGATGTTCGACCTCGTGGCGAATGTGGCGGCCTATCCCGAATTTCTTCCCTGGGTGAGCGCGATCCGTGTCCGGTCCGACAGCGAGACGGAAATGGTTGCGGATATGATTGTCGGTTTCAAGGGGATCAAGGAGAGCTTCACCTCCCGCGTGGAAAAGCACCGGCCGGATGCGGTGCGGGTCGATTATCTGGACGGTCCGCTGAAGCATCTCCACAATCAGTGGAATTTTCGTGATGACGGCAAGGGCGGCGTGCTGGTCGATTTCGAGGTTGAATTCGAATTCAAGAATCGCCTGTTCGAAATGCTGGCGGGGCAGGTGTTCGACAAGGCGCTCCGCAAGATGATCGGCGCGTTCGAGGCGCGGGCAGCGGCGCTTTATGGAGCAGGCGCCTCGGGCAGCAGCAGTTCCAGCGCGCAGAGCGCCGCCTGAAGGCGGACGCCGCCCCGACCATTGTCTTCGAAATAGTGCATGTCGGCGACGACCTTGTCGGGACTACCGCCTCGCTCGGCACGGGCAAAGACGACGGTGCCCACGGGTTTCTGTTCCGATCCGCCGTCAGGCCCGGCGATGCCCGTAATGGCGACCGCGATATGGGCATGGCTTTTGACCAACGCGCCCTGCGCCATCGCCCATGCGGTTGCGATGGAAACTGCGCCGAAAGTTTCCAGCACATCTTGAGAAACCTTGAGAAGTTCGGTTTTCATTTCATTGGAATAGGTGATGAATCCGGCTTCAAAGACGTCTGACGAACCGGCGATCTCCGTCAAGGCCGCGGATACCAGGCCGCCCGTGCAGCTCTCTGCTACGGCGACGGTACGACCCGCGCGCCGGTTCGCCGCGATGACGCGCTCGGCAAGTTCGATCAGAGGGGCGGGGAGGATATGGTCGGGCATGGAATCAGAATAGCGCCGGAAGGGAAAGGGTTGCAACCGCCTGTGCGGCTATGCCTTCCCGCCGTCCCGCGAAGCCCAGCCGCTCTGTAGTGGTGGCCTTCACGCTGACACGTTCGACGGAGAGGCCTGCGATTTCGGCGATCCGTTGCCGCATGGCCTCTCTGTAGGGGCCGATTTTCGGCGCCTCGCAGATGATGGTGAGATCTATATGCTCAACGGCTCCCCCCCGCGAAGCGACACGATCGCAGGCATGGATAAGGAAGCGATCGGAGGATGCGCCTTTCCATTGCGGATCGGACGGCGGAAAATGGCTGCCGATGTCACCATCCGATAAAGCTCCGAGAATCGCGTCCACGACGGCGTGGAGCGCGACATCGGCGTCGCTATGCCCGGCCAGGCCAAATTCCGAGTCGACTCGCACGCCGCCCAGCCATAACTCTGCGTCCGCTGTCAGCCGGTGCACGTCATAGCCCATGCCGACGCATGTCCTGCGCCCGTTCCCAAACAGCGCCTGCGCTTTCTCGAAATCTTCCGGATAGGTCAATTTGAAGAGCCTTTCATCGCCGCGGACCAGCACGACGTCATGACCACAGGCCCTGAGCATTTGCGCGTCGTCCGTCGCTTCCAGCGCGTTATTCCATGTCCGATGGGCGGATAATATGGCGTCGAAATGAAAGGCCTGTGGCGTCTGCACATGGCGAAGGGAGGAGCGCGGAACGATGGCCCCGGCCATGCCTGTGTCGTCCGTTACCAGTGTATCCGTGACGGGGAGGACGGGGATCGCGCCCTTTGCGCCGTTCAGTGCGTCGGTCAATCGGCGGACAACAGCAGGCGGCAGGAAAGGGCGCGCGGCATCGTGGATGAGTATTTCCCTTGCCCCGCCGCATCTGGCGATATGCTCCAGCCCGGCATGGACGGACCCCCGCCGGCTGCTGGCGCCTTCTATGAACGCTGCGACCGGGCGAGTGGCGAGGAGGTTGCGAGCCTCATGCTCCTGTCCGGGACCGATGACGACGAAGATAGCATCGATCCCCTCGCACATCGTCAAGGCGTCAAAGGCATGGGCGAGGACTGCTTTTCCTGCGACAGTCCGGAATTGCTTGGGGGTCTCGCCACCCGCACGGCGGCCCTGCCCCGCGGCGACCAGCAGCGCCGCCCTGTTCAGCCTATCCCTCGTCGCCATCCATGCGCGCATAGTCCAGCCGGAGCGCCCCGCCTAGCCCCAGCTTGCCGTGGAGAGGATTTTACGTTAGGGGCATTGCCTGTTTTTTAGGCAATTCTTTCCATGCGCAGACTTTCCCCTATCGCCATCGGGCCCGTAACGATCGATATGCCCGTCATTCTCGCGCCGATGACTGGCGTGACCGACATGCCCTTCCGCACGCTTGTCCGTCGCTATGGATCGGGATTGAACGTGACGGAGATGATCGCGTCTGCCGCGATGATCCGTGAAACGCGCCAGTCCTTGCAAAAGGCGGCGTGGGATCCGATGGAAGAGCCGGTGTCGATGCAGCTTGCAGGTTGTTCTCCCGTGGAAATGGCCGAGGCGGCGAAGCTGAATGAGGATCGCGGCGCGGCCATCATCGACATCAATATGGGATGTCCGGTGAAGAAAGTCGTGAACGGCGACGCGGGCAGCGCGCTTATGCGCGATTTGCCGCTGGCGGCAGCGCTGATCGAAGCCACCGTGAAGGCCGTCAATGTACCTGTGACGGTGAAGATGCGGATGGGATGGGATCATGCCAGCCTCAATGCGCCGGAACTGGCCCGTATCGCTGAGGACCTTGGCGCGCGCATGATCACCGTCCATGGCCGCACCCGATGCCAGATGTACAAGGGCACGGCTGACTGGTCTTTCGTGCGGAAGGTGAAGGAGGCTGTTACCGTTCCCGTCATCGTGAATGGAGACATTTGCTCGATAGAGGATGCAGAGACGGCCCTGGAACAGAGCGGAGCCGATGGCGTCATGATCGGGCGGGGGGCTTATGGGCGGCCCTGGCTGATCGGACAGGTGATGCACTTTTTCGCTACCGGGCAGCGGCGTTGCGACCCTTCGCTCCTGGAGCAATATCAAACCATCATAGAGCATTATGTCGCGATGTTGAGGCATTACGACAAAGTGACCGGCGTCAATATGGCCCGCAAGCATATCGGCTGGTATACCAAGGGCTTGCCTGGATCGGCGGAGTTCCGCAACGCCGTGAACCAGGAACCGGATAGCGAAAAGGTGCTGGATATGCTCGCCCGCTTCTATGAGCCCTTGCTGACGGCCGAACAGGCCGATGAGGCGCGCAAGGCTGCGTGACGATGGCGATGGCGTCCATCCCGCCGCCATGTTCGCAACAGGACGGTCCCACTCTTTCCGAATTGATGACGGCTCTTCCCATCGCCACGCTGGTGGTGCGTCCGGATAACAGCATTGCCGACGCCAATGTGCGCGCGGAAACGCTGCTCAACATGGGGCGCGCAGCGATTGTGGACAGCGACATCGCGCGCACGCTCCGCATGGCGGATAAGGGTGCGCCCTTCGATATATGGCACAGCAACAAGCCCATCGCCGCCTATGACGTGAAGGTTCATATCGGCCGAATGGCGGAGATGGAGGTCGACCTGATGATCGCCCCCGTCACCGATCATGAGGGCTGGCGCATCGTTTCCATCCACAGCCAAAGCCAGGCTCGAAGGATTGGCCGCCATACGGCTTCCGGCGGGGCGCGCTCCGCGATGGGAGCCGCTGCCATCCTCGCCCATGAGATCAAGAATCCGCTTTCGGGGATCAGAGGAGCGGCGCAATTGATCGAGTCCGGCAATGATGGCCGGGATTGCGCGCTGACCCAATTGATTTGCAATGAGGTGGATCGCATCGCGGCCTTGATAGACCGCATGCAGGACTTCACGTCCGATAGGTTGCCGGAATGCCAGCCTGGCAACATCTATCCGTTTCTCGACCGCGCGACGGAGATATCGCAGGCAGGTTATGCAAAAAGCATAGATATCATAAAACGTTATGATCCTTCCTTGCCATTCGCCAATATGAATGGCGACGCCTTGGTCCAGATCATGCTGAACCTTCTGAAAAATGCGGCGGAAGCGCTGGAAGATGTCGATCGACCCTGGATCAGGGTCGAAACCGCTTTTCGTCATGGCGTGTCGGTGGTCGTGGAAGGGGGCAAGGGCAGCGCTGCCCTGCCGATAGAAATTCTGGTCGTGGATAATGGCGCTGGCGTCCCCGATCATATCCTGGATCACCTTTTCAACCCTTTCGTGACCGGCAAGCGCGACGGGCAGGGATTGGGACTGGCCCTGGTGGACAAGCTGGTGCGCGATATGAACGGCATCGTTCAATATTCGCGCGATCGCGAAGCGGGCGAGTCCACCTTCCGTATCCTGCTGCCCATGGGAGCTATGTAAATGCGGAGAACGGGCTCCATATTGGTGGTTGATGATGATCCGGCCATCTGTGTCGTGGTCGGAGAGGCGCTTCGCCGACAGGGACACAAGGTAAAGATCGCCTCCTCCATTCGCGAACGGACGGCATTGTTGGAGACGTTCGCGCCCGACGTGCTGATCACGGATGTGATGCTGCCCGACGGTGACGGTCTGGAGGATGTCGCGGACATCCTCGCGCGCTCGCCGGAATTGCACATTATCATTCTTTCGGCGCAGAATACTCTGAACACGGCGATCCGCGCGACGGAAAAGGGGGCGTTCGAATATCTTCCCAAACCGTTCGATCTGAACGAACTGACACGCGCGGTGTCTGACGCGCTCAGAATGAGGGAGGGGGAGGAAGCGGAGTCGATCGAGGCCAATCTTCCGCATGATGGACTGCCTTTGGTGGGGCGTTCTCCCGCCATGCAGGAGGTTTACAGGACCGTTGCCCGCGTTCTTTCCAATGATCTCAGCATTTTGGTATTGGGAGAGTCGGGCACTGGCAAGGAGTTGGTGGCCGAAGCCATCCATAGCCTCGGCCAGCGACGAACGAAGCCTTTCGTGGCGATCAACATGGCTGCCATTCCGCGTGAGCTTATCGAATCGGAACTGTTTGGTTATGAAAAAGGCGCCTTCACCGGCGCGCATGCCCGCACCGCAGGAAAGTTCGAGCAGGCGCAGGGCGGCACGCTGTTTCTCGATGAGATCGGCGACATGCCGATGGAAGCGCAGACCCGGTTGCTCCGGGTGTTGCAGTCCGGCGAGGTCACGACGGTCGGTGGATCGAAACCCGTTCGCGTCGATGTCCGCATCATCGCCGCGACCAATAAGAATCTGCCGCAACTGATCGAGGAAAATCGGTTTCGGCAGGACCTTTATTACCGTCTGAATGTCGTTCCCATCTCTCTGCCGCCTTTGCGCGAACGACGCGAGGATGTCATGCTATTGGCGCGGCACTTTCTCGACCAGGCGGCACAGGAGGGGCTTCCGCGCAAATCACTGTCCGACGAGGCCGCGCAATTGCTGATGCTTTATCATTGGCCCGGCAATGTCCGCGAATTGCAGAACCTCATGCAGCGCCTGGCGGTGCTGAGCCGCGAAAATGTGATTGCAGCGGACATATTGCGGCATGCGCTCCCCCTGGATGCGACCCTTGCCGATATCGCCGCCCCGTCCGAGCATCTCGCGCAGGCGGTGCGGGAATGGGCAAAGCGCCAGCTAGGTGTCGGACTGTCCGACCTGCATCGCAATCTGCACGACGATCTGTTGGCGGTGGTCGAACCGATCCTGCTTGAGGAAACACTGACGCGGGTCGACGGCAACCAGCTTCGCGCGGCGGGGCTATTGGGCATCAATCGCAACACATTGCGCAAGAAACTGACGGATTACGGTCTGGACCCGCTGCAATTGCGGTTGAACGACTGATCGGCGACAGGACGAACGGACAATCGCGTTCGACAAGCGGCGTCTGACGGAAGATTCCTGTGTTTGATCGGGCACATTATTGTTGTAACCATGCCACTATGGATCGCGCGACAACCATGCCCTCCGGGGTTTTCAGGATGAAGAGATATCTTCGCCGGTTTTCGCGCAACGGGCGCCTTGCGACGTTGGTGGAAATCACCACGCTGGTGCTTTTCGTTGCCGTGGCGGGGCTGACCTATCATCTCCTGTCAGGGCAGGGGCAATCCTACACGCTATTGACGCCGCCCATCGTCGCTCTTCTGCTGGTCGCCAACCTGGTGCCGGCGATTGCGCTGCTGGTGTTGTTGGGGCGCAGGGTCGCAAAGCGGCGCGCCGCCCAATCGGCCATCGGCAGCGATGGGCAACTTCACGTTCGGCTGGTCGCGATGTTCTCGATCGTGGCCAGCGTTCCCATGCTGCTGGTCGTGATCTTCGCTTCGCTTCTGTTCCAATATGGCGTGCAATTCTGGTTCTCCGACAGCGCGCGCGGGATGCTCCAGAACGCCACGGATCTGGCACGGGGCTATTATGAGCAGAATCTGCGGGAAGTCGGCGACGAAACGGTCACCATGGCGGGCGACCTGCGCGATTATCTCAATCAATCAGAGGTTTCGAGTCCCCGCTTTGCCGAGGGATATATCTATCAGGTCGTGACGCGAAAGCTCAATCGGTCCGCCATTATCGAGGTGGGCCGCGATGGCGTCGCCCGCACCGCCGCGACGGTCGATCCCGATAGCCGCCCGGCAGCGGAGATGCTTTCCGCCGAGACCGTGAAAAAACTGGCATCGGGGCAGAATGTCGTGGTGGATGCCAAACCCAACCAGATCGAGGCCGTCACCCTGCTTTATCCGGGACGGCGCATCTACCTCTATGCGACACGGGATTCAGGCTCCTCCGCCTTCAGCAATGTCGAGCGCGCGCAGAAAGTGCTGGCGGACTATGATATCTTCGCCGCGCAATCGCGGGCACTGCAATTACGCTTCAACATGGCCTTGTTCGTTGGCTCTTTGCTGCTGGTGGGCATCGCCGTTTATATCGCCTTGGCTGTGGCCGACTGGATGGTGCGTCCAGTCAATGAACTTGTCACGGCGGCGAGGCGGATCACCGCGGGCGACCTGTCCGCCCGCGTCACGAGCCCTTCCAGCCGGGATGAAATCGGCACGCTCGCATCGGCGTTCAACCGGATGACGCAGAGACTGGAGGCGCAGACAGGCGCCCTGGTCGCCGCGAACAGCCAGCTTGACGAGCGGCGCGCCTTTATCGAGGCCATTCTTTCGGGGGTCAGCGCCGGTGTCCTTTCCGTCGATCGGCGAGGCATCATCCAGTTGCTCAACAGTTCGGCGGCCGCGATCCTGGCGCAGGATGGCGACGACCCGGTGGGGCGTCCCCTGGCGGAACTGGCCCCCGAATTATGGGAGATGATTGCGTCGGATGACGATGCCGGCATCGTGCAGGTGCGCACCAATGCAGACATCAGCACCTTGGCGGTGAAGGTTTCCGCCGACGCATCCAGCCACATCCTGACCTTCGACGACATCACGCAGCAGCTTTCCGACCAGAGGCGCGCGGCATGGTCGGATGTGGCGCGCCGCATCGCGCATGAAATCAAGAATCCCCTGACGCCGATCCAGCTTGCCGCCGAACGGCTGCAACGCCGCTACGCGGAAGAGATCAGCAGCGACAAGGCGACTTTTTCACGGTTGACCGGCACGATCGTGAGGCAGGTGGGGGATTTGCGCCGTATCGTGGATGAGTTCTCCTCCTTTGCGCGTATGCCCAAGCCGGTTTTCCGGCGCGAGGCTGTCGGCGACATAGCCCGCCATGCCCTGTTCCTGCACGAAGTCGCGCATCCCGATATCCAGTTCCAATTCCTTTCCAAGGCGGAAGACTTGGAACTGGTGTGCGATCGACGGCAATTAGGGCAGGCGCTCACGAATATCGTGAAGAACGCTGTCGAAGCCATTGAACCAAAATCGGTTTCTGAGGGTGGAAATCCTCGGGGGCATATTTGCATGTCCTTGGGGCGGGAAGAGGACAGCCTGATCGTGGAAGTTCGCGACGATGGCATCGGCCTTCCCCCCGAACGCGACCGGATACTGGAACCCTATATGACCACCCGCTCGAAGGGGACGGGTCTGGGCCTCGCCATCGTCAAGAAGATTGTCGAGGAGCATATGGGGGAAATCCGCTTCGACGATGCCGAAGGCGGGGGAGTGCGGGTGACCCTGCGTTTCCCCATCACGGCGCTGGAAAAACTGGAAGATGGGCAGATGATAGCCCTGCCTAAAGGAAAAGTGACGGCCCATGGCGCTTGATATTCTGATAGTGGACGATGAAGAGGATATTCGCGATCTGGTCGCGGGTGTGCTGGAGGATGAAGGATTCACGACCCGCACTGCCGCGCATAGCGATGCGGCTATCGAGGCGCTGGATGCCCGGCGGCCGTCGCTCGTCCTGCTCGATGTCTGGCTTCAGGGATCGCGGATGGACGGTCTCGATCTTCTGGACGAGATCAAGCGGCGCGACCCGACCATTCCGGTGCTGATGATTTCCGGCCATGGCAATATCGACACGGCCGTCGCCGCGATCCGCAAGGGCGCGACGGATTTCATCGAGAAGCCTTTCGAGGCGGACCGGCTCCTGCATCTCGTTTCGCGCGCCACGGAAACGGAACGGTTGCGCCGGGAAAATCAGGTTTTACGCGCGCGCTTCGGGCAGGATGACGAGTTGACGGGCACGTCCGCCGCCATCAACGCCGTCCGCGCCACCATCAAGAAGGTCGCGGGCACGGGAAGCCGCGTGCTGATTTCCGGCCCTGCGGGCGTGGGCAAGGAAGTGGCCGCCCGCATGCTCCATAGCTGGAGCGGGCGGGCGGACGCGCCTTTCATCATCGTCGCCGCCGCGCGCATGGACCCGGACAGGGTCGAGGAAGAATTGTTCGGCGTGGAAGACCCCAGCGGCCTGGTTCGACCCGGTTATCTGGAGCAGGCCCATGGCGGTACGCTCTATCTCGACGAAATCGCTGATATGCCGTTGACCACTCAGGGCAAGATTCTGCGCGTCCTGACGGACCAGAGCTTCACCCGCGTCAGCGGCCAGAGGCATGTCAAGGTCGATGTCCGGGTCATATCGTCCACCGCGCGCGACCTGGCGGTCGAAATAGAGGAGCGCCGGTTTCGCGAGGACCTCTTCTATCGCCTCAATGTCGTGCCGCTGACGATTCCGCCCCTGGCGGAACGGCGCGACGACATCCCCCCGCTGGTCGAACATTATCTGGCCCGGTTCGCGGCCGATCGCCGGGTGCCCTCGCCGGAGATTGCGAGCGACGCCATGGCCGCCTTGCAGGCCAACGAATGGCCGGGGAATGTCCGCCAGCTCCGCAATGTGATAGAGCGCACGATGATCCTTGCGCCTGGCGACCGGATCGGGCGCATCGAACTGGACATGCTGCCCGCCGAACTCACCAGCGGGGGCGGAGACGAAGGAATCGGGCAGTCCGCCATCATGGGCGCGCCTCTCAGGGAAGCGCGCGAAAGCTTCGAGCGCGAATATCTGCGTATCCAGATCCGGCGCTTCTCGGGGAACATATCCCGCACCGCCACATTCATCGGGATGGAGCGCTCGGCGCTTCATAGAAAGCTCAAGCTGCTGGGCATTACGGAGGGCAAGGATAGCTGACGGGATGCCGGGTGGACGGCTCTTCGCAATTGCGGTAAAGTCCGTTCGCTTCCGATTGGCGGAGGCAGGCAAGACATCCTGCCCAGGGATGCAGGTGCGGGTAACGTCCCGCCAATAAAGGACTGGTGAAGACCATGGCCGATAAAGTGAACAATCTACAGGATATTTTCCTCAACAGCCTGCGCAAGAGCAAGACCCCCGTGACCATGTTCCTGGTCAAGGGCGTGAAGTTGCAGGGCATCATCACCTGGTTCGACAATTTTTCGGTATTGTTGCGCCGTGACGGGCAATCGCAGCTTGTCTACAAACATGCGATCTCGACGATCATGCCTGCGCAGCCGATGGACCTTACCGATATCCGCAAGGCAGGCGACGCGAACGGCAAGTCGCGGCTGTTGCAGGAGATATTCCTGAACGCCGTGCGGACCTCTGGCAGTCCGGTGACCATGTTCCTTGTGAACGGCGTGATGTTGCAGGGCGAGATCGCGGCTTTCGATCTGTTCTGCATGTTGCTGGAACGCGACGGCATGGTGCAGTTGGTTTACAAGCACGCCATTTCCACGGTGCAGCCGCTTCATCCGGTCGACCTGACCGGCGAAAGCGAAGACTGATCCCTTGCTCTTGCCTGTCCGTCTGATCGTTTAGGCTCGCATGGCGACCTTCAACCGCGATTCATCCGATGAAGTCAGCCGCGGCGCGCGGGCTGTGGTCGTGCGCGCGGAAACGCAGGGCGCGGAACGGCGGGACAGCGACGCGCGACTGGAAGAAGCGAAGGGGCTTGCGCTGGCGATCGGCATAGAGGTCTGCGCGGCGCAGGCCTTTCGCGTTCGCGACCGCAAGCCTGCCACCCTGTTCGGCAGCGGGCAGGTGGAAAGCATCGCGGCGCTGGTGGAGGCCGAGCAGGCGGAACTGGTCATCGTCGATAACGCACTCAGCCCGGTCCAGCAGAGCAATCTGGAGAAGGCGACCTCCGCCAAGGTGATCGACCGGACGGGATTGATCCTCGAAATCTTCGGGGAGCGGGCGGCGACCAATGAAGGGCGCTTGCAGGTTGAACTGGCCCATCTCGACTATCAGGCGGGCAGGCTGGT
Source organism: Sphingobium cloacae (assembly GCF_002355855.1). Classification (NCBI taxonomy): domain Bacteria; kingdom Pseudomonadati; phylum Pseudomonadota; class Alphaproteobacteria; order Sphingomonadales; family Sphingobiaceae; genus Sphingobium; species Sphingobium cloacae. The sequence goes on from NZ_AP017655.1 coordinate 770,974, forward strand.
GCGGAGCTGGACCCACCTTGAGCGGCAGCGGGGCGGGTTCGGCTTCCTCGGCGGTCCGGGCGAAACGCAGATCGAAGCGGACAGGCGGATGATCCGCGACCGCATGGCGAAAATCCGCCGCGAACTGGATCAGGTGACGCGTACGCGGGGATTGCACCGCGCGCGGCGGCAGCGGGCGCCGTGGCCGGTGATTGCGCTGGTCGGCTATACCAATGCGGGGAAGTCGACCCTGTTCAACCGGCTCACGGGAGCCGATGTCATGGCGCAGGACCTGCTGTTCGCCACGCTCGATCCGACCATGCGGCAGATTGCCCTGCCCGGGCTGGACAAGGCGATATTGTCGGACACGGTGGGTTTCGTCTCGGACCTCCCGACGCAGTTGATCGCGGCCTTTCGCGCGACGCTGGAAGAAGTGCTGTCCGCCGATCTTATCGTGCATGTCCGCGATATTGCCCATCCCGATACCGAAGCGCAGCGCGAGGATGTTCTGGACGTGCTGGGCGAACTGGGCGTGACCGGGGATGGCCGGGGAGATGGTGAAGCGGGCGACGAGCCGCCTCCCGTCATCGAGGCTTGGAACAAACTTGACCTGCTCGATCCGGAAACCTCCGCCACCATGCGGGAGGTGGCGGAACGGCGGGACGATGTGGTGATCCTGTCGGCCCTGACGGGCGAAGGCGTGGATCGGCTTGAGCGGGCGATCAGCGGCCGGTTGACGGCGGGAGCCAGCGTTCATGTCCTGCATGTGCCATCGGCCGAAGGGGCGGCGCTCGCCTGGCTGCATGAGCATGGCGAGGTGTTGTCGACCCGTTCGGAGGCCGATGAGATGATCGTCGAGGTGCGCCTGTCCGATTCCGCGCTGGCGCGCTTTCTCAAGCGGAACAGCGGCTGAGGCCGGTCAGGCCTAGTCCGCTTTCGCCTTGCCTTTGGCGCGCTGCCACAGGGCTTCCTTGGCGTCGAGGGACAGGCTGGCGAAGGCGTCGCCCGCCATGTCCTCCATCTGGCGGAAACGTCGTTCGAACTTGGCGTTGGCGGCGCGCAGGGCGACTTCGGGATCGACCTTCAGGTGACGGGCGAGATTGACGACGGCGAAGAGCAGGTCGCCGATTTCCTCCTGCCGGTCCTGCGGAGAGACGGCGGCTTCGACCTCGGCCAGCTCTTCCTCGATCTTGGCCCGGACGCCGGTGGTGTCGGGCCAGTCGAAGCCGGTGCGAGCGGCGCGCTTCTGGAGCTTCTCCGCGCGCAGGAGCGCCGGGATGGCGAGGGCGACGCCGGCCAGCGCGCTGGGATCGGGTTCCTTTTCGGCGCGTTCGGCGGCCTTGATGCTTTCCCATTGGGCGTGGCCGTCCTCGCGATGGGCGGTGTCGCCGAACACATGGGGATGACGGCGGATCATCTTGGCGGTGATGCCGTCGATCACGTCCTGCAAATCGAAATGTCGGGCCTGTTCCGCCATGCGGCTGTGGAAAACGACCTGGAGCAGAAGGTCGCCCAGTTCGTCGCACAGGGCGGGCATGTCGTTGCGCTCTATGGCGTCGGCGACTTCATAGGCTTCCTCGATGGTATAGGGGGCGATGCTGGCGAAGTCCTGCCGGATGTCCCAGGGGCAGCCGGTGTCGGGATCGCGCAGGCGGGCCATGACGGTGGCGAGGGGCATGATGTCGGCGGGGCTGGCTTTGGGATCGGCGGGCATCGGTGAATCCATGAACGAGATGGCGAAGCTATAGCGTTTTGAAGGGGTTTCCTACAGGGGTGTCCGCCGGGTCCTGTAGGAAATAGGAAATGGCCTGTCAGGCCGGGTTCACCCCAGCTTCACCATGGTGCGGCCGATATTGGCGCCTGTGAAGAGGCCCCAGAAGGCGTCGAGGGCCTTGTCGATCCCTTCATAGACGGTTTCGGCCTGCGCCATCCGGCCCGCGTCGTGCCATGCGACCATGTCGGCCAGCATCTGCGGCTCCAGGTCCATATGGTCGAGGGCGATATAGCCTTCCATGCGGATGCGCTTGGTCATCAGCATGGTGAGGTTGCGGGGCACGACGGGCGCTTCGGTGAGGTTATATTGCGAGATCATGCCGCAAATGGCGAAGCGCGCGAAATCGTTGGCGAGCGACAGCGCCGCCTGAAGATGATCGCCCCCCACATTTTCGAAATAGACGTCGATCCCCTCCGCGCCGATGGCCTTCACCTCGCGGGCGAGCGCCTTGGTGAGGCTGGGTTCGGCCTTGTAGTCGATTGCGCCGTCGACCTTCAGCACGTCGCGCAGGAAGGCGACCTTTTCCGGGCCGCCCGCCGATCCGATGACCTTGTGCCCTTTGTTCCGGGCGATCTGGCAGGCGATGGAGCCGACCGCGCCCGACGCGGCGGAGACGAACACCACGTCGCCGGGCTTGAGCGCGGCGATCCGCAACAGGCCCGCATAGGCGGTGAGGCCGGGCATCCCGGCATAGCAGAGATAGGCCTGGGGCGGCAAAGCCCTGTCGCGCCGTTGCAGGGCGGAGGCGGGGGCGTTGAAGGCTTCGCGCCAGCCCAGACGGGAAAAGACGAGATCGCCCGGAGCGAAGCCGGGGTCGTTGGAGGCGGTCACTTCGCCGATGGCGGGACCTTCCATCGGGGCGTCGAGGGCGAAGGGGGGAATGTAGCTCCTGACGTCGTTCATGCGGCCGCGCATCGCCGGGTCCACCGCCATCCAGAGATTGCGGACCTGAACCTCGCCCGCCGCCGGGGGAGGGAGTTCGCGGGCGACGGTCGCGAAGTCTTCCGGCACGGTGTCGCCGGCGGGGCGTCGCTTCAGATGGATTTCGCGCGATTGCATGGCGGGGTCCTTGCTGTTGAAGGTGGATGATGTGGGGTGGAGAGCCGACGGTTTGCTTTCTCAACGTCTCGCCTGACGGCAAAGCCTAGCCTTGAACCGCTGTTCTCCCCCTCATCCCACTGCGCCTAACCTTACTTCGTCGGGCAAGGCTGCGTATCCTTCTCCCACGAGGGGAGAAGGAGAGACGTTCAATACCCGCGCAGGCGCGCCCAGCGTTCGCGGTGCCATGCGGTGCCGCCATAGCATTGCTCCGCGACGCGCGCGCGCTTGAGGTAGAGGCCTGCGTCATGTTCGTGCGTCATGCCGATGCCGCCGTGAAGCTGCACCATCTGGGACGAGATGAAATGAAGCGTCTCGCCCGCCATCGCCTTGGCAAGCGAGGAAAGGGCGGGAATGTCCGCGTCGCCTTCGTCGATGGCGATGAGAGCCGTTTCCACCGCCGAGCGGGTCAGCTGCAATTCCCCGAACATCCGCGCGGCGCGATGTTGCAGCGCCTGAAAGGAGCCGATGATGGCGTCGAACTGAACGCGGGTCTTGAGATAGTCCAGCGTGGTTTCGAACGCCTGCGTCGCGCTGCCCAGCATTTCGGCGGCCAGCCCCGCATTGGCGCGGTCCAATATAGCGTCGAGCAGGTCCGCGCCTTTGCCGACTTCGCCCAGAACGGCGTCCGCGCCGACGGCCATGTCCGAAAGGGTGAAGATGGCGGGGCGGCGGGCGTCGATCTGGTCCATCGCCTGACGGGAGAGGCCATCGGAGCCGGTTTCGATAAGGAAGAGCGTCAGCCCTTCGCGCTCGCCGGACGCGCCGGACGTGCGGGCGGCGAGGATCGCGACATCGGCGATCATGCCGTCCTGCACCGCGCGTTTCGTGCCATCAAGGGTCCAGCCTCCGTTCGAGGCCGTGGCGGTCAGGGCGGTCTTTTCCGGGGCGTGATGCGGGCCTTCGTCGATGGCGAGCGTGCCGATGGCCGATCCGTCCGCGATAGCGGGGAGCCAGCGGGCCTTCTGATCGGGGGAGCCGCCCAGCCGAAGGGCCGTCGCCGCGACCAGCGCCGAGCTCAAAAGGGGAGAGGCGGCAAGGGTGCGGCCCAGCTCCTCCAGCACCAGTCCCATGCCGAGATAGCCGAAATCCGACCCGCCATATTGTTCGGGCACGAGGATGCCGGCCCAGCCCATCTCCGCCATTTCCGTCCATGCGGCAGGGTCATGGCCCGATGAATCGGGCTTTGCGCCGCCGCCATGATCGTAAAGGGCGCGCAGGGCGGTGACGGGCATCCGGTCGCGCGCCCATCCGGCCGCCATGTCCTTCAGCATCGCCTGTTCGTCGTTCAGCACCGCCACGGGGCGTCCTCCTCCATATCGTTCATCCCCATCAGGCCGGGAGGCCGAGGGTCCGCTTGGCGGTGATGTTGTTCTGCACTTCGTAGCTGCCGCCGTAGATCGAGAAAGCCTTGCTGTGCAGCCATGCGCGGGTCGCTTCCAGTTCGTCCTCCGCATAGGCATCCCCGGACCAGCCCAGGCCGTTGGAGCCGAGCAGTTCGACCAGAAGCTCCGACCGCTGCTGGATGATTTCCGACCAGAGATTCTTGAGCGCGGAAATGGGGGTCTCCGCGCCGCCCTTCGATTCCTGGCCGAAGCGCCGCACGGTCGCCATATAGGCTTCGTGCCGCATCGCGTTGCGGATCATGCGGGCGCGCAGGTCGGGATTGTCGATGCGGCCCAGCGCGTCCGTGCCGACATGGCGATGGGCGAGCGGGGCGAGGGAGGTGATCTCCGCCTTCACTTCCGACAGGCTGTTGCGTTCGAACTGGAGCAGCCGTTTCGCGATGGTCCAGCCCTGATTGACTTCGCCCACCAGATTGCCCTTGGGCACCTTCACATCGTTGAAGAAGACCTCGCAGAAATGGGTCGATCCGCTGATGAGGACGATGGGGCGGGCTTCGACGCCCGGCGATTTCATGTCGATCAGCAGGAAGCTGATGCCGCCCTGCTTGCGGCTGGTATCGGTGCGGACAAGGGCGAAGCACCAGTCGGCCTGATCCGCGCCGGAGGTCCAGATCTTCTGCCCGCTGACCAGCCAGTGATCGCCCATGTCGACGCAGCGGGTTTGCAGCGAGGCGAGGTCCGATCCCGCGCCGGGCTCCGAAAAGCCCTGGCACCAGCGCCGTTCATGCCCGGCGATGGGGGGCAGATGCTCCCGCTTCTGTTCCTCATTGCCATATTCCAGCAGGGTCGGGCCCAGCATCATCGTGCCGAAGCTGCGGATCGGGTTGAAGGCGCCGATGGCCGTCATCTCCTCGGCCAATATGCGTATCCCCGCTTCGTCCATGTCCGCGCCGCCATAGCGGCTGGGCCAGTGGGGGACGCCCCAGCCCTTTTCCTGCATCCGCCGGCGCCAGAGTTGATAATCCGGGCTGGCGGCGGCGGCATGGGCGTCGCTCTGGAAGACGAGGCCGCTGACGCCGGTCAGGGAGGGCGGGAAGCTGGCCTTCAGCCATGCGCGGACTTCCTGTCGGAAATCCTGCCCCTCCATCGCTTTGGCGTCCATCATCTCTGGTCCCTGTCTTCCATCCGGGCGAACCGGCAATCCCGCCCTGCATAGGCAGCGAGCCGCGCTCCTGTGCGGAATCATTAAGGCACTCTTCGCGCCAAGGCTAGTATATTTTTGCACCATAGGATAGTTTTGTGCTGGCGGGCAAAAGGGTGATTGACACGGGGGCGCCCTTTTATAAACTGCACTATGTTGCAATATTATGGGGCCGTCCCTGCGAGGCGGACCGATTCAGGAGAGTGACGGATGGAAACCATGGCTGCCCGGCCCGTGCCCGACCATGTGCCGCCGCATATGATCGGCGCGTTCAACCTGTTCGACGCGCCCGGCATGACGCCGACGCCCCATGGCGATCCGCAGGCGGCGGCGGCGGTCGTGCATGACGGGCCGCCGATCTTCTATTCGCCGGGCAACACGCGCGACGGGCGCGGCACCTGGGTCATCACGCGCGCCAAGGACCAGCGTCGGGTGTTGCAGGACCCGGAGACCTTCTCCAGCCATCGCGCCATCTTCGCCTCCGCGCTGGGGGAGGATTGGCCGATGATCCCGCTGGAGCTCGATCCGCCCGAGCATGGGAAATTCCGTTCGCTGCTCAATCCGCTGCTGTCGCCCAAGCGGGTCATGGCGCTGGAGACGGCGGTGCGGGAACGGGCGGTGTTCCTGATCGACCGGATCGCGGCGGCGGGGACGAGCTGCGACGTCATGACGGATTTCGCCTTTCCCTTCGCGGTGAATATCTTCCTGCGGTTCCTGGGACTGTCGGACGACCGGCTGGACGAGTTCGTCGGCTGGGCCAACGACCTGCTGCATGGTGACAACCGGCAGCGCCCGGCGGCGGCGCGGACGATCATCGCCTTCATCGACGATCTGGCGGCGCAGCGGCGCAAGGCGCCGGTGGACGATTTCATGTCCTTCCTGGTGCAGTCGAAGGTGGACGACCGGCTGCTGAACGACATGGAGATACGCGGGACGGGCGTGCTGCTGTTCGTGGCGGGGCTGGATACGGTGGCGGCGGCGATCGGGTTCGACCTCAATTATCTGGCGCGCCATCCGCAGGATCAGGAACTGCTGCGGCGGGAGCCTTCGCGGATCGTGCTGGCGGCCGAGGAGATGCTGCGCGCCTATCCGACCGTGCAGATGATCCGGGTGGCGACGAAGGACATCGACTTCGAAGGCGCGCCGATCCGCAAGGGCGACTATGTGTCCTGCGCGACGATGATCGCCAACCGCGATCCCGAGGAGTTTCCCGAACCCAACCGCATCGACCTGGGACGCGAGGATAACCGGCATACCGCCTTCGCCTATGGCCCGCACCGTTGCCTGGGATCGCATCTGGCGCGGCGCGAGATCGTGGTCGGGCTGGAGGAATGGCTGAAGCGCATCCCCACCTTCCGCATCAAGGAAGGCACCGCGCCCATCACCTATGGCGGGCATGTGTTCGGGATCGAGAACCTCATTCTGGACTGGTCCTGAAGGATAAGCGTCATGAAGATCATCGTGCACAAGGAAAAATGCCAGGGCCATGCCCGCTGCTGGGCGAAGGCTCCGCAGATCTTCGAACTGGACGACGAAGGCTATATCATGCCCGGCGACATCGACGTCGCGGAGGAGGATGAACGGCTGGCGTGGAAAGGGGCGAAGTCCTGCCCCGAACGGGCGCTTGAAATCCTGAAATGAGGGGAGGGGGCTGGGTCAGGTCCTGATCCAGACCCCCTTCGTCTGAAGATAGGCTTCGATATGTTCGGAGCCGCCTTCGCGGCCGAAGCCGCTCATCTTGTAGCCGCCGAAGGGCACGGAGGGGTCCATCGCGAAATAATGATTGACCCACACCGACCCGGCGCGGATGCGCTGGACCGCCTCCATCGCCTTGCCGATGTCCTTCGTCCAGACGCCGCCCGCAAGGCCGAAGCGGGTCGCGTTGGCGCGGGCGACGACCTCGTCGAAATCGTCGAAGGGGAGGATGCAGGAGACGGGGCCGAAAATCTCTTCCCGCGCGATGCGCATGTCGTCCTTCACGTCCGCGAAGACAGTGGGCGCGACATAATGGCCCTTGTCGAGATCGCCGCCGGTGACGCGCTGGCCGCCGGTCACGAGCCGCGCGCCTTCCTGCGGGCCGAGGTCGAGATAGGAGGAGACGCGGGCGAATTGCCTGGCGGACACCAGCGGGCCGATCTGCGTGTCGGGGTCGAGGCTGGGGCCGATTTTCAGCGCCGCGCCGAAGGCCGCGACCCGCTCCACCATTTCCTCATAGACCGGGCGCTGGACGAAGAGGCGGGTGCCCGCCGCGCAGACCTGTCCTGAATTGTTGAAGACCCCCATGGCCGCCGCTGGCGTGGCGAGGTCGAGATCGGCGTCGGCGAAGATGATGTTGGGGGACTTGCCGCCCAGTTCCATCGTGACGCGCTTCACCGTGCCCGCCGAGGCCGCGATGATGCGCTGGCCGGTTTCGCAGGAGCCGGTGAAGGCGACCTTGTCGACATCGGGGTGGGTGGAGAGGGCCGCGCCGACGGCTCCCGCGCCGGTGACGACGTTCACGACGCCGGGGGGCACGCCTGCTTCAAGGCAGAGTTCGGCGAAACGGAGCGGGCTGAGCGAGGCGTCCTCCGCAGGTTTGAGGACCACGGTGCAGCCGGTGGCGAGGACGGGGCCGACCTTCCATGCGGCGCTGAACAGCGGGCCGTTCCATGGGATGATCGCGCCGACCACGCCGACCGGCTCGCGCAGGGTGAAGGACATGAGATCGACGGGGAAGGAATTGGAAAGCGTCTGGCCGTGAATGGCCGTCGCCGCGCCCGCGAAATGGCGCAGCGAACGCTGGAGCATCCCGCGAAGGCCGCGCGCCGCCGTGATCGGGCGGCCCATTTCGATGGAATCGAGCAAGGCGAGATCGTCGAACTCCGCGTCGACGAGATCGGCGAGTTTCAGGAGGACGGCCTGCCGGTCGGCGGGCTTGAAGCGGCTCCACGGGCCTTCGAAGGCGGCGCGGGCGGCCTTGACGGCGCGGTCCACATCCTCCGCATCGGCCAGGGCCAGTTCGGCCACCAGTTCGCCGGTCGAGGGGCTGAAGCTTTCGAAACGGCGGCCGGACAGGGCGTCGACATGCCGGCCGTCGATCAGCAGTTGCTTGGGCTTTCCATCCAGGAAGGCGGGGCGTCGGGTTTCGATCATGGATATGTCCTCAAAGGGCGGCGTGGTCGGCATGGGCGCGGCGCATGGACCGGCGGCCGAGGGCGAAGAGCAGGGCGGCGGGCAGGAGCACGCACAATATACTGATGATGAGGGACGTGCCGACCTTCATTTCGTCGCCCAGCACCTTGTCGGTGACGAGGCCGATGAAAGCCGGGCCGCCCGCCATGGCGATGAGGCCGGACGCCAGCACGTAAAGGGCGGAAATGCGACCCCGCAAATGCTGGGGCGTGACGACCTGAACCGTCGCCGGTCCCATGCTGGAGGTGGAGAGGATCAACGCCATGAAGGCCCAGTAGCAGCCCATCGCGATCCACGGGCTTTCGACCAGGAACACGGCGACGCCGAAGGGCGCGGCGGCGATGACGGTCCAGAAGCACCAGAAGAGGTGCGCGTCCGCCCGGCCCGCGCGATAGAGGCGGTCGACCATCCAGCCGTGAAGCGGGATGCAGGCCGCGCCCGCGATCTGGGCGATGCCGATGACGGGGCCGATGCGGCCCGGCTCCCAGCCATGGACGCGCGACAGGAAAACCGGGGTCCAGAGCTGGAAGCCGATGGTCGCGGCATAGGCGAGGCCGAAGCCGACGAAGCTCGCCACGTAAAGCGGCTTGTAGCGGCGCATGAAGGCCCATGCCTCGCCATAGCCCGCGCCGCCGGTGGAGGGGGCGGCCTTGCGACGGGGCGGCTCACGGAACAGGAAGACGAGGAAGGCGAGGAAGATGCCCGGCGCGCCGGTCAGGATGAAGACCTGCTGCCAGGGCTGCAACAGGCCGAAGATCGGCCAATGCGCGGGGCCAGCCTTCATCGCCGCGCCGACGATGGGGCCGCCGACGAGGAAGACGATGCCCGCCCCCATCACGCCGCCCATGATGAACACGGACATGGCGAGCGAGAGCCTGTGCGGCGGGAAGCTGTCGCCGACCACGGAATAGCTGCCGGTGCCGAAGCCGGATTCGCCCGCGCCCACGCCCGCGCGGGCCATGGCGAGGGCCATGAAACTGCCCGCGAGACCGCAGGATGCCGCCGCGATGCTCCACACCGTGACGGACAGATAAAGGACGATGCGGCGGCTGAAGCGGTCCAGTGCCATGCCGACGGGAATGGCGCAGAGGCAGAAGAGGATGGCGAAGGCGGGCCCTTGCAACAGGCTGATCTGAAGGTCCGACAGTCCCAGATCCCGTTTGATCGGGCCGACCATCAGGGCCATGATGTTCCGGTCCGTCAGGGACAATATGTAGAGGAGGAACAGGATGGCGACCGTCATCCAGCCCATGGCGGGCGAGGGATAGGTTGCCTGCGCGGCGGCGCCGGGCCGATCCGGGGGAGTCGGTTCGCGTCGCGATTCGCCCGGTTCCGATCCGGCGAGGGTCGCGGTCATGACCGGTGGGCCTGCCCGCGGGAATCATGGCGGGAAAAGGGGCGTTTCCCTTGGGTTTCGAACACTCGCTTCTCCGTCGCTGACGCCGCGCCGGGCAGCGCGATCTCTTGATGGGATGCCCGCATGGTCGCGGGGCGACGCCATAACGCACATTTCTGCACCATAGGTCAATATCTGTGTTTCGGGAAAGGCGGTTGGGGCGGCGACAATAATTGTTCCCTTCAGTGCAAATTTTGTTGACATCCCGATCCAATGCGATAGTGATAAAAATGCACTATAGGTCAGAAATGCTTCATCCAGCGATCCTAGGTGCATTTAACGCAGGGAGAGGACAGCAAATGTTCAAGCACAGGATTCTTGCCTCGTCGCTGGCGCTGGGGGTTAGCGCCATAGCGATGACAGGCCCGTCATGGGCGCAGGAAGACGCCGCCACGCCGCCGCAGCAGGCCGCGCCGCAGGACGATGCGCAGCCCGGTTCGGCCGATATCGTCATCACCGGATCGCGCATCGTGCGCGACGGCTATACCGCGCCGACGCCGGTGACCGTCGCGACCGCCGACGAACTGGCCAAGACCACCCCGTCGAGCATTCCCGACGCGCTCAACAAGCTGCCGCAGTTCGGCAATTCGCTCAGTCCGGGCAAGTCGGCGAACAACTTCGCCAGCATCCCGATCCACGGCAATGTGCTGAACCTGCGCAGCCTGGGCACGCCCAGCAACAATCCCAAGGGGCCGTTGCGCACGTTGATCCTGTTCGACGGCATCCGCGTGCCGCCGACCACCTATGTGGGCACGGTCGACACCAATGTGCTGCCGCAGCTGCTGATGCAGCGGGTCGACGTGGTGACGGGCGGCGCTTCGGCCGGTTACGGATCGGACGCGGTCGCCGGCGTCGTCAACTTCGTGCTCGACAAGAATTTCACCGGCATCAAGGGCGTCGCCCAGGCGGGCATTTCCTCGCGCGGCGATGCGGGCAACCAGCGCATCGGCCTGGCGGGCGGCTGGGATTTCGGCGGCGGCAGGGGACATATCCTGCTGAGCGGCGAATTTGCCAATAATGACGGCCTGCTGCGCAGCCAGCGCGCGGGCGGGAACGACGGCTATGCCTTCGTGGGCAGCAAGGTGGGCTGCGCCAATCCCAATCCGCTGACCGACCCGACCGCCTGCAATCCGGGCGGTTCGCTCAATCCCTATACCATCGGGCGCAATGTCCTGATCTCGGCGCTGGCGCCCAATGGCCGGATCGTCGGGGCGAGCAGCACCGCCAATCCCTATATCGGGCAGGTCATCAACAATGACGGCACGACCCGTCCCTTCAATCCCGGCACGGCGGTGGGAACCCCCGGCTTCCAGATCGGCGGGGACGGCTATGGCATTCCGGCGGACAACGCCGCCATCGCGCCCTTCAAGACCTATCAGACGTTCGGCCGCGTCAGCTATGACCTGACGCCGGACATCAATGCCTATGTGCAGGGCGTCTGGTCGCGCACGGACATGCGCTATACGACGCAGCAGAACGCGCTGGTGCCGCCGTCGCTGGGCGTGCGGGTCTACAAGGACAATCCCTACCTGTCCGATGCGCTCAACAATTCGCTCGCGACGGCGGACGACTTCCTGCTGATCGGGCAGACGCAGGCGGGACAGCCCAAGCCGGTCGCCGATGAGCGCACCGACTTCTGGATGGCGACCGCCGGCTTGCAGGGCAGCTTCAGCGACTTCAAATGGGCGGTCAGCTACACCCACGGCGAGTCCAAGCACAAGATGGACAATTCCGGGCTGTACGACACCAGGAAGCTCTATGCGGCGGTCGATGCGGTGAGCGATGGGAACGGCAATGTCGTGTGCCGCGTGTCGCTCGATCCGACATTGGCGTCGCAATATAGCGGCTGCCGTCCGATGGATGTCATGCACGGCAACCCGGCCGCTTCCACGCCGGACGGCTATGCCTACGCCACCGGCACGTCCAGCTATCGCGCGCGGTTGAAGCAGGATTCGGTCGAGGCGAGCCTGAGCGGCAGCCTGTTCGAACTGCCCGCCGGTCCGGTCGATTTCGCGATCGGCGCGGAATATCGCAAGGTTTCGCTGGACCTCACCAGCAATGCCGATCCGGCGACGCTGACGGACCGGGATGCCTATTTCGCCGGGCTGCGGGGCGTTCCCGCGGGCGCGCTCTATTACTGGCTGAACAATGTCGGCGCGGCGCACGGCAGCGTGAACGTCAAGGAAGCCTTCGCCGAACTGGCGGTGCCGATCCTGAAGGACACGCCCTTCTTCGAGGAACTGAGCCTGAACGGCGCGGCGCGCATCACCGATTATTCCACATCCGGCACGGTCAAGACGTGGAAGGTCGGCGCGACGTGGAAGCCGGTGCAGGACCTGCTGCTGCGCGGCACCATCTCCCGCGATATCCGCGCGCCCAACCTGTTCGAGCTGTATGCGGGCGCGCAGAGCGGCATCGGGATCGTCAACGACGCCGTGATCAGGGACGGCAGCGGCAACCCGGTCTATGGCAGCGGACAGAACGTCAACGTCAACAGCGTGACGGCGGGCAATCCCGGCCTGAAGCCGGAAATCGGCAGGACGCTGACCTTCGGCGGTGTCATCACGCCGCGCTTCCTGCCCGGCTTCTCGCTGTCGATCGATTATTACCGCATCAAGGTGACCAACATCATCGAGACGCTGACGGCGCAGCAGATCCTGACCAACTGCTACAATGCCGGCGGGTCGGGCGCGGTGGAATGCGGCCTGATCGACCGCGACACGCCGACGACCTTCCCCAGCCTGGTCCACATCGTTCCGGCCAATATCGCCTTCCTCAAGACGGCGGGCCTGGACTTCGACGCCAGCTATCGCACGACGCTGGGCAATGGGGCGCTGGGCATCCGGCTCTATGCCAACTATCTCGACAAGTTCGACGCCCAGCAATATACGGGCGCGCCCATCGCCCACTATGCGGGCGTGAGCGTGGTCGGCTCCAACCCGGCGGGCCTGCCCCGCTGGCGCGGCAACCTGGCGGTCGACTATAGCAACGGCCCGTTCGGCGTGACGCTTTCCGAACAGTATATCGGCAAGATGCGGCTCGACATTCCAGGCGGCACGAAGCAGATCCAGTTCGTGGATTCGCATGTCAAGCCGGTCTGGTATACCGACCTGTCGGTCCGCTTCACCATCCCGCACGGCAAGGGCAATTTCGAGTTGTTCGGCAATGTGAACAACCTGTTCGACAAGGACCCGCCGCTCATTCCCGGCACGATACCTGGCGTGAACCTGCCGACGAATATCGCCGTCTATGACTTCATCGGACGCGCCTTCACGGCGGGCGTGCGGTTCAAGTTCTAAGGCGGATTTCTGCTTGGAAAAGGGGGCCGGGGCATGTTTGTCCCGGCCCCTTTTTTGTGGGGGATTTGTGGGAGGTAGGTTCGGGTGGGTTGTGGACATAATTTCCCCTCGCTCCATGCGGGAGCGGGTTGCGAAGACTTGGCAGCTTGCTGCCTTGGTCGTAGCTGGGTGAGGAGCATACGCTGTCAGCAAGGCGTGGCCACTTCGCCTCCGCCGTCTTATCCAATTGGGCCTAATCTCACTTCGTGTCGTGACCAGAACCGGTCCTATTCCGCCGCCACCAGCCGGAAACCCGACCGCCGGTTGCGCGCCCGATATCCATCCGCTTTCGGCTCCATCCGCTCGAACGCATGGATCGCGAGGCCCGGAATCAGCGCGATCGCGTCCACCTGATCCGCGCCGAGGGCATAATCGTCCCCCAGGAAGACCCGCGCCGCCATCCCGTCCCGCACGGGGGCGCGCAGGAAGACTTCGCTGCGCCCGCCCCGCGCGCGCGACAGAAGCTGCGCCAGCGCGGCCACCGCCATCGGATCGCTCACATCGACCGTCAGTTCCATGCGCGAGGCATTGGCGATCTGCTGGAAAGGCTCCACTCCCCGCACGGTGACGCGCGGCGTTTCTTCGCCGGGCAGGCGGTCCAGTTCCACCATCAGCAGCGCGCAATCGCCTTCCCGCGCCATGTCCTCGATGGCCTTGCAGGCATCCTCGTCGAAGCAGCTCGCCTGAAACTGCCCGCTATTGTCGGAAAAGGTCGCCGACGCATAGCGCGCCCCGCGCTTCGTCTCGCGCCAGCGCACATCTTCGACCATCGCCGCCATCACGCCATTGACGCGCCCGCCCTCGGCCACCGGCTCGGAACAGATCGTGCCATAGCTTTTCGCCCCGCGCGCATCGGCCAGATGCCTGAAACGATCCACCGGATGCGCCGAGAAATAGAAGCCGAACGCCTCCTTCTCCTGCGCCATGCGGTCGGCGGTCGACCAGGTCTGATGCGGCGGGATGCGGACATCGGCATGGGGCGTTTCCTCCCCGCCGAAAAGGCCGCCCTGTCCGCTTGTCCGCGCTTCGGCATTGCTGGCCGCCACCGTCAGGATCGTTTCCGCCGCCGCATGGACGCCCGCGCGGTCGGCGTGGATGTCGTCGAAAGCGCCCGCCGCCGCGAGGCTTTCCAGCTGCCGCCGGTTGAGCAGGCGCGGTTCTATCCGGTCGGCAAAATCGTCGAGCGACTGGAAAGGCCCCCGTGCCTCCCGTTCCTCGACGAGCTGCTCCATCGCCTTCTCGCCCACGCCCTTGAGGCCGCCCAGCGCATAGCGCACCGCGAAACCGAGACGCGGATCGTCGCCTTCGAACTCGACCGCCTCGACCGAGAAATCCGCCCCGCTGCGGTTGATGTCCGGGGCGAGACAAGTCAGCCCCATGCGCCGCATATCGTCCACGAACACGGTCAGCTTGTCGGTCAGGTGGATATCGAACGCCATCGACCCGGCATAGAATTCCGCCGGATAATGCGCCTTGAGCCACGCCGTCTGATAGGCGAGCAGCGCATAGGCCGCCGCGTGGGATTTGTTGAAGCCATAGCCCGCGAACTTGTCGATCAAATCGAACAGCTCGTTCGCCTTGGCGGGCTTGATGTCGCTCCTGGCGCAGCCCTCCACGAAGCGGGCGCGCTGGGCGTCCATCTCCGCCTTGATCTTCTTGCCCATCGCACGGCGCAGAAGGTCCGCGTCGCCCAGCGAATAGCCCGCCAGTATCTGCGCGGCCTGCATCACCTGTTCCTGATAGACGAAGATGCCATAGGTTTCTTCGAGGATCGGTTTCAGGAGAATATGGGGATATTCAATCTCTTCCTGTCCGTTCTTGCGACGGCCGAACATCGGGATATTGTCCATCGGACCGGGGCGGTAGAGCGACACCAGCGCGATGATGTCGCCGAAGTTGGTCGGACGCACGGCGGCGAGCGTCTTGCGCATCCCTTCCGATTCCAGCTGGAACACGCCCACCGTGTCGCCGCGCTGGAGCAGGTCATAGACCGCCGGATCGTCCCAGCTCAGGCCGTCGAGATCGACCTCCACGCCCCTTGCCGCGAGCAATTGCACCGCCTTCTGCAACACCGACAGCGTCTTGAGGCCCAGGAAGTCGAACTTCACCAGCCCCGCGCCCTCGACATATTTCATGTCGAACTGAGTCACCGGCATGTCGGATCGCGGATCGCGATAGAGCGGCACCAACTGGCTCAGCGGCCGATCGCCGATCACCACGCCCGCCGCATGGGTGGAACTGTGGCGCGGGAAGCCTTCCAGCTTCATCGCATAGTCGATCAGGCGCTTGACCTGCGCGTCATTATCATATTCCGCCCGGAATTCCGACACGCCGTTCAGCGACCGTTCCAGCGTCCAGGGGTCGGTCGGATGGTTGGGCACCAGCTTGGCGAGCCGGTCGACCTGCCCATAGCTCATCTGCAACACGCGGCCCGTGTCCTTCAGCACCGCGCGGGCCTTGAGCTTACCGAAGGTGATGATCTGCGCCACATGGTCCGCGCCATATTTCTGCTGGACGTAGCGGATCACTTCCCCGCGCCGCGTTTCGCAGAAGTCGATGTCGAAGTCCGGCATCGACACGCGCTCGGGATTCAGGAAGCGTTCGAACAGCAGCCCCAGTTGCAGCGGGTCGAGATCGGTGATGGTGAGCGCCCACGCCACCACGGACCCCGCGCCGGACCCGCGCCCCGGCCCCACCGGAATATCGTTAGACTTCGCCCATTTGATGAAGTCCGCGACGATCAGGAAGTAACCGGGAAAGCCCATCTGGACGATGATGTCGGTTTCGAAGGTCAGCCGGTCGAAATAGGGCTTGCGCGCCTCCTCGCCGGTGATACCCAGCTTCTCCAGCCGCGCCTCCAGCCCGGCCGCCGCCTGTTCCCGCAGCATCCGCGCCTCGCCCTCGATATCGCCCGCCAGGCTGGGGAGGATCGGTTTGCGCTTGGGCGCGGCCACCGCGCAACGCTGCGCCACGACGAGGGTGTTCGCCAGCGCTTCGGGCAAATCCTCGAACAGCCGCTTCATCTCGGCGGCGGGCTTCATCCATGCGTCGGGCGAACTGGTCCGCCGGTCCGGCGTCTCCACATAGGCGCTGTCGGCGATGCAGAGCATCACGTCATGCGCCGCATGGAAATGCGGCTCGGCAAAGCAGGTGGGGTTGGTCGCCACCAGCGGCAGGTTCCGCGCATAGGCAAGGTCGAGCAGATGCGGCTCCGCCTTCCCCTCCACCGGGTCCAGCCTGCGGCAAATCTCGACATAGAGCCGGTCGGGGAACAGCACCTCCAGCCGCCCGGCATAGGCCAAAGCCGCCTCCGGCTGATCCTCCGCGAACAGGCGGGCAAGAGCGCCCTCGCCTCCCGCCGTCAGCGCGATCAGCCCATCGGTGCGGCCTTCCATCGCCTCCAGCGTGACGTGCGGCACTTCCTCGACCGGCCGGTCGAGATGCGCCATCGACACCAGCGCGCAGAGATTGTCATAACCCTTGGCATCCTGCGCATAGAGCGTCAGCCAGTCATGCACCGGCGGTGCATTGGGGGGGCGTCCGGGCCGCAGCACGCCGACCATCGCGCCGATGATCGGCTGCACGCCTTCGCCCTTGCAGGCGTCGGAAAAGGCCATCGAACCGTAAAGCCCGTTCCGGTCCGTGATCGCCGCCGCCGGAAAGCCCAGCGCCTTGGCCTGCTTCGCGATCTTCTTGGGGTCGATCGCCCCTTCCAGCATGGTGAAGGACGACAATATGCGAAGGGGAACGAAACCGGCGTGAGGCATGGCCGCATTATGCACCCCCAACGTCGCAATGCCAGCCCCCGATCATCAAAAGCTGGGGATAAGGGCGACAGATTGCACTTGCCTTCTCGCCACGAAATTGTTCCACTCCCCGTAACGAACGGAGGGAGAATGCCAAGATGACGGACGTGAACCCGGTTTCCACCCCGCCCAGCATCGTCGACAGGGCCAAGGCGATCATCCTCAAGCCCAAGGAAGAATGGGGCGTCATCGACACCGAACCGGCGACCGTCGGCGGCATCTTCACCGGCTATGTGATGATACTCGCCGCCATCCCGCCGCTCGCCGCGCTGATCGGCGGGCAGATCTTCGGCTATGGCGCCTTTGGCATCACCTTCCGTCCGTCGCTCATGGGCGCGATCAGCATGGCCATCGCCCATTATGTCTTCGCGCTGATCGGCCTTTTCGTCCTCGCGCTCATCATTGATGCGCTCGCCCCGCAATTCGGCGGACAGAAGGACAGGGTGAAGGCGTTCAAGGTCGCCGCCTATTCCGGCACGGCGGGCTGGCTCGCGGGGATATTCGCGCTGGTGCCGTCGCTCTCGATCCTCGGCATCGTGGGGCTCTACAGCCTCTACCTCCTCTATCTCGGCCTGCCGCGCCTGATGAAGGCGCCGGAGGACAAGGCGCTGGTCTACACCATCGTGACCATCGTCGCCGCCGCGATCCTCTTCATGATCGCAGGCGCGCTGGCCCGTCCCTTCGGCTCCATGTTCGGCGGCGCTTACGGCCCCTCCACGGTGAGCGGCGAAATGACCGTGCCGGGCGTCGGCAAGGTCGACCTCGGCAAGCTGGACGCCGCCAGCAAGCAGATGGAATCGGCCGCGAAGAAGATGGACGAAGCGACGCAGAACGGCGCCTCCGCCGCCATCGCGCCCGCCGCCCTTCAGGCGCTGCTCCCCGAAAAGATCGGCCGCTTCAGCCGGACCGAGGTCGAAAGCAGCGGCATGTCGGCGGGCGCCCGCGCCAGCGCGCGCTACACGGCGGGCGATGACGACATCGATCTGGAAGTCACCGACATGGCCGTCGCGGGAGCCTTTGCCGGCCTCGGCGCGGCGCTCAACGTCCAGTCCAACAAGCAGACCGCGACCGGCTATGAGAAAACCGAGACCGTCGATGGGCGCATCGTGACCGAGGAATGGGACAGCGAGAGCCGCCACGGCAAGTTCGGCACCACGCTCGCCAACCGTTTCATGGTGGAAGCCAGCGGCACCGTTGCCAGTATCGACGAACTGAAAGCCGCCGTGAACGCGATAGGCTTCGACCGCCTCGCCGCGCTGGCGAAATAAGGGCCCAAGCGGAACGGGGGATTCAGGTGGGGTGCGGGTGGCCCGGACTTCAATTTTGAGGGGTTCCAGACACCCATTCCGGCTCGCCCTGAGCTTGGCGAAGGGGTAGACGGCTCATTTCGTTCGGGACCATGGGCTTGCGTGGCTATCGACGGATGAAGAGAAGGGCCAGCGCGCTGCCGAGCTGGACGGCGGCCATGTCCTTTTGCGGGTCCCAGGCATCGCCCTGCTGGCCGTTATAATAGTCGGCCGTCTCGCCTGCCGCGACGATGGTCAGCAGCCATTCGAAGATTTCATAGAGCGCGCTGGCAAGGCCGATGGCGGCGAAGGCGAACAGGAGCCCGGCCGTCTTTCCCATGCCGCCATGGCGGCGCGCGATTTGCGCGAAGGGGCCGGTGAGCAGCGCGCCGAACGCGAAATGGACGAGGCGGTCATAGCCGTTGCGGTGCAGGTCCAAGGCAATGGAGATGTCCGTGCCGAACAGGGCGCGGCTCCAGTCGTCATAGGGGACGTAGGAGTAGATGTAGCGCGCGCCGAGCGTGTGGAGCAGCAGGAAGAGGGCGATACAGGCCAGCGCGTTGTCGGAGAGCGGCCAGCGGCGCAGGAGCCACGGCGCGGCAAGGAGAAGCGCGACGGTGGGGCCGTGCTGTAGCGGCGCAAGGTCGGGATAGGGCTGCGCGACGTTCGCCAGCGCGACTGCCGCGAGCAGCAGCAGGATCGTCCAGCGCTGCCGGTTTGGAAGAGCCTTCCAGACGGCAGCGCCGGGGATCATGAGCCTCAGCCCTTTTTCAGGTGGCGGCGGCCCAGCAGTTCGGCGATCTGGACGGCATTCAGCGCCGCGCCCTTGCGGAGATTGTCGCTGACGCACCAGAGGTTGAGGCCGTTCTCGATGGTCGAATCCTCGCGCACGCGGCTGATGAAGGTGGCGTAGTCGCCCACGCACTCGACGGGGGTGACGTAGCCGCCGTCCTCGCGCTTGTCGACCAGCATCACGCCGGGAGCTTCGCGCAGGATGTCCTGCGCTTCGCTGGCGGAGATTTCCTTCTCGAACTCGATGTTCAGCGATTCCGAATGGCCGACGAAGACGGGAACGCGCACGCAGGTCGCCGTGACCTTCACCTTGGGATCGAGGATCTTCTTGGTTTCCGCGACCATCTTCCACTCTTCCTTGGTGGAGCCGTCGTCCAGGAAGACGTCGATATGCGGGATCACGTTGAAGGCGATCTGCTTGGTGAACTTCTTCGGTTCGGCCGGATCGCCCACGAAGATGTTGCGCGACTGTTCGAACAGCTCGTCCATGCCCGCCTTGCCCGCGCCCGACACCGACTGATAGGTGGAGACGACGACGCGCTTGATCGTGGCGGCGTCATGCAGGGGCTTGAGCGCGACCACCATCTGCGCGGTCGAGCAGTTGGGGTTGGCGATGATGTTCTTCTTCTTGTAGCCGTCGATCGCGTCCGGGTTCACTTCGGGCACGATCAGGGGCACGTCCGGGTCCATGCGGTAGAGCGACGAATTGTCGATCACGACGCAGCCCGCCGCCGCAGCCCTGGGCGCATATTCCGCCGTCGGGCCGGAACCGGCCGCGAACAGGGCGATGTCCCATCCGGTGAAGTCGAAATGCTCGATATTCTTGCATTTGAGCGTCTTGCCGGTTTCACCGAAATCGATTTCGGTGCCCTGCGACCGGGGCGAGGCGACCGCCGCGATCTCGTCAATCGGGAACTCGCGCTCGGCGAGAATGGTCAGCATTTCGCGGCCCACATTGCCCGTGGCACCAACGACGACGACCTTGTAACCCATGACTAAACACTCCACTCCATGCAAAATTGCGGAGTGCGCGGCATAGCGCCGTTGCGGCAATTGTCCAGTAGTAAGCGGTTCAGGGCGTGGAAGCGCGACTTTCCCCCGCTGGACCGGTGCCGTGGCGGTCGAGGAAATCCACTATGGTGCGCCAAAGGTGGACGGAGACGCCGGGGCCGCCGACACGGTGGGTCTGGCCCGGATAGGCCATCATCTCGAAGGGGACGGCCGCACCCTGCATCTTCGCCATGACGGCGGTGGCGTTGTCGAACACCACATTGTCGTCGGACATGCCGTGGATGAGGAGGAGGGGGTCCTTTATCTTCACCGCCTCCTCGACCGCATCGGAAGCGGGATAGGCGCTGGGCCTGTCCTGCGGCTTGCCCAGATAGCGTTCGGTGTAGTGGGTGTCGTATAGTTCCCACTTCGTGACGGGCGCGCCCGCGACGGCGGCGGAGAAAGTGCCGGGGGCCTTTTCGAGCAGCTTGAGGGACATGTAGCCGCCATAGGACCAGCCATAGGTGGCGATCCGTTGCGGGTCGACATAGGGCTGGCTTTTCAGCCATTCGACGCCCTTGAGCTGGTCGTCCACCTCGACGGTGCCCATGGCGCGGTAGATGTGATCCTCGAACGCCTTGCCGCGGTCGGGGGTGCCGCGATTGTCGATGGCGAAGACGATCCAGCCCTTGCTCACCAGATATTGATAGATGGGCGCGCCCCACTGGTTCGTGACCTGACGGCCCGCGCCGGGGCCGCCATAGTGCAGCATGAAGACAGGGTAGCGTTTGCCGGCCTCCATCGGCGGCGTCATGATGCGGGCGTGGAGGACGGTGCCGTCGGCGGCTTTGAGGGTCGAGAAGCGCGTCCTGGCGTGGGCGGCGAGATAGGGGGCATAGGGGTGGTCGCCCCGGATCGCATTCTCCTCCAGCCATTGGAGTTGCCTGCCGTCCGTGTCGGCGAGGTAGACCTGTTTGGGCTGGTCGGTGTTGCTGCGGGAGATGACGAGGCGGGTGGCCTTGCGGTCCATCACGGCGTCGTTCCACCAGCCGTCCTGGGTGAGTTGCCTGAGCGGCCCGGCCTTGGCGAGGGGGGCGGCGTAGAGTTGCTGCTCCAGCGGTGTTTCGCGGTTGGCGGTGAAGTAGACGAGGCTTTTCGCTTCATCGACGCCGATCACGTCGCGCACTTCCCATGCGCCGTGGGTAAGGGGCGTCCATTTGCCGTCGCGGACATGATAGAGATGGCCGTGGCCCGTCTTTTCCGACCACCACAGGAAGCTGCCGTCGCTCAATGGCCTGAAATTGTTGGAGAGGTTGATCCAGCTTTTCGCGCTTTCGGTGAGGATGACCTTCGCCTTGCCGGTGGCGGGATCGACGGCGAGGAGGTCTAGGCGCTTCTGGTCGCGGCTCTCGCGCTGGACGTAGAGGGTCCTGCCGTCCTTCGACCAGTCGACGCGGGCGAGGTAGATGTCGGTTTCGGGGCCGAGGTCGACCTTGATCCGGGCGCTGCCGTCCGGTTTCATGACGTAGAGGTCGATGAGGGCGTTGGGCGTGCCCGCGGCGGGGTAGCGTTGCTGGTAGACCTTCGTGCCTTCGCCGCCGATGGCGGTGCGGGTGACGATGCCGACCGGGCTTTCATCGACGCGGGCGACGGCGATCAGCGCATCGTCGGGCGACCACCAATAGCCGGTGCGGCGGTCCATTTCCTCCTGCGCGACGAACTCCGCGACGCCCCAACTGAGCGTGTCGCTGGCGTCGGTGGTGAGCTGGCGGGCTTCGCCGCCGATGGGCTGGACGAAGAAATTACCGTCGCGGACGTAGGAGACATATGCGCCTTTCGGGCTGACGACGCCGTTCAGTTCGCCTTCGGGGGAGGCGGTGAGGCGGGTGACCTTGCCGTCGAGGGCGGCGAGGTAGAGGTCGCCGTCCACGGGGACGAGGATGTGCCGGCCATCGGGCGACCAGTCATAAGTGGCGATGCCGGTGCTGCCCGCGACGGAGCGGTCGCGTTCGCGCTGCATCTTTTCGGCTTCGGAGAGTTCCGCGCCGCTGCCGGTCTTCTTCGAATCGACCAGCATCCGCTGCGCGCCGGTCGCTGTGTCGATGGCCCAGAGGTCGAGCCGGTCCTTTTCATCGGCGCGGGGCTTCAGCAGGGTGACGAGCGTGCCGTCGGGCGAGAGCTTCAGGGCGCGGGGCTGGGGGCCGGAAAGGTCGGGACTGGCGAAAACGCGTTCGAGGGTCAGCTTTTCCTGCGCCATGGCGGGGAGGGAAGAGGCGGCGAGGGCCGCGAGCAGCGCGGTCGAGCGGCGGAAGCTGGAGGGCATTGTCATCCTTTCGCGGCGGCGCTGTGCGGGAACGCCTTGTCCTGACGCTGGCTTAGCGCGCCTTGGTCGAAAAGATCAATGTCGGGACATATTATGTCCAGCCATGGCGGCGCTATCGTCCCGATACCAGCTTCTGGAGATCGATCATGGAGCGCAGGAGGCCCACCCCGTGCGGCCCGGCGATGAAGCGCGGTTCCCAGACGGGAGAGAATTTGTCCTTGTAGGCGCGCAGCCCTTCGAAGCCGTAGAAGCCGTCGCCATGCCGATAGAGAAAGGCCCCCGCCTTCACCCACAAGGGGGAAAGGCGGCGCGCCTCCATCCCCGACAAGGGCGCCAGCCCCAGCGTGAACCATGCAAAACCCCGGTCGCGGCCCCATTCCATCAGGCGCAGGAACAGAAAGTCCATCGCGCCATAGGGCATCACTTCGTCATGCCGCATCAGGTCGACCGACAATTCGTTGCGATTGGCGGTCGCCCAGATATTCGCGAAAGCGACGATCCGGCCTTCCCGCCGCACCACCGCGCAATCGAAACGGGCGACATAGGCGGGATCGAACCGGCCCATGCTGAACCGCTTTTCCCTGCGTCCCTTTTGCGCCAGCCAGCCATCCGAAATCCGCTGGAGATCGTCCATGATGCCGTCCAGCCGGGCGGCGGGAACCACTTCGAACGAGGCGCCTTCCCGGATCGCGCGCCTCGTCGCATAGCGCAGGGGCCGGGCCTCCGGACCGTCGAGGGTGAGGCGCTTCAGGTCCACCCGCGCCTCTTCCCCATATTTGACGATGCCCAGGCCCAGATCGACCGCGAGGGGCAGCGCCTCCAGGCTCAACTGGTAGAGGAGCAGGCGGCCCTGGCTCCTGTCCGCCGTCTCGCGCAATTGCCAGAGCAGGTCGGCCCATTCCGTCCGGTCGCCCACCGGATCGCCCATCACGATCCAGCTATGACCCTGAATCCGGTACATGAGGAAGGCCCGCCCCGTGGCGGAGGCGAGGAACAGCTTGTCCCCCGTCATCGCGAGGAAGGCGTCGGTGCGGTCGGCCAGCGCCAGCGCCTGTTGCGGCGGCGCGGCGGAAATGCGGCGCATCAGGCGCGGAGGCACTGCGGGCCGCCACAGCCGCCACAGCGCGGCGGCGACCACCAGCACGCCGCTCGCCAAAGCCGCGCGCAGGAAGCGCGACGCATCGCCGCGCGGGCCGAAGTCCCACCAGAGATGGGTCTGATAATCGACATGCTTATAGGCGAAGAAGCCGATCCAGATCGAAAGCCCCACCGCGACGGTCATCGTCGCCAGCCATGCGGGCGTCAGGACGGCGGCGGTGAATTGGGTGTGGCGGTAGAAGGCGCCGCGCGTCCATTGGAGAAGGGCGGTGATGAGCAGCAGGATGGCCGCTTCCTCATAATCCAGTCCCTTGACCAGCGAGAAGAGCGCGCCCGCGATCAGCAGCGCGCGCGTCATCCAGAAGGCCGCGTCCAGCCTGCGGTACAGGCCCGACGCCAGCAGGATCAGCAATGTCCCGACGATGCTGGCGGCGAAGTGCGACGCCTCCACGAGGAAGAGGGGAAGGAGGTGCGTCACCGAATGGAGGCGGGCGGGAATGGCGGGCAAGGCGCCGGAGATGAGCAGGATCATGCCGCCCACCGCCACCAGCAGCGCCAGCATGACCGGCGCAACGCCGGAGGCCGCGACCTGCGCCCCGTTCAGGAAACGCCCCATCGGCCGCCGCCAGCGGTGGCCTTCATGCCCGGCGATGGCGATGACGCCCAGCAGCAGCGGCAGCAGATAGTAGATGATGCGATAGGCGATCAGCGCGGCCAGCAGGCTGGGCCGGTCCACGTCCGGCAGGGTGGCGACGATCACGGCTTCGAATATGCCCAGCCCGCCTGGAACATGGCTGACCAGCGCCAGGATGATCGCCAGCACATAGCCGAGGAAAAAGGCGGGATAGAGGGAGAGGCCCACATGCGGCACGAGGATGTAGAGCGCGGCGCTGGCGGCGGCGAGGTCGACGCAGGACACCGCCAGCAGGGCCAGCGCCCGGCTTCGCGAGGGGAGGGTGAAGGTCAGGCCGAACAGCGTCGGCGCGCGCCCCTCCCGTCCCGCGCCCGACAGGGCAAGTGCGGCAAGCGCCAGTATCGCGATTCCCGCGCCCCGTTGCAGCGCCGGGGACAGGGTGACACCGCCCAGCGCGACGGCGGCGGGATGGAAGGCCATCAGCGCGCCCGCCATCACGAACACCCCGCCCCAGAAGGTGAGGCTGGCCGATGCGACGATGCGGGCGACTTCGCCTCCCGTCAGGCCCGCCGCCGCATAGATGCGATAGCGCGCCGATCCCCCCGTCAGCAGCGACAGCCCCAGATTGTGGCTCAGCGTATAGCTGCAAAAGGACGCCAGCGCCGCCGTGCGCCACGGCAGGACACGCCCGACGAGGCGCAGCGCGACGAAATCGTAGAAGGTGAGGGCGAGATAGCTGATCGCCGTCAGCCCTAGCGCGAACGCCATGCGCCGGGAGCCGATCATGTGGAATGCGCCCCTGACATCGCGCAGCCGCACTTCGGCAAGCAGGGCATGAAGCGCCGCCAGCCCCAGCGCGCATACCGCCAGCATCGCCAGCAGGCTCAACAGGGTGCGCCGCGCCGCGATCCAGTGCCGCAACGCCGGGACAATGCCGCCTTCCCTTTCGCGAGCGCCGGTCTTGTCAGTCATGACGAACGAGACCGGCCAGTATCAGGCCCGCCAGCAGGGACGCGTTGCGGTTGAAATGATGTCCGCCCGGCACCGTCACGACCTGCGCCAGCCCCCTGGGAATGGCGGGGCAGGCGCTGTCCGTTTCCGCTTGTCCCTTCACGCAGAGCATCGGCACGCCGCGCAGTTGCGCGATGGCGGGAACGGTCGGATAGCTGTCCCCGGAGGGCAGGTTGAGCCAGGAAGCGAGATGGAACTGGAAATCCGCCGAGGCGCTGAGGCCCAGCAGCGCCATCTTCTCCACCCGCGCCCGGTCGGCGGCGGGAAGATGGGCGACGATATGCGGCAGCACGTCCGCGCCGAAGCTGTAGCCGACCAGCAGCACCCTGGGCCGCTGCCAGCGATCCGAATAGCCCCTGATGATGGCGGAAAGATCGGCCGCTGCCCCTTGCGGTGTGCGCCGGCTCCAGAAATAGGACAGGCTGTCCATGCCGGCCACCGGCACGCCCGCCCGCACGAGCTGTCCCGCCACGGCCTTGTCCAGCCCGACCCAGCCGCCGTCGCCCGAATAGAGGACCGCCATCAGATCGGTCCTGGGCGCGGCGTCGTCGGTCACCAGGGTGATGGGCAGGCCGGCGGGAAGCGGGGGATGGCCGTGGGGCGGTGCTTCCGCTTCCGGCACGGGCGTCAGGAAAGGCATGAGTTGCCCCAGCGCCAGCATGTCGGTCGCCGCACCCTCCTGATCCCCTGCCTCGATCAGTCTTGCCGGTCCGGCCCGGTCGATGAAAGAGCGTAGGGCCTTTCCCGGCATGGAACGGGGGAGCGCCGCGCGGATCACGATCCATGGCGAGGGCAACGGTCCGGCAGGCGCGAAAATCCACTGGCGGCGATGCGGGGCGATCCGCGTCCGGACTTTCAAACTGCCTGATTTGCACCATGGCTTCCATCCGGGCAGGGAGGGAGAAAAGCCGATGGAAAGCGCGCTGGCATAGGAGCCGTCCGGTCCCGAGGCCAGCGCCGCATAGGCCAGCGCCCCGCCCTCGCCGCGTCCCACGATCATGGGCTTCCTGTAAAGCGGCACGGCCAGGCGGTGCTGAAGATCGCGGGCGAGGTCGATGATCGCATAATTGGGATTGATGCACCGGCTGGCGTGGCCCAGCCTCTGGAGAAAGGCGGGGGTGGATATGCCCGCCACCAGCATGTCGGCGTCGGCGAGGCGGCGGGCGAGAGCCTGTTCCTCCTGCCGCCAGCCATGGGCATCGGACAGCAGGAGGACGATGCCGCGCGGCGCGCGGCGCGGCCGATCGATCGCGATCCGTCCCATGGCCGGGAAATCATAGGCGAGATCGGCGGGCGGGCTTGCGGCGGCAGGGCGTCGCTCGGCGGCGCGCGACGGCTCCATGCCCGGCGGCATGGCCGTGAGGATGAACGCCGCCGCCAGCAGCAGCGCCCCGATCCCGATCATCGCGCGCCTGATCCGTTTGCCGATCATTCCCCGCCCTTCATGGTCTTTTCGATGCCGGGAACGATGGCGCGCAGGCCGCCCAGCACGGCTGCTGTCAGCGCTTTGTCGTCATGCCGCAGATAATGGTCGCCGGGCAGGCCGAGGATGCTGGCGGCGCTGCCCCTGAGCAGCGGGCAAAGGCTGTCCCGTTCCTCGACGCCATGGATGCAGAGCACGGGCGTCCAGCCGATCCCGCGCACCGCCTCCATCGGGCGGGCGTCGGGCTCTCCGCGATAGGCGAAACCCAGCGGGTCGGCCCGGAAATAGACGTTGCGCGCCGGGACGATCAGGACGATGGCGGCGATCCTGGACCGCAGGTCGGGAGGCAGGCGGGGGGCGGCCGTGGCCACGATGTCCGCGCCGTAGGATTGCCCGACCAGCACGATGCGGGAAGCGCGGTTGCGGTCCAGCGCGATGCGGATCGCGTTCCGGACGATCCGGTCCACCTGCGCGAGCGTGCGGCGGCGGGCGAACAGCATGGGCGAGGCGAAACCCGCCACGGGGAGGCCGTGCCCGCCCAGCGCCGTGGCGACCTGCCCGCTCATGCCGAAACGAAAGCCCATGTCGCCGGAAAGGAACATCGCCGCCACCGGCGCGCGCGCCTGCGCGGAAGGGAAAGGCCGCAAGGCCCGCCATTCAAAGTCCGTCCCATCGGAATAAGGGGCGGCGAACCATAGGGTCCCGATCGCCAGCAGGGCCAGGATAAGGCCGGTCGCCAGCACGGCGAGAAGCCGCCGGAAACCGCGGGAACCTCGTCCGATGCGGCCTGCCCGCATGGCCTGCAACCCTTTCATGCCCCTGTCCTCGATCATGAGAGGAGAGCGATACTGGACGGGGCGGGATTGCGGGGAGATCGTCGGCGTCTGAAATTTTCGCAATGTTGGAGGCGGCGAGGGCGCGGCCGCGGCCGTCGCCCTTCGCAACGATATGCTCCGGATCGCGTCATGGCCGTGGAATAATCCCGCGGCAGAGGCGTATGCTCCTATATGGCAATGCGCGTCTCCCTTCTCCCGGCCGTCGTGTGCGGCGGTCCCGACGGCCATGCCGTCCGCTTCAAGGCGGCGGGAAGCTAGAGTGGCGGCGGGTCCGATGGATGAGATAGGCAAGATGGATATCGAAGCCTATATCGATGGCGAGCTCGATCTGGCGGACCGTCTGGCGGTGGAAGATCATCTTTCGCGCAATCCCGGCCTTGCCGCGCAGGTGATGGCGGATTTTTGCAACCGCAGCGCGCTGCAATTGCTCGCGCTCCGCGATCCCGCCCGCCGCCGCCCGCCGTCGGAAAAAGAACGTCGCCGGGCTTTCTGGAACCGGACGGGCATGGGCATCGCCGCCGTCGGCCTGACGGCGGCGGCGGCCTGCGCGGCATGGGGCATGGCATCCCCGCCGCCATCCTATATCGAGCTGGCCGCCGCATCGCACAGGGCCATCCAGCAACGCGCCGGTCTCGCGGCCTATGAGCCGATTTCCGATCGCACCCAAACGCTGCTTTCCGCTTCCCGCATCGCCATTCCAAGATTGCCGCCGGACTGGCGGGTGTTCGATGTGGAGATGCTCCATACGAGCGGCCTGCCCGCCTTGCTGCTGGCCGTGCAGACGACCGAAGGCCGCGTCTTTTCCATCCTCGCCATTCGCGAGCGTTCCTCCGCGCCGCGCGATCCCGATACGGTGCGGGAGGGCCGCCAGTCGGTCGCCTATTGGCGCAAGGGCGATTTTTCCTATGCGCTGACGGGGGAGGGCGAACCGGACCAGATCGACGCCACGGCGGACGATCTGGCGGATTCCTGGAAAACATGACCTCCATCGACGAATGGATCGCCGGCCTGCTGGCGCTGATTACGGATAACGCGGCCTTGGCGGGACCGGTCATCGGCCTGCTGGCCTTCGCGGAATCGATGATCGTCATAGGGATGTTCGTGCCCGCCATCGCGTTGATGATGGCGATGGGCGGATTGATCGCGGCGGGATTCCTGGACCCGCTGCCCGTTTTGTTCTGGGCCATTGTCGGCTCCATCCTGGGCGACTGGATATCCTATCTTCTGGGCCGCTGGATCGGTCCTTCCGCCTATCGGCGCTGGCCATTGCGCCATCATCGCGCGGCCGTCGCCCGGACGCGCCTGTTCTTCCGGCGATACGG
Source organism: Sphingobium cloacae (assembly GCF_002355855.1). Taxonomy (NCBI): domain Bacteria; kingdom Pseudomonadati; phylum Pseudomonadota; class Alphaproteobacteria; order Sphingomonadales; family Sphingobiaceae; genus Sphingobium; species Sphingobium cloacae. The sequence goes on from NZ_AP017655.1 coordinate 799,798, forward strand.
CTTCGTGTCCGTCTTCCTGGGCCGGTTCTTCGGACCGGTGCGGGCCACCATTCCGCTGGTGGCGGGCGTCATGCAGATGCCGGGACGCAGCTTTCAGATGGCCAATATATCCTCGGCCGTCATATGGGTTCCGGCCCTGCTGGCGCCGGGATACCTCGCGGGCGCGAGCCTGCCTGCGGAGATGCTCGACGGGCGGCTGATATTGGGGATGGTCGGGATATTGCTGTTCGTTCCCTTCCTCTTCGCCGCTATCGTGGGGCGTCTCATGCTCCGGCGGCGTTCGACGGGGCGCAGGCCGCCGCAGGTCCGGTCGCGGCCGCGATAAGCCGATGAAGATCCACTATCTGATCACCAGTCTCGAAAGCGGCGGCGCGGAAGCCGCGGTGCCGCGCATCGTCGCCGTCATGCGCAAGGCCGGGCATGCGGTGGAGGTGACCGCATGCGAGCCGCGCGACATGGCGGCCGCGCGGTTGCTGGACGAAGCGGGCATCCCCTATCGCCTCCTGTTCGACAGGCGGCGCAGCAAGCTGGCGACGATCCTGGCTTTCGTCCGCCTCCTCCGGCAGTCCCGCCCCGATGTGATATGGACGTCGCTGAGCGCGGCGGGGCTGGTCGGCATGATCGCGGGGGCGTGGCTGGGGATACCGGTGGTGAGTTGGAAGCATAGCGCCAGCATCCGGCTGCATACCCGCCTGACCCGAGGCTTGAGCCGTTTATGGGTGGCCGATTCCCCGTCGGTGGCGGCGTTCCTGACCAGCGGATTGAACATCCCGCCGGATCGGGTGATGACATGGCCGTTGTTCGAACGGCTCCCTTGCGGACAGGCGCCGCGATGGGACGGCCAGGGCGTGTTGCGGATCGGCAGCGTGGGCCGCCTTCATCCGGTCAAGAATTACGACCTGCTGATCGAGGCGGTGGCCCTGCTGCGGCAATCGCGCCCCGACCTGGCGGACAGGGTTCATCTGACCATCGTGGGCGATGGGCCGGAACGGGCCGCGCTGGAAGGGCTGATCGTCCGTCACGGGTTGCAGTCCATGGTCGCCTTGCCGGGGATGGCTTCGGATGTGCGGCCCTTTCTGGAATCCTGGCATCTCTATGCGCAGCCATCCCGCTATGAAGGCATGTGCCTCGCCGCGCACGAGGCGATGTCGGCCGGATTGCCGGTCATCGTCACGCCCGTGGGCGAACTGCGGGAAAGCGTTCGCGCGAGCGGAGGCGGGCTGTTGCTGGAAGGCGAGGTGGCTGCATCCTGCGCCGGCGCGATCGAGGCGCTGGCCGCGCGACCGGACAGGCTCGCGGCGATGGGGAAGGCCGGTCGGGCCTATATCGAGCGGACCTATGGCGCGGATGCCTTCGAGCGGGCGGGGCTGGCCGTCATGCGCCGGGTCGAGGCATTGGCCGGCGTGGCGGGCCAGGGCTGACCGCCAGGCCCAGGGCTTGCGCGCACCGGATCGCCAGATGGCGGAAGGAACGGACCGTCCGCTTGGCGTCGACCAGCGTGACCGGGCCCGCCTGCGACAGGGTGTGCAGGCCATCGACATGCGGATGGAAGGCATGGGGGGCGACGATATGGGGTCCCGCTTCGAAAGACGGCGCCGCAGCGTCGCGCCATCGCATTTCGCGGATCGAGATGGCCCCGCCATAGGTGCGCCGGCAGTCCTGCGTGGGCAGCAGCAGCGTTTCGCCGCGCCGGATCGGCGTGCCGCCCATCCGTGCGCCACCCTTGTCGAGCAGGACCGGCGCGTCGCCGCACGGCTCCCAAGGCCCCAGCAGATCGTCCGCGCGCGCCAGTTTGAGCGCGCTCGTCCGCCAGGGTTTCGGCGCTGGCGGCGTGTAGAATATCCACCAGCCGCGATCTGTGCGGACAGGCGTGGCGTCGATCGCCGCTTCCGGGAAGAGGAACCGTTCTTCCGGCTGCCAGCGCCAGGGGAAACGGGTCGCGCGATAGAGGGTCAGGCGGCCGGATTTATGGGCTTCGGGCAGCATCCATGTCTCTCCGTCCGCTTCGAATATGAAGGGATAGGAAAGATGCCAGGGCTCCCGCAGGACCGGGCCCCGCTCCACCAGCGCCAGATTTTCGTCCAGGATGAGAAGCTCGATGGCGCCATGGCGGGTGCGATAGTCGTAGGCCTCGACGAAAATATGGAGCAATCCGTCCTTCCACAGGCCGAAAGGATCGGCGATGAACCGCAGCGATCCTTCCGGAGGCAGCCACAGCGTATCGAACCCTTCGAGCGTTCCCGCCGCGACGATCCGGGCCATGGGCGCCTTGACCACGCCGACATGCCAGAGGTCCGTCCGGATCATCCCCGTCGATCCACCACCGTAAATGGCTCCTTATAGCGGGTAATGGGCGACAAGCGTTTCCAGCCGCTGCCGGATGTCGCCGTCAAGGGGGGTGGCTGTCCGATAATCCCGCGCGCCTGAAATCGCCTGTTCCACCATCTCATCATGCCGGCTTCCCATCAGGCCGTTGATCGCGCTGAGAAAGCGGGACATTTTATAGTCATGCTCATTGCGTTCAAGCGACCGCAGCGTGTCGTAGAAGGATGTGTGGCGGCTTACGATCTTGCGCATCGCGTGGAAGGCGTGGCCGGTCAGCTTTTCCTGGGCCAGGGCGTTCTTCAGGCGAAGGATTTCCGCCTTGCGATAGGCGAGGAAAGCGTCGGCGGTATCCAGCCGGATCGCGGACATCCGATGGCTGACGACAGCCCAGACCGGCTTTGACAGCAGCGCGCGGAGAAGCAGCGCATAACCCATGACGGCCCTGCGATGCCGGTTGCGGAAGGCATCCTGCAAATGTCCCATGATGGCGACCGTGATGCTGAAAAGCGGCGGGGGACGGTGGCGCGCATCATAGAGCGTGAGGGCGAAGCGGAGATGCTTGTACCTGGCGCGGATATGCTTGTATTCCCGGCGCCCGGCGGGGTCGAGGTCTCCCTTTCGAAGCAGGACATGCGTCAGCCGCAGCAGATCGGCGCGGCTGACTCCGTCGCTCCAGAATTGCAGGCAGAGCGCGAAGCAGCGCCGCATCCCGTCGCGGGTGCAGTCAAGCCTTATGGGATCGGGCAGGCTGACGACGGGATCGACGACATCGTCGATTTCCACAGCCTCGAAAAGGGCTTCGAGCGTTTCGGCGGGAAACCGTTCCCAACGAGGATGGTTCGTCACATCGCCACCTCTTCATGATGGGACAGCGATGCGCGTCCGCGATAGGCCGCCACGGTCGGGACCAGCGTGAAGAGCGCCTTGAGGATCATGCCCCCGACATAGGCGATCCCGGCCCCGATCAGTCCGAACCCGTGGATCATCGCGACCAGCATCACCCCATATGCCAGCGCGGCCAGTCCTTCCGCCACCAGCGCGGCGCGCTGGCGGCCCGCCATATAGAGGAGGGATTCCAGGGGGAAGGTCGCCGTCGAAACGACCAGCGAAGCCGCCATGACCTGCAAGAGGGAGAAAGCCTCCACATAGCGTTTCCCGAAGACCAGCGAGATCAACGGCTCGCCGCCGGCCATCACCACCAGCAGCATGACGAGACCCAGCCCCCCCGCCAGAACGCCGGTGCGGACGGCGAGCCGCCAGGGTCGCCTGCTGGCGGGGTCGAGCCGCATGATTTCCGGGTAGAAGCTCTTTTCCAGGAAATTGGCGGGCTTTCCCGCCGATTCGAAGAAGGTCGACGCGATCTTGAACAAACCGGCGGCGGCCGGGCCGAGCATCCCGCCGACGATCACGTTGCTGAGCGGGCCCCATGCCGACCAGATCGAATGGGCGATATTGGTGGTCCAGACGAAATCCCACGCCCCCCCGATCCGCCGCGCTGGCGCGAAAAGGCCCGGACGCAGCGCGTGATGGATGTCCCGGCGCTTCAATTCGCGGGCCGCGAAGAACCAGAGGAGCATGTCGCCCGCCAGTTCGGCGACATACCAGGTGATGACGAAGCCCGCGAAACCCAGGCCGCCGGCATAGCAGACGATCCCCCCGATTGCGGTGAGCAGCGGCGTCACGAGTTGCTGGACCGCGAGATGATCGAACCGGTCGAGCGTGCGCAAAATGCCGGTAGGGGTCGCGGCGGTCATGATGGGAATGAGCGTGCAATAGAGCAGGGCGAGATAGACATCCTCCCTCGCGATCCCCACCCACTGCGCGAGGAAGGGCAGAAGCGCCATGCCCGCGATCAGGCCAGCCGCCCCGCTGGCGAGATCGAGGCCGAAGGAGAAGCGGGTGACTTCGCGGAACCGGCCGATATCTTTCCGGACCAGAGCGGGCGCGCCGAAGCGGACGATGAATTGCCAGGTCTGGAACTTGACCAGCGCGCTGACCCCGCTGGCATAGGCCTGCACCACGGCCAGCGTTCCGAACAGGGCAGGGGAAAGGGCATGGCCGGCGCAGGCGAGGGCGATCAGGCTCAAGAGCGCGCCGCCCAGCTTCCCCGACCCCAGATAGGAGGCATTGCGCAGAATGGCGCGAAAGGCGCCATCGGAAAACCAGTGCTTCATCGGGACGCGGAATCAGGCTGGATCGTCATGCCGAACCGGTCCCGCAGCCATTGCGCGATCGCGGCCCTGGCGTTGGCTTCCACATTTTCCAGCGGTTCGTCCGCGTCGATTTCCACCACCGGCGCGCCCTGAAAGGTCAGGCGGGAAAGATCGTCGATCTTGCGGGCGAGGGCGGAGGCGCGATGGTCGGGCTTGCGGGCCTGCGCAACATCGAAGCTGACGTTGAGGCGGAGGACGAGATCCGGCGGATGGGCGACCATGGCGTCGAACTTGCGCCGTTCGCGGCGCGCGAGCCAGCCGACCAGACCGGAGGGGCGGGCGTTGCCCAGTCCCACCCCATCCATGGGGCCGGGCAATTCCACCTGCGGAAAACGGTCGGTGACGATGATATGGCCCGCGCGCCGAAGCGCCATCATGCGCCGGAACCGCCGTTCACGCCGGATGGCGAAGGCGTAGATGCCGACCGCCGTGACCAGTCCCGGTCCTGTCCCGGTCTGGGCCGCCTTTGCCTTCCTGTAGATCGAACGTTCCAGTTTCGGCCCCAGCAGCGGCAAGCGGGCGAGGGACCGGCCGATATTGCCGCTCTGCTTCCCCAGATGACAGACGACCGTCGGGCGGAACCCGGCCAGCCACGATCCCAGAAGGGCGGTCACGGTGGATTTGCCCGAACCGTCGCAGCCCACGACGGCAATCATCGGAGGCAGCGACGGAGGTTCGGAAGAAATCGTATCGGAAGACATGCAGTCCCGGACATTGCGAGGGTTGTGGCGCCAGCGGCTATAGGGAAATGGCTGGAAGCTGGCGATGGCGATTTGCTTTGCCCGAAAACGAACCGCCAGGCCCAGCCTATATCCTGTCATTCATGGTTGCGATGGGGCCGGAACTGCCTTTTCTATGGCGCGCAACGCGGTCGCCAGAACCTCCTCATATGGGCGCGTGGCATCGATCTCGACGATCCGGGCTCCATTATATTTTATGCGAGGCAGGGATTGGGCCTTGTCCCGCAGTTCGGCCAGCGGGTGATCGGATTTGCGCGCATGCGCCGTGTCCGCATCGATGACGAGGCGGATGACCAGCGCGGGCCTCTGCTCCGCCATCCGATCGTAGAGCTTCTGCTCCTGCGCCGCGAGCTTGCGGACGACCCAGTTCCTGCCGCGATCGACGGACAATCCGGGCCCGTCATAGTGGAAACCGGGAATCTCGGCCTGGGGATAGCGCTCCGCGATCATGAGGACGCCGCTCCGCGCCCGGTCCTTCAGCCGGCGCAGTTGCAGCACGCGCCACAAGGAGAAAAGATACATCACGCCCGCCGTGAACGTGCCCGGCAGTTTCTTCTTCATATCCTGCGCGCGGCGCACCTTGGCCGCGAGATAGCGTTCCAGTGCGGGCCCGATGAAGGGCCATCGCTTGATCTTGTCCCCGGTCTCGCCCGAGACGAGGCCCATATAGCGCCGCTCGGCCAATCGATGTTGCCGCAGGCCTGACGCGAGGTCCCGCGCAAGCCGGGTTTTCCCGGAGCCGTCGCACCCCACGACCGCGACGACGCCCGCCAATGTGGCGGCGGCGGGCAACCGGGCTGGTATGCGGAGCGCATGGATTTCTGTGGCGGGGCTCGGCGAAGGGGATTGACGCGCCAGTTTCAACGGATTCATGATATTCCTCGGGCAGATTATATCGTCGTTACCTGTGGTCGCCGACGCTCTAGGGATGTTGCGGGCCGCTTCGATGCGGCGGTGGTCAGGGCTGCGTGGGTTGCGGCCAGCGCGGCCTCCAGAACCGCGGGATAGGGCGCCGCCCCGTCGAGATCGACGATGGACGCCCCATTGAAGGCCAGTGTCGGGATCACGCGGACCTTGTCGCGCAACATGGCAAGCTTGTGGTCGGGCTTGCGGGCATGCGCGGTTTCCGCGTCGACGTTGAGCCTGATGACAAGGGTCGGGATATAGGCGGACATTTCCTCGTAGAGGCGCCGCTCGCGCGCGGCGAGCCAGCGGACGAAGGCCCCCGCCTTTGGCGTGACGGAGAGCCCCGGCCCGTCGAAATAGAAGCCTCCCGCCTCGGCCTGGGGGTAGCGATCGGTGACGATGACGCCGCCCTGGCGGTGCAGCGCCAGCATCCGCCGGAATTTGCGGCGGCGCCAGCGCGACAGGAGGTAGAGGGCGATGGCGGTCAAGGCATCGGGGTCGGCCGGCTTGCCTCCTTCGGCATGGGCGCGCCGGCTCTTGCGGACCAGGAACCGGCCGATGACCGGCCCCAGCAGCGGGACGCCGAGAATGGCGCGCAGGATATTTCCCGAATCCTGCCCCAGATAGACCCTGTGAGTCACGAATCCGTCACAGAGATGTGTGAATAGATCGGCCGTCAAAGTCGATTTGCCCGATCCGTCGCTGCCGACGACCGCGATCAGCCCGGCCAGCGGTTCCCGCGGGTGAATGCCCGGATTGCAGGCGAGGGAAGCCTCCCGGCCGACGCGCTGGTTATCCGGCGCCGTGTCATCCCGCCGGTAGAGATCGTAGGAACATGCTCTGCTCATAGAGCGGTATACGCTTGCGCCGCCGCCGCTATTCCGCCGCCCCGAAATGATTGCGGATAAGGCCCGTCCATCGGGACCGGGATGGGTGGCGGGACGCTTGCGATGGAAGCCGGAATGTCCGCGCGCGCCTGGCATGGCTGCGCGATCCGGCGGATTCAAGCCGGCGCGGCATGGTCAGGCGGAACGACGAAGACGCGATCGTCCCGCGCCTGTGGGGCGATGCGAGCCATCGCGCTCGCTTTTCCGGTTTTCGTGGATACCGCCATGTTGCAGCATGATCTGCCGGAACATGGTGGGCGCGACAGGGATTGAACCTGTGACCCCACCCGTGTGAAGGAGAGTGCCGTCTGTCACCTTCCGCCTTTGTCGTTATTGGCGTTCCCAGATTTGCGTCAATTTAAAAATTTCAATGTTTTCGGTGATTTGATACGTTATATGGGTTTAATCCGGTTTCCGGTGGGGATGAGGTGGGGAAGATTTTCGTGGCATTTTCTGGCCTAAGATTTATCTCTCATATCAGATTCCCCACTGAAAAATAGCCCATTGAAGTCGTCAGGATCGGAAGAAAGGAATGTATAATGACAGATGCTAGGCGTCCCATCGGTCGTCCCAGACGCTTTGCCAAATTTGAAGAGTTTGAAGCCTCCTTGCCAAGTCGCATGACCAAGCGTCCTGTCTATTGCGAGGGGATCGGCATTTTCAAAGGCGCGACCAACGCGACGGTATGGGTAAAAATCAGGCTGCCGCGTGGTGGCACATATCGGGGCCGTTCTATTCCGGCCGGTGGATCGGTCGAGCACAAGCTAGGCAAAAGGTCGTCCTGGGCTTGGCCGCAGCTTGTGGCGGAACGTGACCGCCTGCAAGGCTTGGCAGATCGCGGGGAGCCGCTGGAGGCCGCAGAAGTTGAAACTTTCGCCAAATATGCCTTGGAATGGCTTGAGCGAAAGAAGCCAACACTCAGAAGCTATGGTGTAACCAAGGGCAACATCATTTCTGCGCTGAATCCTTTTTTCGGGAAGAAGGCGCTCAATATCATCACCGTAGGCGACGTAAATCGCTGGATCGGACGACAGAGCGCCAGTTTGAAGCCCGCTTCCGTGCAACGGCAATTGAACGTGTTTAATGCTATCATGAATGATGCCGTCCGCAATGGACTGATCGACCGCAACCCATCTGACAGAGCGGACAGGATCAAAGGCGTTGAGCCACGGTTACGGTTTATCACAGAAAAGGAATGGAAGCAGATTCTTGCTACAGCGGAAGGCATTGAGAAGGAGCAGGATGAGAACAAGGAAAAGATACCTCACCAGATCAGGGGGTGGCTCCGGCATTATGTCGTGTGGGCATACAACTCTGGGATGCGGCGCGCCGAAATTCTCAATCTGACTTGGAATGAAGTGCGAGCAGTGGGCGAAGGCCATACAGTGGTGGAAGTCGCCAACACCAAAACAGGAAAGCCACGTTTCGTTACCTGCACCAAGGAGATGGAAACCATCCTTGCCGATCTTCGCGAGTTGAAGCGCCTTCCGGGAGACGAACGACTATTCCCCATATCCCTAACCACTCTCAAGCGTTCTCTGGCCCGTCTCTGGAAGAAGACCGGCCTACAGGATGTGCGATTGCATGATTTGCGCCGGACTCATGCCACCATATTAATCCAGCGGAACGTCGATCCTCGGACAGTTGCCGGGCGGCTGGGCCATTCGGGAACGGCAATGCTGGCTCGCCATTATGCGGTGGACCTTGGGGACATTGATGCCGCAAGGATATTCAATGCTCCTTTGGTGGAGGCTAAGCCAGTGGACAATGACAACGACCAAGAAGATGAGGTAAGGGCCGGAAATTCTCGTGAATTGGCGGCTTTTGACTAGTCTTTGGTGTGTGGGTTAGTTTGCGGGGTAAAAAATTAGCGGCGGGCAGTTGATTTCCGAGCAGGACGACATAAATCAAAGGTAGGAAGTGGAACGCTTCCTTTTAACGTGGGCCGTTCAAAAGCCTACAAGCGGCCAGTCCGGCGTTCGAGAAGGAGTCTCGACAGCAGAATTTGGCCGTCCGTGGATTGCTTCCAACAATGAAAGCGTTTTTCTATACCGACAAGGATATTGCTCGTCTTCTGAATCTTTCCCCGTCGTGGGTTCGAGGACAGCGACATAAGCGGGCGCATGACCTGCCACATATCTTCACCGTTGAGCCACGCTACATAGGCTCTTCTCCTCGTTACGTTGCTCAAGAAGTCGAGGCTTTTATCGCGGGCCTTGTAGCGTAAGGGGAGCAATCAACATGAAACATGACAACGCCGCCTCTTGGCGCGCCACGGGTTCACTCGCTTGCGCTAAATTCGTCAGCAAGGATATTGAACACCGCGATGGGGCAGCATCGGGTGATCCTGTTCCTTTCCGTCTTCCGACCGGCAAATTCTTTGATGACGCTTTGGATATTCGCGATCCAGAGGGAACGGTTCTCACAAACGAAATCATAGCTCTGATTGCTGCAATTGAGCAAAGGCGGAAAAAGCGCCGTCCAGTCGATGCGTCCAATCACTGGATTCTCGTTCGCAAGATATTGGCCAACGGATTGCGCTGCCATTTCCATAGGCGTCCGCCATACGTTGCCTATCTGCGTAGGACGGAAAGCTATCGGACTGGCCCGTCATGGTTGAACGGCAGGGCGATCGGACACGCTGTTGATCTCTTAGCCTCTCTTATTCACGACGCTCGGTTTCGGGTCCGCTCTGGGCATTTGCTGCGGCTGGCTGTATTGCGCGGACGACCGGCATCGCTGGCGTTTGTTTCACCGCATTCGGATTGATGGGCTTTTCGGGTTGAAGGGCTGGGCTCGGAGTTCTGCGGCGCTGCCGCATGGGCTACGTCGGCGCAGGCTTCAGCCGGAGAACGAGGGCGCGGAACAGGTCGGCATCCGGACAGGCGGAAGCGAAGGCAATGCGGATGCGGCTAGCACTTTCTACGACGCGCGCAGCGACCTTGAGCAGCCGCAGGCGCAAGGTGGTAAACTCCGCGCTTGCCAGAGCAGCGGTCCTGGGCATCGCCTGCTGGATGCGCCATAGCAGCCAGTATGCGGCAGTGTGCAGTATCAGGCGCATCTGATTGGCATTGGCCGAGCGGCACGAGGTTCGGTCGCTGGCGAGCTGGGACTTGTGGCGCTTGATCAGGTTCTCGGCCTGACCACGCGCGCAGTAGAGCGTGTCGTAGATGTGCTCGGCCGATCCTGTTGCCAACGAGGTGACGACATAGCGGATGTCCATGCCCAGCGTGCTGGCCTCGATCCGTGCAACGACGCGACGCTGGCACTTCCAGGTCTTTGCCCCATAGCGGGTCTCGGCATAGTTGCGCAGGACGGGACACTGACGCTGGGCGCGCTTGACCGCGCAGGCATCGGCGACCGCAACAATGGCGGGATCGGCGCGCAGCGCTGAATTGGTGGGCAGGCCGAACACGTAATCGACGCGGGCCGCATCGCAGTAGGCCATGACCTCGGGTCGACCATAGTGCCCGTCGCCGCGGATAGTGATGTGGGTATCGGGCCAATTACGGCGCAGGTGACGCACCAGGCGTCGGATGTGCCCCGCCGCCTCCTTTCCAGAAGGCGTCTTGCCTGTGCGCAGCAGCATGGCCACCGGCCTGCCGGTCGCGGTGTCGTAGATATGGATCGGTAGGAAGCAGCGCTCCCCATGATGCCCGTTCCAGAACGAGAGCTGTTGATAGCCATGCACGACGTCGCACGTGTCGTCGATATCCAGCGTGACCGCTGTCGGAGGGGCGGGATAGCTGGCGCAGTAGATGTCGATCATCGCGGCCATCATGCTGGCCAGTTCGCGCGTAGTCGGTGCATTTTCCCACCGGCTCATCGTCGGTTGGCTGGCCAGCCCCGCGCCCGATTCCGGCAGCTTGCCGAGCGCCAGGCGGAAGCCTGGATCGTCGCGCAGAGCATCGAGATCATCGGCATCCTCATAGCCGCACGCAATCGCGAACACACGGGCACGCAGAATGTCATCCAGGCGATGGATCACCCGCGCTGGATCGCGCGGATCGGCAATACAAGCCGCCAGGCGCTGGCAAATCCCCATCGCGCGCTCGGCCTGTGCAAGCAGTAGAACACCGCCATCCGAGGTAAGCCGGCCACCGTCGAACGCAGCTGTGATTTTCTTGCGGCCGACTGCTGGGAATCCAAATGAGCTTGCGATATCATCGTTCATGGCGGGTGTGGCCCGTGGCATTTTCTGCCCTGCGGCAGGTTCGGCTTAGACACCCAGTTCCTAATTCAGATCAGAGGCTTACGCCACTCCCGCCAACCCTTCAGGACACTTTTGGTGAATAAGGCGGGTTAGTGCAAGCGGGCTTGCTCACAACCTTGAAAGGAGAACCGGGCACGGCATCCACCTACAGGGCTACAGAGAAGCTCTACAGCGTTGCTGAAGGGCATGGCGTGACAGAACAAAGCCTGACGCTCAGATTGCCTCCTGAGCGGCTTGTGAGGCTCCGTAGGGGCAATTTTGAAACGCCACTACTCGACTTCGAGCCAACGGCTAATACCAATCATTGGGCCGTCCTGCTGGAGGCATATAACGGCTTTCTCGCCCAGCAAGATATAGCCCTTGATTTGTCAGCCGATGAGCAGACCGAATGGGTGAAGCGGTTGAACAAGGATAGGAAACGAACCGATCCACGAATTTGTAGGCCTGAATTGATCCAGACAGACCTTTACCGCCAATTTTGCCATGCCTCCTTTGAACAGGGTGGGCGGCTCTATGGCGGATGGTGGATCAACGCGCCAAAAGATTTGAGGAAGAAGATAACGATAAATGGTGAACCTGTTGCCGAATGTGACTATTCCGGTTGCGCTATCCGTATGCTGTATCACGAGAACCGCATAGAATATACAGATGACCCTTATTGGATAGGTATAGTGTCGGATTGCGAAAAAGCAGAAGGTCTTCCACCGGGTTATTTTCGAGAGGGCTTAAAGGCTATCACCCAAACATTGTTGAATGGTGATATGGAGAACCGCCCGGAAAACGCTCGAATATCCTTTTCCTTCAAACCGTATTTTTCTCGCCCGCAGGTTCGTAAGATGCTGTTGGAAAAGCATACTCCTATTGCATCGGCCTTTGGCTCGCGAGCGGGATTGCGGCTCCAACGAAAGGACTCTGATCTGGCTCTATCCATCATCACTGATTTGCGAGAGCAGGGGATAGTTGCCTTACCGATCCATGACTCCTTTTTAGTTCCTCAGAAGGATAAAGAAAATCTTATAAAGTCAATGAATTATCATTATAAGGAAATGATTGGATTTAATCCTATTATTAAATAAGTAATATATAATTACCACTTAGAAATCTTCATATAAGGGAACGAATAACTAAAATCCACACTGTTGCCTAGTAGCCATGGCTGATCCAATCTGGCGTCCATCCTTACCGATATACACTATCCTGATGGACGCCCCAGCTTGCATGAGCGGCTGCGAGCCGTCAAAGGCACAGATATTGTTAACCAGCCTAATACGCTGATCTTCGGTGAATCCCATTCCTTCCTTACTGATATTCGCGGTAAGGAGTAGCTGACTGCCAATGGCTTCAACCCTTGAGACGGTTGTAACGTCGTCAATCGCAACTGGGGTTTGAATCGAAGCAGCGGTATTGCGGAGGTAGCTTTCTAGCTGAGCCGATGAAATGGAAGCAGGTTGTGCCGCGCTGCCACCAGCCGGAGGTTTGTTGATATAGGCAGATGCCATTGGCGGGGCTGGCTTGCACGATTTTGCAATGTCGGCCCCTAACTCCAGTCGTCCTTTTTCCAAGGCAAAGCGCGCCGCTCCTTCGCAATCGCCATTTGCCAACATTTGCCCCACCTTCTTACGGAATGAGTTTTCTCGGCCACGAGCGATCAGAGCGCCGATCCCTTGGCCCAAGGCATAGCCGTCATCGGACTGGCTTGCGCCGCCCATGTCCATAGTGTTGCAGTGGACCATGCCGCTTCCCATCGCCATACAATTCGTGCTGCTCATCTGAGCGTAAGCATCATCTATTCCCGCTGTGAGATATAGCCCTGTCCCGATGGCAAAGCAGGCAATCCAAATTTTACATTTCCGTACATCGCACATAGCAGGCGGCCCCTGTTTCAATATGGCCAGAGAAAATAATCTAAAATATTTAATGATTCATGTAAAAAAAATTACATTTTATAATTTATGTGAAGACGATGCATTCTATTTTATAGAATCAACTGTAAGAAGAAATATGATGTTAAAAATATGATAAAAGTTACAATAGAAATTAAAAGAAGTGAAAGGAGAGATATTATTTTACCTCCTAGGGAAGAGGGATATTCTGAGACTATCTTACAGACACCGACTAAAACACGTTGAAAAATGTATTGAATTTCTCCGAATATGAGCGCAACGAACCCTGTTCCGATAATAAAGTATATGGGAAACAGAATTGAAATTAATGAGAAATTATATTTGAAAAATATAAAATATAATCCAAATATAATCCAAGATAATCCAGAAAATACTCTTAATCCATGGCGTAGAACTTTCATCTTTTTACTTGCGTCATTAAAATTATCATCTGGAGAATCGACTTCTTTGGACATTGCTTGTGAGTTTTGGGATGACTTGTAGAACAACAAGCCGATCAGGAATCCGATAGAGCAAACTGCAACGCCCGGCAGGATAAGGCGCTCAATACGGATCGACCATCCCGCTGCGTTTATCCAATAAGCTGATAGTGCAAAGAGAAACGTGCCTAGAGCGGTAGCCCCGACAACAGGGTAATTGGGCACCTTCAGACTCTCCTTGATGCCACCTCCAGCTATGAGCGCAAGGCAAGGTGCGATTAGCCCCGCCAAACCTAGCCAAAATTCACCTCGTAATATCGCTGGAACGCCAGTGAACATCACCGTGAGAAGGTATGTGAAAATTATCATAGCGCTCGCCCTCGCTGCCATTGAGTCCGGCGCTCCGCGAACCTTGATCCTTCAAGCATGAAGCAGCCTTTTCATAATCAGAAGCTGCTTGCATACCGATCAATAATTAAAAATGAGATATAAAAGCCCGTGGACTGAAAAGCCTCGTTTGCGGCCTAAGCTGTCAAATGGACGAGGAGGCAATCCTTCACGAATTGGGGAAAAGGATCAGGACGCAGCGCAAGCGGATCGGTCTGAGCCAAGAGCAACTTGCCCTTGTTGCGGGCGTGGATCGATCCTACTATGGTGCAGTCGAGCGAGGGGAGCGGAATATAACCTTCCTCGTTCTCTATCGCCTCTGTCTCGCGTTGAAATGCGACGTGGCCTTGCTGACGACAGGACTTCCGCCTGCAATCTCCCGTCGCGCCTGACCCTCATCACGAGTCCTATACGAATGGATAGCGTATCGAGGCTCGGCATGGCGGTTTGAGAATTGAGACTGGCTGGGTTAGTGATACACACCAACGGTTGAGATTCGTGTGAACGTCCCAAACGCTAATCGCTTTGATTTGGCGATTACGCACTTTAAACCTATGGCCGATAAGCGCCTTTTTCGCACCAAAAATGGGCGGGCATTTCTCCACCGCTTTGACGACGAATGTTCTCGTTTAGGATTTCTGCTGCAAATTCGCAGTTGCCTTGATTGTAGGGTTTAGGGTCGATGGCTGGTGCCCCTTTGTCAGCAGCATCAAATGTTGCCCAATGAACGCGATCAGCCGGACCCAGAGGTGAATTCCGATAGAGCGTATAGGTTGGTGTTGCCTCCGAGCTGTCAACGGGCACCGAAGATTCCGCAAAAGTGGGCATCTAAAATTCCCTAGTTTGGCGGGAGGGTTTGTGTCGGTGATCAGCCGTGATGGAGATCGGGCTTTTCCTTTGCTGGCGGGCGGCCGCGCCGTTTCGGCAAGGGCGGCGGGTTGATGGACGGTGCCATGCGCGCATGCTCGGGCAGGAGGTCGGCGTGCTGTCGCATGCGATAGCTGGAGCCCTCGATCTGGATGACCACAGCGTGGTGAAGAAGGCGGTCGAGCAGCGCGGTGGCCACCACCGGATCGCCAAAGACATCACCCCATTCGGCGAAGCCGCGGTTGGATGTCAGGATCATGGCACCCTTTTCGTATCGGGCGTTGACGAGCTGGAAGAAGAGATTGCCGCCGCCGGGCGTGACGGGAAGATACCCGATCTCGTCGACGACGAGCAGGGAGGATCGGCATAGGAAGCGGATCTTCTCGCGCAACGTGCCCTCGCGTTCAGCCTTGGTCAGTGAAGCGATCAGATCGGCGAGCGGGATGAAGTAGACGCTCTTGCCCGCCTTCACGGCCTCGACGGCAAGGGCCGTGGCGATATGGCTTTTCCCGGTACCGGGCGGGCCCAGCAGATGCA
This sequence comes from Sphingobium cloacae, assembly GCF_002355855.1. Lineage (NCBI taxonomy): Bacteria > Pseudomonadati > Pseudomonadota > Alphaproteobacteria > Sphingomonadales > Sphingobiaceae > Sphingobium > Sphingobium cloacae. Next base: position 815,196 of record NZ_AP017655.1, read on the forward strand.
CCACCTCGGCCCGGTTGATGAAGTCCAGGCCAGCGAGCGCCAGGATGCGGTTCCTGTCGAGCGATGGCTGGAAGGAGAAGTCATATCCGTCCAGCGTCTTGATGATCGGCAGCCTTGCCATGCGCAGGGCTGCCTTGATCCTGCGGTTCTCCCGGAGCGACAGTTCTTCGTTCAGCAATATGTCGATGGCCTCGATGCCATCGATTTTGCCCTGCTCTATGCCGCGCAGGGTGGCGTCGAGCATCTCCAGGGCGCGTGGCATTTTGAGATGGACGAGGCTGCGGCGGATATTATCGACGCGGGATGCGGCACCCCCATGGTTCATGGCCGGTCTCCCCGCGCCAGTTGGCTGCCGATCGCCTGATAGATGGCCAGGGAGCGCACGGCGACATGCTCGCCTACACGACCGATGGCGATTACCTCTTTGCCATGGATACGGCGCTTGGCGCCGCTGCTGCCTGTCCGATGCGCAGGATCGATCCTGTACTGCCGACGCCCCTCAAGAACCGGGTGCTCGGCAATGACCTGGCCCAGGTCTACGATCCGGATCTTGTCGGGTAACTGCTGGATTTCGACGACGCGCCGGGTGCGATCGGGAACGCTGTAGTAATTGCCGCCGACCGAGACCATCCCATCGTGGCTGACGCGGCGCTCCAGCTTCAGAACAGCGTCAAAGCGGCCCGCCGGGAGCAGCTGCAACTCAGGCTGCTCGGCGGCGAAGGCTTCAGCAATAATCCGCTGCGTCGTGCCGTGGACACGGACGTTGGCGACGGTATCGAGCCAGTCGATCAGCTGGACATTGAGATCGTCCAGATTGCGGAAGCTCCGGCCCAGGAAGAAGTCCTTGCGGATATAGCTGAATGGCCGCTCGACCTTTCCCTTGGTCTTGGCCCGATAGGGACGGCAGGCGCGCGGCACGAAGCGATAATGCCCGGCCAGAGCCAGCAATGATCGATTGTAGATGATGTGGCCCTGATCATCTTCCCCGGTCACAGCGGTTTTCATGCGATCGTAGAGGATCTCGATCGGGACGCCGCCGAGCGCTTCAAAGGCCTGCATATGACAGCGCAACAGGCTTTGGAGATCCTGATGCATGACGTAGCGCGCAAACAGGAAGCGCGAATGTCCCAGCACCAGGCTGAACAGCCAGACGATCCGGCTGACGCCGGGCTCATCGGTAAATTCGACGACGAACCGGGCAAAGTCGACCTGTGCCTGCACGCCAGGCGGCGTCTCGAACCGAACCTCAAAGGGCTTGGGGCCGTTTTCCGGCCGGATCGCTGCCAGGAACCGCTTTACCGCGGTATAGGCGCCCATATATCCCAGCTCACGGATTTCCCGCGTCAGGCGCGCCGCAGTCAGATCGGGAAAGGCCGTCACTCGCTCACGCAAAAATTCCAGATAGGGTGCCAGTTTGTTCGGTCGACCCAGCATGCGAGGGCCGTAAACCGGGGCCTCGATGCCCCGTTCGATATATTTTCGGATGGTCTTGGGATCGCGACCAGTGCGTCGGGCAATGGCGGATATCGATACGCCCTGCCGATGTAGTTCGAGGATCATCATCAATTCTCCAAGTCGGATCATCGGCCCCGTCTCCGCGTCTGCAAAGGAGATGAGGACAATGTCGGCTCATCTCATTCTGCCGGGGCTAGCCCCGGCAGAATGAGATGAAGGGGCCACCAACTAGGGAATTTTCAAAGCCCACTTTTGCGGAGAATTGCACGACCGATGACACGAGCAGCCGCCAAGTGCCACTGCACTCACTAAACTGATCCACCTCACTCTGGCTTCTCGACCGGCTTCCTTGAACTTTTTGAGTTGGGATTTATTCGGACGGTAGTGTGCGTGAAGTTCTGCAAAATCGCTTGAGGAGCGAGGCGGTCATGGCAGGCTGGTGATGTTCAACGTCACCGAGGAGACCCGCCATGACCAGGACCGAGATTAAGCCTGCTGTATCCGCTGTCAAAGAGTTGCTGGCGCAGGAGCCGGATGCGCTTCGCGAGATTGTGCGCAGCGTGATGCAGGCGATGCTGGAAGCCGAGATGGACGAGGCGCTGGGCGCGGGCAAGAGCGAGCGCAGCGATGCGCGGCTCGGCTACCGTTCGGGGCATTACCCGCGCACGCTGGTGACGCGGGTCGGCAAGCTGGAGCTGCGGGTGCCGCAGGACCGTGCCGGGCGCTTCTCGACCGAGCTGTTCGAGCGCTACCAGCGGTCGGAGCAGGCGCTGGTGGCGACGCTGGCCGAGATGTATGTCCAGGGCGTTTCGACGCGCAAGGTCAAGGCGATCACCGAAGAGCTGTGCGGCCATGCCTTCTCGGCCTCGACGATCTCGGCGATCAACAAGAAGCTCGATGGCAGCCTGGCGGCCTTTGCCCAGCGCCGCCTCGACGAGCCGTTCCCTTATCTGATCCTTGATGCCCGCTACGAGAAAGTGCGCGAAGGCGGCGTGGTTGGAAGCCAGGCGGTGCTGATCGCGATCGGCATCGACTGGGACGGCAGGCGGCAGATACTGGCCGTGGAGATGGCCAATCGCGAGAGCGCCACGTCATGGAAGGACTTCCTGCTGCGCCTGCGTGACCGGGGCCTGCATGGCACCGAGTTCGTCGTCGCCGACGATCATGCCGGCCTGCGCGCGGCGATCCGCGAGGTGCTGACCGGCGCCGCATACCAGCGCTGCTACGTGCACTTCCTGAGGAACGCGCTCGATCACTTGCCAAGGAAGGCCGACGACGACTGCCTGCAGGAACTGCGCTGGCTCTACGACCGGCGCAACCTCGCCGAGGCCCGCGCCGATCTCGCCCAGTGGCTCGCCCGATGGAGCGCCAAATATCCCAGGCTCACCGACTGGGCCGAGGAGACGATCGAGGAGACCTTCTCCTTCTACCGGCTGCCACGCAGGCATCACAAGCACATGAAAAGCACCAACATGCTCGAACGCTTCAATGAGGAAATCCGGCGGCGAACCTATGTCGTGCGGATATTCCCCAACGCCCCCAGCTGCCTGCGCCTGGTCCGCGCACTCGCCGTCGAAACCCACGAAAACTGGCTCGAAGCCAACCGCTACCTCAATATGGACGAACTGCGCGAGCAGAAGAAAACCGAACTACGCAAAGCCGCATGACCAGCACCATGACCGCCAATTTGCAGAACTTGACGCACACAACCATTCGGACTCACGACCAACTCCCTGATGTAGACTGTAGTAGGAATGCGGATCGCGGGCTTTCCCGGTTCCGTGCCTGTCGAGTGCCCCTCGATCCACTAAGCCATCCATAGTCCTCTTGGCAGTATGCCAGCGCGTGGTTTTCATGATTCTCAGCGCATCACTGACATTCATGCGGCCATGCTGCATTACAAAGTTCACGATTTTCCGCTCTTCGGGTGTGAGTCCAAAAGCAATCGCTTGCCCAAGCCGCATGTAAGCTTCACTGTCTAATGAATTGCTCCTGTCAGCGACATTGTTACGCAGTGTACATAATACGCTAAGTGACCCCATTCTTTCTTGCTTAAATTCAGGCGGCGGAAGGCTTGCGTTCTCCATTTCCGCAACCATGCGCCTAGTGCCTTCACTTATGCAGCGGACCTCCCCATATTCCCGTAATGCAAGCATCAAGAATAAATTGCGCGGCCTATGCGTCCCAACAATATTTTCAGCGGTTATTTGAGGCATGAAGCCACCTGGGCTTTCAATTTCTAATCTGTTGTCAAACATTCTAACAAAAATAGGAGCACTTTTAATGTGATATGATCTATGAACAACGGCATTGACGAGCATTTCGTACCAAGCATCGCGAGGATATTCAGGAACAGTTAAAAATTTACCTTCTCTGAATTCTGTAAACTCGCGGAGGTTATTATCGATTAGAGAAGCCGTATCCTTTATGACGTCTATCACCGTGCCGGATATTAGCCGGTCCTTGATGACATTGTATTCTTTTCCAGATTTAGCTTCGTTCCCATCATATCGTAAAAAGTGGACATAGGCCCCGGGGAACACGGTTTGAACATCACGCGCAAACAATAGTGCACAGGCATTGTTGCACACTAATACGCCACCCTTAGTTCGCGCAAGGTGCGCCGATTGCAATATTTGTTCGGTCGTATGATCCTGTGTGGAATCAACGTTCTTTCGTAGTAACGTCGAAAACCGAGATATTTTACTCATGTCGAAGTCATCAGGATAAATTAGACCACAAGGTTCTTGCTCAAATGAGCGCTCGCCTTTATCGATTCGTTTTTCTTGCTTCTTCTCTTCTGTTAACTTCCGACAATCTTGCCCTAGCCTCTCGTATGCCGTGCCATCAGTTAGTTGGACCACCTTGTCATCGACGTAATTTATTCGTGCCAATACGATGAAATCGTCTTCCCCTTTCTTATTCTTTATGTGCAATCTACGGGTCACGAAGCGCCCATCAGGGCAGAACGTATGCCCCATGCTCTCGGCACCGCTCAATTGATCTTGAGAGAGGTGCTTACAGCCGGACAGCGTTCCGTCATTCTCTACCCCGATTGCAAGAACGCCGCCATCAACGCTAGGTCCATTGCCGAATGCGGAGAGGTACTTCGCAAAGACGCGAGCGTCTGTGTTCCCAGCCTTTCTATCAAAGCGGGCATCTTCAGTCAGTCTGGCGAACAGCGATGGATCATCCGATTCATAAATCTGGTCGGGCTTGTATAACGCCTCAATGGGAGGCCTATCGAGTAGATCAAGAAGTGATAGCTGATTCATCACGCTGCATTCTACCATCTACTCGACGCCTAGTCGACGCCTAGTCGACACCTCTCGCCCGGTGCGGTTAGGGCTGTTGTAGAAGGATGAATTTCTATTTTTTTCCCGTAGCGGCGGAGGCCTATGAGAACGTGCGCTCCGCCAAGGTCATTCATACCCCCCCCCCCGGGAGGGGCGCCACCTTCACTTAATTGGACGGAAGACAATTAGGCAGGAGCGAATCCAGATAGGCAAGGCTCACCCCGGTTTTTAAAGGTGCTTGATGGGGATATGGTGGGGCATCAATCCGTCACCATTTTCTTTAATTTCCTAAGCCATTGAAAACCATCCATAAAGGATGGTGGGCGCGACAGGGATTGAACCTGTGACCCCACCCGTGTGAAGGGTGTGCTCTACCGCTGAGCTACGCGCCCGCTAAGGGAGGTGCGCCATTGGCACCCACGGCGCGGCCTGTCAAGCCGATGGAACAGCCCCCCCGCACAAAATGGTTATGCGCCACGCTTCTCCGCGCTATAGTCGCGGGGTTGTCGAAAAAGGAGTGCTTATCCCATGCGTCAAACCGCTGCCCTCATGATCGCGGGGCTTCTTCTTTCCGCTCTGGCCGCCTGCAATACGGTCAAGGGCGCTGGCCGGGATATCGAGTCCGTCGGCAGGGCCGGTGAGAAGGTCATCAACTGACCTCCCTCAACGTCCGATTACTGGAGGACGCGTCCGGCGAGGACGGACGCGTCCCTGAGCAGGCGGACGCCGTCGCAATCGGGCTCGCCGCAGTCGCAAACCTCCACCGTATAGCGGTTGCCGCACATCACCAGCACATCCTGATCGAAGGAATAGTTGGAAATTCCCGCGCGCTCGACCTTTTCGCGAGCTTTGGACTTGAGGGACATGCACGTCCTTTCCCTGTTGCTGCGATGCACAATGCCAGAGATGGAACTGTTGTTCCAGAGCGCGGCGGGCGATTGTCTCCGAAATGACACATTTGGACGGACGGCGGGCGGCGCTTGCATGGCCGCGCGGTCCATCCCATATGCCGCGCCATGAACGACCAACGCAGCAATTCCATGCCGGTCTGGCATGGCACCACCATCATGTCGGTACGCAAGAACGGGAAAGTCGTCGTCGCGGGCGACGGACAGGTTTCCATGGGGCAGACGGTGATGAAGCCCAATGCCCGCAAGGTGCGCCGCCTGCATGACGGGTCGGTGATCGGCGGTTTTGCGGGCGCGACGGCAGATGCCTTCACTTTGTTCGAGCGGCTGGAGGCGAAGCTGGAGCGGCATAACGGGCAGTTGATGCGCGCCGCCGTCGAACTGGCGAAGGATTGGCGGACGGACAAATATCTGCGCAATCTGGAAGCGATGATGATCGTCGCGGACAAGGATGTGACGTTGATCCTGACCGGCAATGGCGACGTGCTGGAGCCGCTGAACGGCGTGGCGGCGATCGGGTCGGGCGGGAATTACGCGCTGGCGGCCGCCCGCGCGCTGGTGGATTATGAGGAGGACGCCGAAGTCATCGCGCGCAAGGCGATGGCGGTGGCGGCGGACATCTGCGTCTACACCAACGATCAACTGACCATCGAGGAACTGGCGAGCGCGGCCTGACCGCTTGCCTCCCCTGCCTTTTTCCTGCGGATTTCACGAAAAGATGATGAACGACAACCTGACCCCCAAAGCCATCGTATCGGCGCTCGACGCGCATATCATCGGACAGGCGGACGCCAAGCGCGCGGTCGCCGTGGCGCTGCGCAACCGCTGGCGGCGGCAGCGCCTGCCCGCCGACCTGCGCGACGAGGTGACGCCCAAGAACATCCTGATGATCGGCCCTACGGGCTGCGGCAAGACGGAGATCAGCCGCCGCCTCGCCAAGCTGGCCGACGCGCCCTTCGTCAAGGTGGAGGCGACCAAGTTCACCGAGGTCGGCTATGTAGGCCGCGACGTGGAACAGATCGTGCGCGATCTGGTCGAGGAAGCGGTGCGGCTGGAACGCGACCGGCGGCGCGAGGCGGTGCGGGAGGCGGCGTCCGAAGCGGCGATGAACCGGCTGCTCGACGCGCTCACCGGCAAGGAAGCGAGCGAGGCCACGCGGCTGTCCTTCCGCCAGCGGATCGAGGGCGACCAGATGAACGATGTCGAGGTCGAGGTGGAAGTCTCCGACAGTCCCTCCATGCCGATGGAGATTCCCGGCATGGGCGGTCAGGTCGGCATGATCAACCTGTCCGACATGATGTCGAAAGCCTTTGGCCAGCAGCAGAAGAAACGGCGCAAGATGCGCGTCGCCGACGCGTGGGACAAGCTGGTCGAGGAAGAGCAGGACAAAAGGCTGGACCAGGACGATGTGGCTCGCGTCGCCATCGCGAGCGCGGAGCAGAACGGCATCGTCTTTCTTGATGAGATCGACAAGATCGCCGTCAGCGACGTGCGCGGCGGATCGGTGAGCCGCGAGGGCGTGCAGCGCGACCTGCTGCCGCTGATCGAAGGGACGACGGTTTCGACCAAATATGGGCCGCTCAAGACGGATCATATCCTGTTCATCGCGAGCGGGGCGTTCCATGTGGCCAAGCCCAGCGACCTGCTGCCGGAGTTGCAGGGCCGTCTGCCGATCCGGGTGGAGTTGAAGGCGCTGACCGAGGATGACTTCGTGGCGATCCTGTCGGACACCAAGGCGAGCCTCGCCGCGCAATATCGCGCCTTGCTGGCGACGGAGGGGGTGACCATCGACCTGACGCCGGACGGCATCCGCGCCATCGCCCGCATCGCGGCGGAGGTGAACAGCGAGGTCGAGAATATCGGCGCCCGCCGCCTCCAGACCGTGATGGAGAAGCTGCTGGAGGATGTGAGCTTCGAGGCGGAGGACCGGCAGGGCGAGACGCTGACGATCAACCAGGCCTATGTCGAAGGGCAATTGAGCAGCATCGCGCGGGATACCGACCTCAGCAAATATGTGCTTTAGCAGCAGCCGGGGTTGAAGCGCGCTATGCCGAAAAGGATGGAAATGTGAGCGGGACGCAGGTCGAAAAGCTGGAGATCGAGAGCTTCGACGGACTGCCCATCGCGGTGCATGTGATGGGCGCGGGGCGGGACGTGGTGCTGATCCACGGCTATTTCTCCAACGCCCACACGAACTGGATCCGCTATGGCCATGCGGAAAAGCTGGCCGCGAGAGGCTTCCGGGTCATCATGCCGGACCTGCGCGGCCATGGCGATAGCGGGAAGCCGCATGACGCCGCTTCCTATCCGCCCGATGCGCTGATGAAGGATGGGATGGCCCTGGTCGCAGCGCTGGGCCTTTCCGACTATGATCTGGGCGGCTATTCGCTGGGCGCGCGGACGGCGGTGCGGATGGTGGTGAACGGAGCCGCTCCCCGCCGGCTGATCCTTTCGGGCATGGGACTGGAAGGGCTGCGCCACACGAGGGGGCGAGGCGACTATTTCGAGCATGTGCTCACCCATCCCGGCACGTTCGAGCGAGGGTCGTCCGAATGGATGACCGAAGCTTTCCTCAAGACCACCAAAGGCGATCCGCAGGCGTTGCTGCATGTGCTGCAAACCTTTGTCGATACGCCGCGCGATGCCATTGCGGCGATCGCGCAGCCTACCGTCGTCATCAACGGCGCGGAGGACCATGACAATGGATCGGCCGAAGCGATCGTCGACCTGCTGCCCGATGCGCGCTTCGTCGAGATTCCCGGCAACCATATGAGCGCCGTCACGCGCAGGGAGCTGGGGGAGGCGATGGCGGATTTCCTGTCCGCTTGACTGTATCGCCTGCCTAAGTCACTTTGGCCCCATAGAGACATCTGCAAGGGGCTGTTTCCATGAAAATCCTCACCTCCATGGCCGCGCTTGCGGCTGCGCTCGTCATTTCCCCGGCCGGGGCGCAAGCCTCCACGCCGGCCGACGCCAACGCCTTTCTGGACAAGGCGGAAAAGGCGATGTTCGACCAGTCCTTGATCCAGAGCCGCGCGGACTGGATCAACGCCACCTACATCAATGACGACAGCGACGCGCTGGCCGCCTATTTCGGCGCGATCAACACGCGCATGACGGTGGATTATGCGCTGGAGGCCGCGCAGTTCATCGATACGCCGGGGCTGAGCGCGGAAACGAAGCGGCGGCTGACGATGCTGCGGACGGCGCTGACGCTGCCCGCGCCGACGACGCCGGGCGCGGCGGATGAGCTGAATGCGCTCTCGACCAGGCTGCAATCGGAATATGGCCGGGGCAAGGGGACGCTCCAGGGCCAGCCGATCAACGGCAGCGACATCGAGGCGGCGATGGGCACCAACCGCAATCCCGATGAACTCAGGGAGATGTGGGTCAGTTGGCACGACAATGTCGGCGCGCCGATGCGGAGCGATTATACGAAGCTGGTTTCCATCGCCAATGCGGGCGCGAAGGAACTGGGCTTTGCCGATACGGGCGCGATGTGGCGGTCCCAATATGACATGCCCGCCGACGATTTCGCGAAGCTGACCGACAGGATCTGGGCGGAGGTGAAGCCGCTTTACGACGAGCTTCACTGCTATACCCGGACCAAGCTCAACGAGAAATATGGCGAGGCGGTGCAGCCCGCCACCGGGCCGATCCGCGCCGACCTGCTCGGCAATATGTGGGCGCAGGAATGGGGCAATATCTATGACATCGTTGCGCCCAGGGGGGCGGGCGATCTGGGCTACGACATCGGCGACCTGCTGATGGCCAAGGGCTATGATCCGGTGAAGATGGTGAAGGCGGGGGAGGGCTTCTACAGTTCTCTGGGTTTCAAGCCGTTGCCGCAGAGTTTCTGGGAGCGGTCGCAGATCGTGAAGCCGCGCGACCGGGACGTGGTGTGCCACGCATCGGCCTGGGACCTCGACAACAAGGACGACATCCGCATCAAGATGTGCACGAAGGTCAACAGCGACGATTTCGTGACCATCCATCACGAACTGGGCCATAATTATTATCAACGGGCCTATCAGCACCATCCCTATCTCTATCTGAACGGGGCCAATGACGGCTTCCACGAGGCCATCGGGGATTTCGTCGCGCTGTCGATCACGCCGGATTATCTGGTGAAGATCGGGCTGCTCGATCCCGCCAAGGTGCCGGGCGCGGACAAGGATATGGGGCTGCTGCTGCGGCAGGCGATGGACAAGGTGGCGTTCCTGCCCTTTGGCCTGCTGATCGACAAATGGCGCTGGGGCGTGTTCGACGGGTCGATCGCGCCTGGCCGCTATGAGGAGGCGTGGAACGACCTGCGGCGGCAATATCAGGGCGTGGTCCCGCCCGTGTCCCGCGATGAGACGAAGTTCGACGCCGGGGCCAAATATCATATTCCCGGCAATACGCCCTATACGCGCTACTTCCTGGCGCGCGTGCTTCAATTCCAATTCTATGAGGCGGCGTGCCGACAGGCGGGGTGGAAAGGACCGCTGCACCGCTGTTCCTTCTATGGGAACAAGGCGGTAGGGCAGAAACTTAACGCCATGTTGGAAATGGGCGCGTCAAAGCCCTGGCCCGACGCATTGCAGGTTTTCACCGGACAGCGGGACATGTCGGGCAAGGCGATGCTCGCTTATTTCTCACCGTTGCAGAAATGGTTGAAAGAACAGAATAAAGGCAAATCTTGCGGCTGGTAATAACGCATTAAGCATATTAATGGCCGGTTTCGTGAACCCGGCCATCATTGTCCTTTCCCTGCTTTTCTTCACCAGTGCGATCATGGCGATCGCGATGGGAATCGCGTGGTCGCAATTCGGGCGCCGTCGCTATGTGCTCAGTTGGACGGTCGCCTATTGCATATCGGTCCTCCAATGGGTGCTGAACGGCGCGGGATTGTTGTTCGGCAGTCCCTTGCTGATCAGCATGGCGGCGCTGGCGATCATGGCGAGCGCGACGCTTACCTTCGTGGGCGTTTGTCAACGGGCGGGGGCGAGCGTGCCGTGCAAATGGCTGCTGGCGCCCGCCATGCCGTGCGCCCTCGCGAGCGTGTATGCGGCCTTCACGAAGAACGCGCCGCTCGAGGGCATGGCCAGCCCGGCCTATGCGGGGATCGCGATGCTTTGTTCCGCTCTTCGGCTCTGGCCGCGGGGTCGCCGATTCAGCGCGCCCGAGCTGGCCTTTTTCCTGCTGTTGCTGCTGTTCGCCGCCTTTGAGGCCTGTCTGGTGGGGAGCGCGGCGCTGAACTGGGGCCATCCCCGCGAGAACATGGACAGCTACCGGGCGATATTGGCGCTGGGATTGCCGTCCATCTATGTGGGGACATGCGTTTCGGCGGTGCTGGTGGTCGCGGGCGATCTGGCCCATGAACTGCGGCGCAGGATGCAGCGCGACGGCCTGACGGACGTGCTCAACCGGCTGGGGCTGGAGGAAGCGGCGATGCGCGCCATCGCCAATGCCAAGCGGCATGGCCGTCCGCTGGCCCTCGTCATCTGCGATCTGGACGGCTTCAAGGCGCTCAATGACAGTTACGGCCATATCGCGGGGGATGCGGCCCTGCGCGGCTTTGCGCGGCTGGTGTCGATCGCCACGCGGCGGGGCGACATCGTGGGCCGGCTGGGAGGCGACGAGTTCGGGCTGCTGCTGGTCGATACCGATTCGACCGCCGCCGCCGAGGTGATGGAGCGCATCCGCGTGGAGTTCGGGTGCCTGTCGCTGCCGCAAGCGCCCGACGCCAGATTGCAGGCCAGTTTCGGCATCGCCGATCTGCATGAGGACGACCAATGTTTGGACGACATGGTCGCCCGCGCCGACAACGCCCTTTATCAGGCGAAAAAGGAGGGCAAGGACCGGGTCAGCATCTGGCGCTCCGCGGCCTGACGCCCTTCGTCAGCGGAAGGGCGGTTCGTTGAAGGCTCTCAATTTGCGGCTGTGCAGGCGGGGCCCCTCCTGACGGAGCAGCTCGCAGGTTTCGAGGCCGACGCGCAGATGGCCGGCAATCGCTTCCTCATAGAAGCGGTTGGCCTGGCCGGGCAGTTTCAGTTCGCCGTGGATCGGCTTGTCGGACACGCAGAGAAGCGTCCCATAGGGAACGCGGAAACGATAGCCCTGCGCGGCGATGGTGGCCGATTCCATGTCGATCCCGACCGCGCGGGACAGGCTGAAACGCAGGGCCGAGTGGGAATAGCGCAATTCCCAGTTGCGGTCGTCGGTGGTGACGACGGTCCCGGTGCGCAGGCGGCGCTTGAAATCTTCCGCGCCCGCGCCGCCCAGGACGGATTCGGCTGCTTTGGCGAGGGCGACCTGAACCTCCGCAATGGCGGGCACGGGGATTTCCGGCGGCAGCATCGCGTCCAGCACATGATCGTCGCGGAGATAGGCATGGGCCAGAACATAGTCGCCGATCCGCTGGCTGGGCCGCAATCCGCCGCAATGGCCGATCATCAGCCATGCCTCCGGCCGCAGCACCGCCAGATGATCGCAGATGGTCTTGGCGTTGGAAGGCCCGACGCCGATATTGACCAGCGTGATCCCGCTGCGGTCCGGGGCGATGAGATGATAGGCGGGCATCTGATGCCTGCGCCATGCGCTGTCGGCGATCATGCGCGCGGGGTCGGCGGTTTCCGGCGTCACATAGACGCCGCCCGCCCCGGAAAGCGCGGTGAAGCGGCTGCCCGGGCGCTGCAATTCCTGACAGGCCCAGGACACGAACTCATCCACATAGCGGTGATAGTTGGTGAAGAGGATGTAGCGCTGCACATGTTCGGCCGGGGTGCCCGTATAATGTTTCAGGCGCGCGAGGGAAAAGTCCGTCCGCAGGCCGTCGAACAGGGCGAGGGGACGATCCCCCTCGGCATCGGGCGCGAAGAGGCCGTCCGCGATCTCGTCCCCGATTTCAGCCAGTTCGGTAGCCGGGAAATGACGCGCCAGTTCCGTGGGCGGCGTGCCGTCCAGCGCACTGATGTCGAGGCCGTCGAGCACATAAGGGAAGGGGATCTGCTGGTCGCTGACGCCGATTTCCACCTCCACGCCATAGTCGCGGACGAGGAGGTCGATCTGTTCGGCCAGATAATCGGCGAACAGGGCGGGGCGGGTGATGGTGGTGACATAGCGGCCCGGCTTCGAGAGGCGGGCGAAGGAACGTCCGGGCGGCGGGGCATCGGAATCGCTGCCATGGATGATCCGCAGTTCCGGGTAGCAGAAGCGCGCCCGGTTGGAACCGTCCGCGGGCGGCACCCCGCCGGCGCGGGCATAGGTGCGCATGGCTTCCCGCAGGTCTTCGATGGATTTGCGATAGATCGCATCGAGTTGCGTGACGGCGGCCGTGCCAATGCTTTGTGTCATCGGCCCTCGTTACAGCAGGGGCAGGCAGGAGTGAAGGGCCATGCGCTCCGCCCATGGGGGAGCGCATGGAGGCACAGGATCAGAGCTGTTCGAGCATATGGTCGGCCGACGACAGCTTGAAGTCGCCGGGCGCTTCCACATTGAGCTGTTCGACCACGCCATCCTTCACCAGAAGCGAAAAGCGCTGGCCGCGCGTGCCCAGGCCGAACTTGCTGCCGTCCATGACGAGATCCACGGCCTTGGCGAAATCGCCATTGCCGTCGGCCAGCATCGTGACCTTGCCTTCCGCGCCCGCCGATTTGCCCCAGGCATCCATCACGAAGACGTCGTTGACAGCGGTGCAGGCGATTTCATCGACGCCCTTCTGCTTGAGCGCGTCGGCCTTTTCGATGAAGCCCGGCAGGTGCTTGGCGGAACAGGTGGGCGTGAAGGCGCCGGGGACGGAAAAAAGCGCCACGGTCCGGCCGGAAAAGAAGGAATCGGAATCGACGGGCTCCGGTCCGTTCTCCGTCATCTTCGCGAAGGTCGCGGCGGGAAGGCGATCGCCTTTTGCTATGGTCATGCTGCTGTCTCCTGGCCTCGTAAAGCGCGGGAGGTCGGCGCTCGGGCCGTTCATGTCAAGGGCAGGCATCTCTTTTGGGCCGCATCGCCTTGATGGCGGGACGGAGAGGGCTTTGGGAATGCGGAAACAGTGCCTATAGTCGGGCCATGGACGATGTGCGTTTCTATGGCGGCCAGTTCCTGCTGGCCCTGCCGGGCATGGCCGACTGGCGGTTCGACCATTCCGTCATCGCGCTGTGCGTGCATGACGAAAATGGCGCGCTGGGCATTTCCGTGGGCGAGGAGATGGATGGCGTCACCCTGCGCGATCTGCTCGAAAGTTTCGAGATCGACGCGTCGAACGTGCCGGACCGTCCGGTGCTGCGCGGCGGGCCGGTGGAGCCGCGCCGGGGCTTCGTGCTGCATTCGCTGGATTGGGCGGGGCAGGAAATGATTCAGGTCGGGGACAAATGGGGCCTGTCCGGCTCGCTCGACATATTGAAGGCCATTGCAGAGGGCAGGGGACCGAGCCGTTATCTTGTGGCGCTGGGCTATGCAGGCTGGCAGGCGGGGCAGTTGGAGAAGGAAATGACCGGCGACAGCTGGTTCCTTGCCGATGGCGACGCGGACCTTCTGTTCGATACGGCGGCCGAGCGGAAATGGTCCGCGATCTTCGCGTCGGCCGGGATCGATGCATCCCATCTCGTGTGCGGCGCAGGGTCGGCCTGATCGGGGATTTCCACATAAAGGAAACTTTATATTGAGTTGCCACGGCCTGCTTGGATTGATAAAGCGGGCCATCCTCGGCGCTTGAGGCGTCGGCCCATTTTAGTTCGATGGAGATTTCCCTTGGCCACCGCTCCCGCCATCCAGGCGCAGGATTATGTGATTCGCGACATCAGCCTTGCCGACTTCGGCCGCAAGGAAATCGAGATCGCGGAAACCGAGATGCCCGGCCTGATGGCCCTGCGCGAGGAGTTCGGCGCGGCCAAGCCGCTGAAGGGCGCGCGCATCACCGGATCGCTGCACATGACGATCCAGACCGCCGTGCTGATCGAGACTTTGGCGGAACTGGGCGCGGACATCCGCTGGGCATCGTGCAACATCTTCTCGACGCAGGACCATGCCGCCGCCGCCATCGCTGCGCGAGGCATCCCCGTCTTCGCCGTGAAGGGCGAGACGCTGGAGGAATATTGGGACTATGTGATCCGCATCTTCGATTGGGGCGACACGACCTGCAACATGATCCTGGACGATGGCGGCGACGCCACCATGTTCGCCCTGTGGGGCGCGCGGGTCGAAGCCGGTGAAGAACTGTTCACGCCCGGCAATGAGGAAGAGGAAATCTTCGTCGCGACGCTCAAGCGCTTCCTGGCCGAACGTCCGGGTTATCTGACGGAGACGGTCAAGGCCATCAAGGGCGTGTCGGAAGAGACGACCACCGGTGTCCATCGCCTCTATGAACTGGCGAAGAAGGGCAAGCTGCCCTTCCCGGCGATCAATGTGAACGACAGCGTCACCAAGTCGAAGTTCGACAATCTCTATGGCTGCAAGGAATCGCTGGTCGACGCGATCCGCCGCGCCACCGACGTGATGCTGGCGGGCAAGGTCGCCGTGGTCGCGGGCTTCGGCGACGTGGGCAAGGGTTCGGCCGCTTCGCTCCGCAATGGCGGCGCGCGCGTGCTGGTCACCGAGGTCGATCCGATCTGCGCCTTGCAGGCGGCGATGGAAGGCTATGAGGTCGTGACGATGGAAGAGGCGGCGACCCGCGCCGACATCTTCGTGACGGCGACGGGCAATGCCGATGTCATCACCGTCGATCACATGCGCGCGATGAAGAATATGGCGATCGTCTGCAACATCGGCCATTTCGACAGCGAGATCCAGATCGCCGGCCTCAACAACATGAAGTGGACCGAGATCAAGCCGCAGGTCGACGAGGTGGAATTTGCCGATGGCAAGAAGATCATCGTGCTGGCGAAGGGGCGCCTGGTCAATCTGGGCTGCGCGACGGGGCATCCGAGCTTCGTCATGTCCTCGTCCTTCACCAATCAGGTGCTGGCGCAGATCGAACTGTGGACCAAGTCGGGCGAATATAAGAATGAAGTCTATGTGCTGCCCAAGCATCTGGACGAAAAGGTCGCGGCGCTGCATCTCGACAAGCTGGGCGTGAAGCTTTCCAAGCTGACGGAGAAGCAGGCGGCCTATATCGGTGTTTCGGCCGAAGGTCCGTTCAAGCCGGACCATTACCGCTATTGAGGATGAGAGGGGGAGGGCCTTGCCTTCCCCCGGAACCGCGGCTGCGGGTTTCGGGCAAAGGCGGACGTTCAATCTCCGGTCGGCCGTGCCCTTCGACTTCGCTCAGGGCGAACGGAATGAGGAAAGCAAACCGTCCGCTAACCACCCACAAGTCGTCATTCCCGGTTCGCGAATGATATAATCGCTAAAACTTTCTTCCAGCCGCTTCACCCTGCCTGCGAGTTGGGATAGTCCCATGACCATCATGAGCAGGCCCCCCCCATATCGACGCAGCGGTGAAGAAGGCGTAATGACGCCCCTGACCCCGCTTGCCGCCGTCGTGCTGGGCATCGTGCTGGCGCTTTGGCTGGCCGTGGCGGTCTGGGCGATCATGAACGGCACGCGCATGCGCCGTGAAGGGACGCAGGCGCAGGGGCAGTTCGACCGGCTTTCGGTCTTGCTGGGGTCCGCTCCGGCCGCGCCGGTCATCATCCATGCCGATGGTCATGTGGAAGCGTCCGACCGGCTCGCCAAATGGCTGGGCAGGGACCGGGTGCCCGCTTTCCTGTCCGAACTGATCGCGGAAGATGGCGGGCTGGAGCCGGAGGATGCCGCCGCGCTGGGGCGGGAAATCGGCGCGGCGCAGCGGGCGGGGAAAAGCTTCGCGCTGCCGATTCGGGGCGTGGGATCGGCGCGGCTGCTGCTCGTCCGGGGCGCGCCTGCAGGGCCGATGCTGGCGTCGAACGGCGGGGTCGTCCTGTGGATATTCGACGCGACCGACAGCCAGGCGGAAATCGAGACGCTCAAGAGCACGGTCGAACAGCTGCGCGAGGCGTTGCAGGCCGTGGCGGGGCTGGTGGAGGCCGCGCCCTTCCCGATGTGGCACCGGACGCCGGACATGCGGCTCAGCCTGGTCAATACGGCCTACGTCCATGCCGTTGATGGAAACAGCGCGCGGGAGGTCATCGAAAGCGGCATCGAACTGGTCGAGACGGTGGGGGGCATCACCCCCCAGAGCGCCGCCGCCGAAGCCATGGCGGAAGACGCGCCGGTCGCGCGGCTCGTGCCTGCCACCATCGACGGCGAGCGCAGGACCATGCGCGTGGTCGATGTACCGCTGGGCGCGGCGGGCGTGGCCGGGTTCGCCATGGACCAGCATGAGCTGGAACAGGCGCGGGTCGAGCATCGGCGGCTGGAGGCGGCGCAGCGCGACTTGCTGGACCGGCTGTCGGCGGGGGTGGCGCGGTTCGGGCCGGATCGGGCGCTGCGCTTCTGGAATCAGCCCTTCATCAGCCTGTTCGGGCTCCATCAGGACAGGTTGACCGACGGCCCGTTGTTCGAGCGGGTTCTGGATCAGATGCGCGATGCGCGGCGGGTGCCGGAGCATCGGGATTTCCCGGCCTGGCGTTCGGAGCGGCGGGAATGGTTCCTGTCGCCCGATCCACTGGAGGAAAACTGGCTGCTGGCGGACGGCACGCATCTGCGCGTCTATGCCCAGCCTCTGCCGGACGGCGGGCTGCTGCTGATCTTCGAGGATCGGACGGAGCAGGTGCAATTGTCGAGCGCGCGCGACACGCTGTTGCGGGTGCGGACGGCGACGTTCGACAATCTGTTCGAATCGATCGGCGTGTTTTCCTCCGACGGGCGCCTGTCCCTGTGGAACAGCCGGTTCCAGACGACCTGGGGCCTGCCGGAGGAGATGCTGGCGGCTCACCCGCGCATCGACGACCTGATGCAGGCGGTGCAGTCGCGCCTCGCCAAGCCGCAGCAGGTGAACCTCGTCCGCGAACTGGTGCGCGCGGCCACGCTGGAACGCAAGCAGCGGGTGGGGCATGTCGGTTTCGCCGATGGTCATATCTTCGAATTCGCGGCCATTCCGCTGCCGGACGGCAATGCGCTCTTCACCATGCTGGACGTGACCGACAGCCGCCGCGTCGAACAGATATTACGTGACCGTAATGAGGCGCTGGAACAGGCGGACAAGGTGAAGACGGCCTTCGTCGCGAATATGAGCTATGAGTTGCGGACGCCGCTCACCACCATTTCCGGGTTCGCCGAGATGATGAACGCGGGCTATGCCGGCGACCTCAGCGACACGGCGAAGGATTATGTGGACGGCATCCTCCAGAGCACGTCGCGGCTTTCGATGATGATCGACAATGTGCTGGACCTGACCCAGGGGGAGGCGGGCACGCTGTCCATCGAACATGCGCCGGTCGATCTGACCGCGCTGGCGCGGCAAAGCGCGGCGCGGATCGAGCAGGCGGCGGACGCCAAGGGGATCGATCTGGCGGTCGCGTTGCAGGACAGCCTGGGCACGGTGCAGGGCGACGCTCGGCGGATCGGGCAGGCGCTGGACCATCTGCTGGAAAATGCGGTGCGCTATTGCGGCAAGGGCGCGCGAGTGCTGCTGCACGGGGATGGCGGGCCGGACAAGGCGCGGCTGGTGGTGTCGGACAATGGGCCGGGCATCGGAGCGAAGGAGCAGGCGGCGATCTTCGATCCGGCGACGCGGGCCGAGCAGGCACGGCAGGGCGGGAAGGCCGGCATCGGCCTGCCCCTCGCGAGGCAGTTGACAGAAGCGCATGGCGGCGCGTTCCAGCTTGTGTCCGAGCCGCGACAGGGCACGATGGCGGTGATTGAATTGCCCCGTGGCTGAGGATGTCATGATCCTGTCCGGCGAGGAAGCGATGCTGGACCTGGGGCGCGCCCTGGCCGGACATGTCCGCATCGGGGACGTGATCGCGCTGGAAGGCGGGCTGGGCGCGGGCAAGACGACCCTGACGCGCGGGCTGTTGGAGGCGTTGGGACTGGAAGGGGAAGCGCCCAGCCCGAGTTTCGCGCTGGTTCAGCCCTATGACGTGCCCGAAGTGCGGTTGCCGGTGACGCATGTCGACCTTTATCGGATCGACGATCCCGCCGAGATCGCGGAGCTGGCGCTGGACGATTATCTGATGGACAGCCTGCTCGTCATCGAATGGCCGGAGCGGCTGGGGGATGCGCTGTGGCGCCATGCGCTGCGGTTGCGCATAGATATCGCACCGGGCGGCGGTCGGCGCTTGACAGCGGAACTTCCCGAAGATTGGAAAGAGCGATGGCCACAGATATGATCCCGCCCGCCGCCGTTCCCGATTTCCTGATGCGCGCGGGATGGGGGAATGCGGCGATCGTTCCTTTGGCGGGCGACGCGTCGTTCCGGCGCTATTTCCGGGTGGTCGATGGGTCGCGCAGGGCGGTGCTGATGGACGCGCCGCCGCCGCATGAAGACCCGCGCCCGTTCATCGCCATAGCGGAGCATCTGCTGGGACAGGGCTTTGCGGCTCCGGCCATCTATGCCCGCGACCTGGAGGAAGGACTGGTCCTGCTGGAGGATTTCGGCGACCGGCGGGTCAAGGAATTTGTGGAGGACCATCCCGATCAGGAAGGGGAGGTCTATTCGCGCGCCATCCAGTTGCTGGCGGATTTGCATGGGCGTCGGGCGGCGGAGCTTCCGCCCTATGATCGCGCCGTTTATCAGCGCGAGGCAGGTCTGCTGACGGAATGGTATTGTCCGGCGGCGGGGATTGATGTGGACGCGGAAGCCTATATCCGGGCGTGGGATGTGGTTCTGCCGTTGGTCGAACAGTCGGCCAGTCCGGCCGTGACGGTGCTGCGCGATTATCATGCGGAAAATATCATGCTGATCGACCGCCCGGCGATGCATGGGCTGGGCCTCCTCGATTTTCAGGACGCGCTGGCGGGGCATCCGGCCTATGATCTGGTGTCGCTGTTGCAGGATGCGCGGCGCGACGTGTCGCCGGAGATGGAGGCGGCGATGCTGGCGCTTTACCGGGAGATGGCTTCTCCGCCCGCCGATTTCGATGCCGCCTATGCGGTGCTGGGGGCACAGCGCAACGCGAAGATCATCGGCATCTTCACGCGCCTGTGGAAGCGGGACGGGAAGCCGCGCTACCTGTCGTTCCTGCCGCGCATGTGGGGATTGCTGGAGCGGGATCTGGCGCATCCGGCGCTGGCGCCCGTCGCCGAGTGGTTCGCGGCGAATATTCCGGGGGAGAAGCGGCACGACGCGCTGGCGGAGTTCGCGCCCGCATGATCGATACCGCGATGCTGATGGCGGCGGGACTGGGCAAGCGGATGCGGCCCCTGACCGCGACCCGGCCCAAGCCATTGGTGAAGGTGGCGGGGCAGCCGTTGATGGATCATGCCTTGGATCGGCTGGAGGCGGGCGGCATCCGCAAGGTCGTGGTGAACGTCCATTATCTCGCCGATACGGTCGAGGCGCATCTGCGCGCGCGGCGGAGCGAGGCGGAGTTCCTGATTTCCGATGAGCGCGCCCTGCTGCTGGAAACGGGCGGGGGGTTGATGAAGGCGAGGTCCCTGCTGGGGGACAAGCCGTTCATCTGCGCCAATAGCGACAATCTGTGGATCGACGGGCCGCAGGAGACGCTGGGGGCGATGCAGGCGATCTGGGACCCCGCGCGGATGGATGCGCTGCTGCTGCTGGTGCCGCTGGCGCGGGCGCACTGCCATGGCGGACCGGGGGATTTTCACATGGATGCGATGGGGCAGCTGACGCGGCGCAAGCCCGCCCATGTCGCGCCCTTCGTGTTTACGGGGGTTCAGATCATGTCGCCCGCGCTGCTGGCCGATCCGCCTTCGGACGTGTTTTCGACCAACGTCTTCTGGAACCGGGCCATGGAGGCGGGACGGCTCTATGGCGTCTCGCATCAGGGATTGTGGTTCGACGTGGGCACACCGCGCGCGATACCCGTGGTGGAATCCATGCTGAGCCATGGGTGAGCGCAGCCGTCCCGCCCTGTTCAACATACCCGCGCACCGTTCCTTTGCCGATGCGCTGGTCACGGGCATATTGGCGCAGCATGGCGACGATCCGCTGACGCTGGCGCAGGGCATGGTCCTGCTGCCGAGCAACAGGGCGATCCGGGCGATCAGCGATGCCTTCGTGCGGAAATCGGGCGGCGGGTTGCTGCTGCCCCGGCTGGTGGCGCTGGGCGATGCGGAACTGGGCGAGCAGGTTGGCGGGGCGCTCGATCCGATGGGGGAACAGAATGCCATTCCGCCCGCCATAGGGGCGATGCAGCGGCAGATGATCCTGGCGCGGCTGGTTCAGCAGGCGTCGCCCCGGCCGGTGGATGCGGGACAGGCGCTTCAGCTGGGGCAGGCTTTGGGAGCGGTCCTGGACCAGATGCAGGTGGAGCGGCTGCCCGTCACGGCGCTGCGCGACATCCAGCTTTCCGATGCGCTGTCGGCGCATTGGCAGAGATCGCTCGACCTTTTCTCGATCCTTCTGGACCGCTGGCCGCGGGAGTTGGAGCGGCTGGGCTGTATCGACCTTGCCGAGCGGAGGAACCGGCTGTTCGACCGCGTTGCGGCGCGGTGGAAGGAAAGCCCGCCGGGACATTTCGTCGTCGTGGCGGGGGTGTCCACGGCGGCCCCGGCCATTGCGGGGCTGTTGCGGCGCATTGCGATCATGCCGGGCGGGTCGGTGGTGTTCGCGGGCCTGGATCAGCATATGGACGCGGACGCGTGGGAGGCGATCGGGCCTTTCGATCCCGATCCGGTGAGCGGGCGCGCCCCCGCCGGGCATGAAACACATCCCCAATATGGGCTGAAGCGGCTGCTCGACCGGATGAGCGCGACACGCGACGATGTGGCGCAATGGCGGTGGGGAAGCGAGCATGATGCGCGGGCGGTGCGGGGGCGCAATATCTCCAACGCGATGCTGCCGCCGCGCCTGACGACACGCTGGCGGGATTTGAAGACGGCGGATCGCTCGCTGGCGGGCGTGGAGGCGTTGGAGGTCGCCACCCCCGGCGAGGAAGCGCAGGCCATCGCCATCGCCTTGCGCGAGGCGTTGGAGACCAAGGGTAGGACAGCGGCGCTGGTGACGCCCGACCGGCAACTGGCGACCCGCGTGTCGGCGCATCTGAGACGCTGGAATATCGAGGCGGACGATTCCGCCGGCCAGCCGCTTTCCCGCCTGCCGCCCGGCACATTGCTGATCGCGATGGCGCAGGCGGTGGCGGAACGCTTTGCGCCGGTGGCATTGCTGGCCCTGCTCAAGCATCCGCTGGTGATGCGGGGCGAGGATCGCTTGCCATGGCTGGAGCAGGTGCGCGGGCTGGACCTGTTGTTGCGCGGTCCCCGGCCGCAGGCGGGGTTGCAGGGAGTGGACCTTCTGCTGGCTCCACCGGAGGGAGAGGATCGGCAGAGGGACTTGCGGGCGCGCATCGGGGCGTGGTGGCCACAGGCGCGGGCGCTGCTGGTGCCGCTGGAGGCAGCCTTTGCCGGGGCGCCCGATCTGGCCGCGCAACTGGCGGCCGTGCGGGAGCAGGCGGGATTGCTGTCGCGCGAGGCGGTCTGGGCGGGGCATCAGGGACGCGCCGCCGCCGATCTGTTCGCGGAGATGGAGGAATTTGCGGGCGATGGACCACGCGAGACCGATGTTCGTTCACTGCCCCTATTGCTGGATCATATGCTGGGTGGGGTCGCCGTGCGTCCGCCGCAAGGGGGGCACCCCCGCATCGCCATATTGGGGCTGATCGAAGCGCGGCTGATGCAGGCGGACTTCATGGTTCTGGGCGGCCTCAACGAGGGGGTGTGGCCGGGGATGCCCGCGCCCGATCCTTGGCTCGCGCCCAGCATCCGCAAGGAATTGGGGCTGCCGGGGCTGGAGACGCGCATCGGGCTGGCGGCGCATGATCTGGCGAGCGGGCTGGGCGCTCCGCAGGTTCTCATCACGCGGGCCCGGCGGGGGGCCGGAGGCCCGGCGGTGGCTTCGCGGTTCTGGCTACGGTTGAAGGCGATGGCCGGGCCGCAATGGAAATCGGCGGAGCGCTATGCCGATCTGGCCCGGAATATCGACCGGCCCACGCTCTTCGCGCCCGCCGAACGGCCAAGACCCGCTCCGGCGGTGTCCGCCCGGCCCAAGCTGGTGCCCGTCACCGATGTCGACCGGCTGAAGGCCGATCCCTATGCCTTCTATGCGCGGCGTATCCTTCGGCTGTCCCGGCTCGATCCGGTGGATGCCGATGCGGGGCCCGCCTGGCGCGGAACGGCGGTGCATGAAATCCTGCAACGCTGGGCGGAAGCAGGGACGCTCGATCCCACCGATCTGGAAAGCCGGGCGAGGACGATGTTCGAGCAGCCGGAGGTGCATCCGCTGCTGCGCGCCCTGTGGCAGCCGCGCCTGATGGAAGCCGTTCGCTGGATCGCGGCACAGGTGGTCAGGGACCGGGCGGACGGGCGCTCCATATTGGCGGTCGAGAGCGACGGCAGGACGGAAATCTCCGGCATCGTCCTGACCGGGAAAGCCGACCGCATCGACCGGATGCCGGATGGAACGCTGGCCATCGTCGACTACAAGACGGGCAAGCCGCCGAGCGCGAAACAGGTGAAGGCGGGCTTTGCGCTGCAACTGGGGCTGCTGGGGCTGATCGCCGAGCATGGCGGCTTTCCGGGCATCGAAGGACGGCAGATGGCGGGAAGCTTCGAATATTGGTCGCTGGCCAAGAAGGGTGATGCTTTCGGCTATCGGGAAAGCCCGGTCGATCCGCTGGGCAAGCGGGACAAGATCGTGACGGCCGATTTCACCAGCCATGTCTACGACCTGTTCGAGCAGACGGCGGCGGACTATCTGAACGGGACCAAGCCTTTCGAGGCGCAGGTCAATCCCGAAGTCGCCAATTACGGCGATTATGACCAGCTCATGCGGCTGGAGGAATGGTATGGCCGCGACGATGGCTAGGAAGGCCGATCCGCTTCAACCGCTCGCCGGGGAGCAGGCGCTGGCGGCGGCGCCGGATGCGCATGTGTGGCTGTCGGCGTCGGCGGGCACGGGCAAGACCCATGTGCTGACGGCGCGGGTTTTCCGCCTGCTGCTGCAAGGCGTGCGGCCGGAGAATATCCTCTGCCTCACCTTCACCAAGGCCGGTGCCGCCGAAATGGCGGATCGCATTCATGATAGGCTCGCGGCCTGGGTGCAGATGGAGGAAAGCGCCCTTTTCAACGATCTGGAGGCGCTGGGCGAGGAGCCTGGTCCCGAGATGCGGGATCGTGCGCGCCGCCTGTTCGCGGAGGTACTGGAATCGACCGGCGGCGGGCTGCGGATTCAGACGATCCATGGTTTTTGCCAGCAATTGCTGACGTCCTTCCCCCTGGAGGCGGGGCTGGCGCCCGGTTTCCGGCCTCTGGACCAGCGGGAGCAGTCGGCGCTGGCACGACAGGTTCTGGCCGATCTGGCCGTGGAGGCGGACGAGAAGGCGGATGGGATGCTGACCTCCGCCTTGCAGGCGCTCAGCCTGCGTTTGGGGGAAGCCGGAGCCGAGCAGTTCCTGCTGCGGAGCGCGGCGCGGCTGGATGATCTCAATGCGCTGGCGGAGGATATCGGTCCGTGGTTGCGGGGTGAACTGGGGCTGCCGGAGGGCGACGTCGATGACTGGCTGGCGCGGCAATGCGACGATGCGGTTTTCGACATGCGGGCGCTGGGGGCCATTGCCCAGGCCAATGCGGATTGGGCGACGGGGCGCGCTTTGGAGCGTTGCGACCGGATTGCGCGATGGCGGGCGCTGGCGCCGGCGGAGCGGGCGGCGGCGTTGCGCGATCTTCATGGCGCATGGGCGAAGGCGGATGGTGACATTATTTCCGCGAAGGGCTGGGTGCCGCCGGTCGACGGCTATCTGGAGACGGCGGCGCGCTTGCATGGGCGGTGCGCGGAACTGATCGGCGTCAAGGTGCTGGCGGACTATGCCGAATTGCTTGCAAAGGCCTTGCACGCCGGACGGGCCTATGCCCGCGCTTATGCCAGGGCGAAGGAGATTGCGGCGGCGGTGGATTTCGACGACCTGATCGCCCGTACCGCTGCGCTGCTGCAACAAGACGGGATCGCGGACTGGATACGGTACAAGCTGGACCAGCGCGTCGATCATATCCTGGTCGATGAAGCGCAGGACACCAATGTCATCCAGTGGCAGATCATCGGCGCGCTGGCGGCGGAGTTCTTCGCGGGCGAGGGTGCCAAGGGCGACCGGGTCCGCACCATCTTCACGGTCGGGGATTTCAAGCAGGCGATCTTCGGCTTTCAGGGGACCAGCCCCTTTGCCTTCGCTGCCGCGCGAAAGGCTTTCCAAGGACATGCGGAGGATGTGGCGCACCCCTTCCACAACCTGTCGCTCGACCGCAGTTTCCGGTCCACGCCCGCGATATTGGACGTGGTGGACCGCACCATCGCCACTTTGCAGGCTGAACGGCTGGGACTGGAGGACGAGGATGTGCGTCATGTCAGCGCCCATCGCTTTCCGGGCGAGGTGCTGTTGTGGAAGCCCATCGTCGCGGGCCTGAGCGACGATGCCGAAGGGGAGGAGGACTGGGCCGCCGATCAGGAGCGGGTGCTCGCGGCCCGGATCGCGCGGCAGATCCGGCAATGGCTGGACGACGGACTGATGCTGGAAAGCAAGGGGCGGCCCCTGCGTCCGGGCGACATCATGATCCTGGTCCGCCGCCGTAGCGAACTGGCGCGGCTGATCGTGGCCCGGCTCTATGAGGAGAAGGTGGCGGTCGCGGGAATCGACCGGCTGCGGTTGAACTCCCCACTGGCCGTGCGCGATCTGCTGGCGGCGCTGCGCTTTGCGGTGCAGCCGGAGGATGAACTGAATCTGGCGTCGCTGCTCGTTTCTCCCCTGATCGGCTGGAGTCAGGATGAATTGATGGCTCGGCTGATCGGACGGGATCGGAGGGTGGGATTGTGGCGTCATCTGACCGCGACGCTCGACGACGACCTGATCCGGCCCTTACGCGATTTGCTGGCAGGCGCGGATTTCACGACGCCTTATCGCTATCTGGAAGCGATCCTTTCCGGGCCGATGGATGGGCGGCGGCGGCTGATCGAGCGATTGGGCGCGGAAGCCGCCGATCCGATAGAGGAATTGCTGAACGCGGCACTGGCGTTCGAGATGGACGATTATCCATCGCTGCAACGCTTCATCGACTGGTTCGATCGGGGCGAGGTGGAGATCGTTCGCGACGCCGCCGCTCAGGGCGATGCCCTGCGCCTGCTCACGGTCCACGGGGCGAAGGGTTTGCAGGCGCCTGTCGTCATCCTGGCCGATGCCTGCCTCGATCCGGATGCCGGGAACAGGGCGGACACGCTGCAATGGAATGGCCTGCCGATCCTGCCGCCTCGCAAGGAGGAACGGAAGGGGCCGATCGGGCAGGTGGCCGAGGACGCCGTCTCCGCTGATCGGGAGGAGCATTGGCGGCTGCTTTATGTGGCTTTGACCCGTGCGGAGGAGCGGCTGGTGGTGGCCGGGTCGCTCGGGCCGCGCGCGAAGGGAGAGGTGAAGGCCGAAAGCTGGTTTGGCGCGGTAGAGAATGCGCTGATCTCGCTGGAGGCGGAGTGGGAGGCCGATCCGCTATGGGGCGCAACGCGGCGTTGGCGCGGCAGGGAAACGCTGCCGCCCAGACCCTTGCAGGCGGTCGATGAGGAGAAGAAAGCGATTGCCGACGAGCCGCCGGACTGGCTGCATCGGCCCGCGCCGGTCGAGGCGCGTCCGCCGCGCCCGCTCGCGCCTTCCGCGTCGGTGGAGGATGACATGCCCTATCCGCCGCCCAGTCCGGCCATGCGGGCGGCCGCGGAAAGAGGGCGATGGCTCCATGCCCTGTTCCAGCGGCTTCCCGATATCGCGCCCGAAAAACGCCGCGAAAGCGCGGAGCGTTGGCTGGAACAGCAGGGCGCGTCGGATGCCTTGCTGCGGCGGGAGATTGTCGACCATGCCTTGCAGGTGATCGAGGAACCGGGTTTTGCCGCGCTGTTCGGGCCGGGGTCGCTGGCTGAAGCGCCCATTGCCGCCGTGGTCGGGGAAGCGGTCATCGCGGGCACGGTGGATCGGCTCTGCATCGGCGAGGATATGGTCCAGTTGGTCGATTTCAAGACGGGGCGGATCGCGCCTCTCTCCCTGGAAGAGGTGCCGGCGGCCCATGTCAGGCAGATGGCGGCCTATGTCGCCGCGTTGCGGGTGATCTTTCCGATGCGGCGGATCGAAGCGGGGTTGCTCTATACCAGCGCGCCGCGCCTCCTGTCCCTGCCATCGGATTTGCTGGAGGCCAACAAGCCGGGCTTTGCGGGGGCACAGGACAATTTGTGAGGCCCCCCGTTGAGCCGGGGCCTTCCCCGCCCTAGATTGCAAGTCAATTCGAGGAGAATCCCAAAATGGCCACCAAGGCGGTAACCGACAGCAGTTTCCAGAATGACGTCCTGTCTTCCGACAAGCCCGTGCTCGTCGATTTCTGGGCCGAATGGTGCGGGCCATGCAAGATGATCGGCCCGGCCCTGGAAGAGATTTCGGACGAATTGGCGGACAAGGTGACGATCGCCAAGATCAACATCGACGAAAATCCCGATGCCCCGGGCCGCTATGGCGTGCGCGGCATCCCGACCATGATCCTGTTCAAGAATGGCGAGGCCGCCGCGACGAAGGTGGGCGCCGCGCCCAAGAGCGCGCTCAAGGGCTGGATCGAAAGCGTCCTTTGAATTTCCGGGCGGCCGGCCCTGCGCCGGTCGCCTCTTGCTCCGTCAGCGGAAAAGGGTTTCCGCCGCCACGTCCCAGAGACGCGGCGACGATGCGCCCAGAAGCCCGGGCCTCTGGTCTCCCACCTGATAGGATGACCCGTCGAGCCTTCGACAAAGCCCCCCCGCTTCGTTGAGGAAGAGCGTCCCCGCGGCATGATCCCATGGCAGGGTGCGGGAAAAGACGGATATGTCATTCTGTCCCAGGACGAGCCGGGGATATTGTTCGGCGGCGCAGCGGGGAATGTCGACGAGGGTGAACTTGTCGGTGGAGCGGCTTTGTATGTCCGCTCTTTCCTCCGGCGTCATGAAATAGACGGCCAGCGCGGCGACGGGCAGATCGGCCCCGCTCTCCCGCGCCTGGACGGGTTCGCCGTCGATCCGGCTTCCGCCGCCCAGCGCGGCGTGGCAGAGCCGCGAGGTCAGGGGATCGAATATCCATCCGGCCAATGTCGTTCCCGCATCCGCCAGCGCGATCATGATGCCGAACGGGGGCTTGCCCGCCGCGAAATTGCCGGTTCCGTCAATGGGATCGATGATCCAGTTCAACCCGTTGCCAGCGCGCTCCAATATGGCGGGGTCCGCCGCGCAGGCTTCTTCGCCGATGATCGAAGCTTCCGGGAGGATCGCGGCCAGCCCTGCCGCCAGCCGCAGTTCGCTTTCCTTGTCGGCGATGGTGACGAAATCGTCCGCCGCCTTCTCGCTGATCTCATGGGCGGCGAGGTTCCTGTAGCGCGGCATCACGATATCGCGCCCGACCTGCCGCATGAGCGCGGCGACAGGCTCAAGCAAGCCGGCGACGGTCAACTGCGATAGTCCGCGTTGATGGAGATGTAGCCATGCGTCAGGTCGCAGGTCCAGACGGTCGCCCGCCCGTTGCCCAAGCCCAGATCGACCCCGATGCGGATGTCCTGCCCCTTGAGGTGGGCGGCGACCGGCGCTTCGTCATAGCCCTCCACCGCCAGTCCGCCTGTGGCAACCTGGGTCGAACCGAAGCGGATGGAAAGGCGGTCGCGATCCGCAGGCTCCCCGGCCTTGCCCACGGCCATGACGATCCGGCCCCAATTCGCGTCCTCGCCCGCGATCGCCGTCTTCACCAGAGGCGAATTGGCGATGGAAAGCGCGATCCGGTGGGCGCTGGCGTCGCTTTCGGCGCCTTCGACGGTGATCTCGATGAACTTGGACGCGCCTTCGCCGTCGCACACGACCAGATGGGCCAGCTGGCGGCAAAGGTCGGTCAGCGCGGCCTGAAAAGCATCCGCGCCGGGATCGTCCATCGAGGCGAGGGGCGCGTTGCCCGCCTTGCCGGTGGCGAAGGCCAGGACCGTGTCGCTGGTCGACGTGTCGCTGTCCACCGTGATGCAGGAGAAGGTCTGGCGGTTGGCGGCCGACAGCATGGATTGCAGCAGGCCCGGTGCGATGGCGGCGTCGGTGAAGATATAGCCCAGCATCGTCGCCATGTCGGGCGCGATCATGCCGGAGCCCTTGACGATGCCCACCAGGTCCACCCGCTGACCGCCGATCATGGCGGAGGCATGGGCGCCCTTGGGATAGGTGTCGGTGGTGCCGATGGTCTGCGCGGCCTCTTCCCAGCTACAGGCGGGAGCGGCGAAGGCGGCTTCCAGCCCCGCTTCGGCCTTTTCGACCGGCAGGGGCACGCCGATGACGCCGGTCGACGACACGAAAATGTCGGACGGCTTGCAATCGAGGCGATTGGCGACTTTCGCGGCGATGGCCTCCACCGCCGCGCGGCCGCGATGCCCGGTGAAGGCATTGGCGTTGCCCGCATTCACCACCAGCGCCCTGGCCTCACCCAATGGAATGGCGTCGCGGCACCATTCGACCTCCGGCGAGGGGCATTTGCTTTGCGTGGTGACGCCCGCGACTGCCGTGCCCTCGCTCAATTCCACATAGGTGAGATCACAGCGGTCCCATTCCTTGTATCGCGCGCGGGCGACGCGCGGGACCACGCCCGCGATGGATGGCAGCGGCGGAAACGCGGAAGGCGCAAGGGGAGAGCGTTCAGTCATGCTTGCCGATTAGCGCAATCGCCAAGGCCGTCAACGGCGATATGTTTCTTCCCTTTTCCCGCGCCGCACTTTGATTGACTAAAGTCCACACGCTCCCTAAATCGCGGCGCATGTTTGCGTGCGCTTCCTTTCGGGAAGCGGGCGTCCCTTCATTGTCAGGAATTTCCATGTTCGGCGCACTCGCCAAGTCCATCTTCGGATCGTCCAACGACCGCTACGTCAAGTCGCTGGGCAAGACCGTCGACCAGATCGCGTCCTTCGAGCCCGCGATCTCGGCCATGAGCGATGAGGAACTGGTGGCGCAGACGGTGAAATTCCGGCAGCAACTGGCGGAAGGCGCGACGCTGGACGACCTGCTGCCCGAAGCCTTTGCGACGGTGCGGGAAGCGGCCAAGCGGACGCTCGGCCAGCGTCATTATGACGTGCAGATGATCGGCGGCATCGTCCTCCATCGCGGCGAGATCGCGGAAATGCGGACGGGCGAGGGCAAGACGCTCGTCGCCACGCTGGCGACCTATCTCAACGCGCTGGAAGGGAAGGGCGTTCATGTCGTCACCGTCAACGACTATCTGGCGTCGCGCGACTGCGAGTGGATGGGGCAGGTCTATCGCTTCCTGGGGCTGACGACGGGCGTCATCGTCCCCAATCTGAGCGAGGACCAGCGGCGCGAAGCCTATAATGCCGACATCACCTATGCGACGAACAACGAACTGGGCTTCGATTATCTGCGCGACAATATGAAATATGATCGCGCGTCCATGGTGCAGCGCCCGTTCAATTTCGCCATCGTCGACGAGGTGGACTCGATCCTGATCGACGAGGCGCGCACCCCTCTCATCATTTCCGGCCCTACGGACGACAAGTCGGAACTGTATATTTCGGTCGACGCGGTCGTGAAGCAGCTCGTCGATGCCGACTATGAGAAGGACGAGAAACAGCGCACGGTCACGCTGACCGAAGAGGGCACGGAAAAGATCGAGCGGATGCTGGAGGCGGCCGGGCTGTTGCAGGGCGCCAATCTCTACGACTTCGAGAATACCGCCGTCGTCCATCATGTGAATCAGGCGCTGCGGGCCAATGTGATGTTCCGCCGCGACATCGATTATATCGTGAAGGACGGCAAGGTCGTCATCATCGACGAGTTCACCGGCCGCATGATGGATGGCCGCCGCTGGTCCGACGGGCTGCATCAGGCGGTGGAGGCCAAGGAAGGCGTCAATATCGAGCCGGAGAACCAGACGCTAGCCTCCATCACCTTCCAGAATTATTTCCGCATGTATCCCAAGCTGGCGGGCATGACCGGCACGGCCGCGACGGAAGCGACGGAATTCTTCGAAATCTACAAGATGAACGTGGTCACCATCCCGACCAACCGCCCGGTGCAGCGCGTGGATGAGGAAGACACCTTCTACAAGAATCTGGAGGACAAGTTCCGGGGAATCGCCCGGACGATCAAGGAACATGCGGAACAGGGCCAGCCCGTGCTGGTTGGCACCGTCTCCATCGAAAAGTCCGAAATGCTGTCCGAATTCCTGAATCAGGAAGGGGTGAAGCACGCCGTGCTGAACGCTCGCTTCCACGAACATGAAGCGCATATCGTGGCGCAGGCCGGGCGCAAGGGCGCGGTCACCATCGCCACCAACATGGCGGGACGCGGCACCGACATCAAATTGGGCGGCAACCTGGAAATGCGCGTCGAGGACGAGCTTCGCGACATGCCGGAAGGCCCGGAGCGCGACGCCGCCATCGCCCGCATCGACGCGGAGATCGAAGCGGAAAAGGCCGAAGTGCTCGCGGCCGGCGGCCTGTTCGTGCTCGCGACGGAACGGCATGAAAGCCGCCGCATCGACAACCAGCTTCGCGGCCGTTCGGGCCGCCAGGGCGATCCGGGCCTGTCGCGCTTCTACCTCAGCCTTGACGACGACCTGATGCGCATCTTCGGGCCGGACACGATGTTCGCGAAGATGATCCGGTCGAATCTGGAGGATGGAGAGGCCCTGCCACCCTCCAAATGGCTGAGCAAGGCCATCGAAACGGCGCAGCGCAAGGTCGAGGCGCGCAATTACGACATCCGCAAGCAGGTCGTCGAATATGACGACGTGATGAACGACCAGCGCAAGGTCATCTACGAACAGCGCGCCGACATCATGGACGCCGATACGGTCGACGATGTGGTCACCGACATGCGGCATGAGACGGTCAACGATCTGGTTGGCGCCTCCTGCCCCCCCGGCACCTATCCCGAACAGTGGAACATGGCGCGCCTGAAGGAACGGACTGCGGAAATTCTGGGCATCGAACCGGATTTCGACGCATGGCTCGCCGAGGATGCGGTCGATCCGGAAATGATCGAGGAACGGCTTGTCGCGCTGGCCGACGAGGCGGTTGCGGAGAAAATCAAGGAGATCGACGTCGCCGACTGGCACATGATCGAAAAGAGCATCCTGCTCCAGAGCCTCGACCATCACTGGAAGGAGCATCTTTCCACATTGGACGCGCTCCGTCAGGTCGTGCATCTGCGCGCTTATGCCCAGAAAACGCCGATCAACGAGTATAAGCAGGAAGCCTTTGCCCTGTTCGAGCGGATGCTGGGCAACATCCGGGAAGATGTGACCGGCTCCATCGCCCGCGTCCAGTTCCGTCTGGATCAGGCGCCGATGCCGGAGTTCGACCTTCCCGTGCTCCCCGATTTCATCACCACGCACATCGATCCTTTTTCCGGCGAGGATAATAGCGCGGACATCGATGCGGGGCAGACGGGCGGCATCACGACCACCATTCCGCGTCCCCCCGTCGGCAATGCCGAAGCGGGCGAGTTCACGAACCTGAACATCAGCCGGAATGCGCCTTGTCCCTGCGGTTCCGGGCAGAAGTACAAGCATTGCCACGGGGCGCTGGCCTGACGAGCGGACGGCAGGGCGTCTTCGAAGTCGGGAAGAAACCGACGGGAGCATCGCCGACCATATGTCCATCGGCTGCGGCGCTCCGTGATAGCGGAAGCGCGCCTAAGGACATCAATGCCTGCATGAAGTGAAGCGCGAAATCGGGGCGAGTGGGGGATTGCGGGCCGAAGCCGATGAACCGGAGAACTACAGCTACGCTATAGCCCTCTAAATTGAGGAAAAAGCGAATGGCTACGATGGGGTGGAGAACAGAGCGGCGGCTTTTGCTTGCGATCATGCTGAAGCCGACATCTCTGGCGATCTAACGTTGAGCCCACTCACGCAGCAGAATCGCGTATTGCATGGTGTTTTCGTAGACAGGATTCCCGGTGCTGTCGTTTTGGAACGTCACATACTCCAGGAACAAGCCCTCTTGTCTCATACCAAGCTTTTCGCAAAGCCGCCGAGACGAGGTGTTGTGGTCCTCCACATAAGCGTAGATGCGCCTTATCCTTTGACGCGTGAATAAATCAGCGCACAAGGCGTGAGCCGCTTCGAATGCGTAGCCTCGGCCACTGAAGAGAGGATTGAAATTCCAACCCACGGAAACCGTGTCGGGTTGCTGAGGATTTTCCTGGTCATCTGACCAAGCGGGATCGTAATGAACGAATAGGTCGCCTATGAGTTGACCGGTTTCCTTGAGGCAAACCGCGATATACTCATCTTCGCCAGAGCGTTTCAGAACCTCGGCTTCAGCCGCCTTCAGGTCTGCGAGCTTGAGCGAAAAGAAGCAACTCGCAGATGGCTTTTGCAGGTAGGCAAACAAAGCCTCCGCATCACCCACGCGAAAATTCCTGATAGTCAGACGATCGGTTTGGATCGTTTTCAACGGCTCACTTCCTAATATCAGACTTCAGAAATAGTCTGCGGTCATGGTCGCTTCCCTGACACGCTCGCAAGGACCGCTTTATGGCAATGTTGGATTGATTCCAATAACCGCAACGGGGTCAAAAGTCGCCGTAACGCAGGCCTTGTAGATTTATCGGGCTATCGCGCAGAATCGGCCGTTTTGCTGGCCGATTGGTGGGCGTGTGGTTATCGGCGGCAATATCGCGCCATGGAGGGCAATCGGCGGTGTTTGGCGGAAGAGGTGGGATTCGAACCCACGGACGGGTTGCCCCGTCGCTGGTTTTCAAGACCAGTCCCTTAAACCACTCGGGCACTCTTCCATACCGATTCAGCGGCGCGGCTAGAAATCTGCTAGACGGCGGCATTGCCGCAACCTTTAGCCATTTCCCGACCCGCCATTAAGCGATTCTAACTACACCCCTTTTTCGCCGGTCCACACTGCTGAGCGCCGAAACCCCCGTTAGCTTTCAAGACCGCTGCCTTAAACCACTCGGCGACCTGTCCGTGGCTCGCTTCCTAGCGGACGTGGCGCGATTGCCAAGCGCAAAAAGCGGCTGCGCGACCACGCTTTGTCCCGATGGGGTAATAAGGGGATTCACCTGATGCCTTCCCTGTGCCAGAAAAGGGGCAGGGAGATTCTGATGCGTCCGTCCATCCTTTCACTTATCATCGGCTTAGCCGTCATGGCCGTTGGCCCGACCGTAGCGCCAGCCGCCGCCCAAGGTCAGGACGATACGGCGTTTCGCGCCTATCTCGAAAGCTTGCGTCCGAAGGCGCGTGCCATGGGTATTCGCGACGGAACATTGTCGGGTGTGTTCTCGACCCTCACGCCTAATCCCCGCGTGGTGCAACTGGACCAGAATCAGCCCGGCGGCGGCGCCTATTCCCCGATTCCGGCCTTTGAGCCATATCGCGTGAAGCATGTGGATGCCGCGCGGATCAACCGGGGACGCATCGCTTATCAAGCCAACCGCGCCCGTCTTGCGCGCATCGAGGCCGAGACGGGCGTGCCCGAAGAGATCATGGTCGCGATCTATGGCCATGAAACCAACTATGGTTCCTATACCGGCGACTTCGACCTGATCCGTTCGCTCGCGACGCTGGCATGGGAGGGGCGGCGGCGCACCCTGTTCGAGCCAGAATTGCTGGCGACATTGAAGATGCTGGACAATGGCGTGCCGCGCAGCCGCCTGGTCGGCAGCTGGGCGGGCGCCACGGGCTATCCCCAATTCCTGCCGTCGGTCTATCTGCGGCTGGCCAAGGACGGCGACGGCGACGGCAAGGCGGACATCTGGAGCAGCGAAGCCGATGCGCTGGCTTCCATCGCCAATTATTTCGTGCATGCGGGATGGCGCAAGGGCCAGCCCTGGGGCGTGGCGGTGTCCGTACCGGCAGGCTTCAATCGTGCGGCGGTCGCGGCGCGGACGGCGCCGGCCCGTTGCCCCCGCGTGTTCAACAGGCATAGCCGATGGCTCAGCATGGCGGAATGGCGGCGCATGGGGATCGTCCCGTCGAGGGCCGGTTGGCCGGCCGATCATGTGATGGCGACGCTGCTGGAACCCGATGGCCCGGGAAAGACGGCCTATCTGTTGACCAGCAATTACCGGGCGATCCTGGATTATAACTGTTCGAATTTCTATGCCCTGTCAGTTGGCTTGCTGGCGGATGCGGTCCGGCAATGACCCGGCCCGCGCAGGGCTTTGAGAACGCGCCGATCATGGCTAATGATGTCCGCCATTCCCCCCTTTGATTCCATCCCAGCGAAGGCAGCTTCATGAACAAATCCGTCGCAGCGATCCTTTTCGTCGGCCTGCTCGCTTCACCTCTGACCGCGGCCGCGCCGCCTTATACCAGCGAAGCACCGATCGCTTATCTGAAGGATCTGTCGTCGGGCGCCGTCCTCTATGACAAGGGCGGGGAAACGCGGATTCCGCCTGCGTCCATGGCGAAGATGATGACGGCGCACGTCGCCTTTCGCCTGATCCAGAAGGGCGAGTTGAAGCTCGATACCAAGTTCACGGTGCGGCCCGAGACGTGGAAGCAGTGGCATGGTCCGCAGGCCGGTTCCACCATGTTCCTGTCCGCGGGAGAGCAGGTGTCGGTGGAAGACCTGCTGCACGGTATCGTGACGCTTTCGGGCAATGACGCCTGCGTCGTGCTGGCGGAGGGTATTGCCGGCACGGAGCAGGCTTTCGTCGCCCTGATGAATCAGGAAGGGGCTCGTCTGGGCCTCAAGAACAGCCATTTCGGGACCAGCAATGGCTGGCCGGACGAAGGCGTCACCTATGTGACGGCCGAGGATCTGGCGAAGCTGGCGCAGGCCACGATCGAGGAAACGCCGGACCTTTACAAGAAGTTCTACGCGACCAGATCCTTCACCTGGGGCAAGACCATGGGTGGCCGGGATATAGAGCAGGGCAACCGCAATCCGATATTGGGGAAGGTCGCGGGGGCGGACGGCCTCAAGACCGGGCATACGCAGGAAGCCGGATTCGGCTTTACGGGATCGGCCGAGCAGGACGGGCGACGCCTTGTCATGGTCGTCGCCGGGCTGCCGACCTATAATGGCCGGATCGCCGAATCCGTCCGGTTCATGGATTGGGGCTTCAAGGCATGGAAGGCGCAGCCGCTTTTCAAGCAGGGCCAGACCGTCGAAACCGCCGAAGTCCAGTTGGGAAGCGCGACCAGCGTTCCCCTGGTGGCGCCGCAGAACATGGCCGTGACGCTGCCGCGCACCGCTTCCACCAACATCAACGTGAAGGTGGCCTATACAGGGCCGATCAAGGCGCCGATCAGGAAGGGCGACAGGATCGCCGAGCTTATCGTTTCGACGCCGGACACGCCGCCGCAGATCATGCCGCTGGTCGCGGGCGAGGATGTGAGTGAGGCAGGCATCTTCGGACGGCTCTGGAACGGCCTGAAATCGCTGTTCGGGTGACAGCTGCGCGTTTCATTACGCTGGAAGGCGGCGAGGGCGCAGGCAAATCGACCCAGTTGCGCGCGCTGGCGGCGGCCCTGCGCGCGCGCGGGCTGGAGGTCGTGGAAACGCGCGAGCCGGGCGGAAGTCCCGGCGCGGAGGCTATTCGCGACCTGGTGCTGACGGGAAGCGCGGATCGCTGGTCGCCGCGGGCTGAAGCCTTGCTGTTCGCGGCGGCGCGGACGGATCATGTGGAAAGGACCATTCGGCCGGCGCTGCAACGTGGCGCGTGGGTGGTGTCGGATCGCTTTCTCGACAGCAGCCGGGCCTATCAGGGCATGGGCGAATTGACGGACGAGGACATATTGACGCTGCACCGCATCGGCAGCGGCGGTTTCATGCCCGATCGCACTTTCGTGCTGACATTGCCGGACGCGGAGGCCGAAAGCCGCGCTCATATTCGCGACGGCGGCGACAGCGACCGCATCGGGGGACGCGACAGCGCATTCCATCACCGGGTGACCCAAATGTTCAGCCGCTTCGCCGCGATGGAGGGGGACCGTGTTCGCGCCATTGACGCATCCGGTGATGCGCAGGCGGTAACGGCGCGCCTGCTTGAGGGACTGGACGACCTGTTGCCATGACATTCCCCCTTGGCCATGACGCGCAGGCCCGCTTGCTGCTGGAGGCGGCGAGGGGCGGGCGGATGCATCATGCGTGGATATTGTCGGGGCCGAGCGGCATCGGCAAAGCTCGCTTCGCGCGGGCCATGGCCATGCGGCTGCTGGCGGAAGCCGCCGGGCCGCCCATCGACGGGCAGGAGTTCGACGTTCCGGAGGAGCATCCCATCCGGGCTTTGCTGGAAGCCCATGCGCATCCGGACTATGCCGAACTGGCGCTGCTCGAAAAGGACGGCGCCCTCGCACGCAATATCAGCGTGGATCAGATACGCGGGCTTCAGCGGCTGATCCAGTCCGCGCCCTCGCTGTCGGCGCGCCGCGTCGTCGTCATCGACAGCGCCGACGATCTGGAACGGAGCGCGGCGAACGCCCTGCTCAAGAATCTGGAGGAACCGCCGGCCGATATGCTGTTCCTGCTGGTTTCCCATGCGCCGGGACGGCTGTTGCCGACCATTCGATCCCGCTGCCGCACCTTGCGCTTCGATCCGCTCAGCGACGAGATGATGCGGGTGGCGCTATCCCGGTCGGATGCCAGGCCCAAGCCCGAGGAGATCGAAACCCTCCTTGCCGTGGGCGAAGGATCGCCGGGCAGGGCATTGCGCTATGCCGGGCTCAACCTGGACGAGATCGAGGACATATTGCGCTCCATCGCCGTTCAGGGCGACGGGGACAATCGGCAGCGTCTGGCGCTCGCGAAGATGCTGTCCGGCAAGGCCGCCCGTCCGCGATATGAGGCTTTTCTCGAACGAGCGCCCGCGTTCATCGCCCAGGCGGCGCGGGGGCGGGAAGGGGCGGCTTTGGGCAAGGCGCTGGATCATTGGGAAGCGGCCCGGCATCTGGCGGGCGGGGCGGTGATCCTGTCGCTGGAACCGGGCGCCGTGGTTTTCGAGATTGCGGGGCATGTCGCGTCCCTCGCATCCGGGGGACGCTGACGCGCGGAGCGGAAAAGCGGGCTTTCCGCGACGGGCAACACTCGCTAGGGAAGGCGCATGTCGCAGCCCTATACCATCACCACCGCCATCAGCTATCCCAATGGCCGCCCCCATATCGGCCATGCCTATGAGGTGATCGCCACCGACGCGATCGCCCGGTTCCAGCGGATGATGGGCCGCGACGTCTTCTTTCAGACAGGCACGGACGAGCATGGCCTGAAAATGGCCCAGACGGCGCGCGGCCGCGGCATGGAGCCGCGCGACCTGGCGAACGAAATGTCAGGATATTTCAAGGATATGAACGACAGGCTGAATATCAGCTATGATCGCTTCATCCGCACCAGCGAGCCGGACCATCACCGCGCCAGCCAGGCCATCTGGCAGGCGATGGAGGCCAATGGCGACCTTTATCTTGGCCGCTATGAAGGTTGGTATTCGGTTCGCGACGAAGCCTTTTACGACGAGAAGGAATTGAGTGAGGGAGAGGGGGGGCAGAAACTCTCGCCGCAGGGCACGCCCGTCGAATGGACCGTGGAGGAAAGCTGGTTCTTCCGCCTGTCCGCCTATCAGCAGAAACTGCTCGACCTTTATGACAGCCAGCCCGATTTCATTCAGCCTGACAGCCGCCGTAACGAGATCATGCGCTTCGTGGAGGGCGGTCTGTCCGATCTTTCCATTTCACGCACCAGCTTCGATTGGGGCGTGAAGGTTCCGGGTAGCGACGGGCATGTCATGTATGTGTGGGTGGATGCGCTGACCAACTATCTGACCGGGTGCGGCTATCCGGACGATGCCGGGCGCATGGCGCGCTACTGGTCCGAAGGCGGCGATATAACGCATATCATCGGCAAGGATATCGTGCGTTTTCATACGGTTTATTGGCCGGCCTTCCTGATGAGCGCGAAGATTCCCCTGCCCAGGCAGGTGTTCGGCCACGGCTTTCTTCTCAACCGGGGGGAAAAGATGTCGAAATCGCTGGGCAATGTCGCGGACCCGATGGAACTGGCGGAACGTTTCGGCGTCGATCAGCTGCGTTATTTCCTGCTGTCCGAAGTCACATTCGGCAATGACGGCAGCTATAGCGCGGAGGCCATTGTCGCGCGCTCCAACAGCGACCTCGCCAATAGCTTCGGCAATCTCGCCCAGCGGACGTTGAGTTTCATTGCGAAGAATCTCGATGGCCGGCTGCCGGAACCAGCGCCGTCGGATGAAGATAAGGAACTTCTGAGGTCCATATCGGAAGCCACTGATATTTTTAAGAAAGCTATGGCCGATCTCGCGCCGTCGGTGGCGATCGAGGCGTGGATGCGCGCCGTCTTCGCTTGCAATGCCTATATCGACGCGCAGGCGCCATGGGCTTTGCGGAAGACCGATCCGTCGCGGATGGAAGCCGTTCTCGCCACGCTTTATGAAGCCATCGCCCACCTTGCCATCATGATCCAGCCCGTCATTCCGGCGAGCGCATCGGCCCTGCTGGAGCAGATGGGCCTGGACGAGAACCGACGCGATTATGATGCGATCGGGACCGATTGGTATGCGGCCCTGCGTGCTTCGGGCTTTACGCTGGCCCCTCCCAGGCCGCTATTCCCCCGTTTGGAACTGACGGAAGCGGACGCCTGACGCCATGCTGATCGACAGCCATTGCCACCTGAATTACAAGGGGTTGATCGAAGATCAGCAGAATGTGCTTGAACGTGCGAGGGCAGCGGGCGTCGACCTGATGCTCAATATCGCGACGCGGGAGAGCGAATGGGACGATGTTCTGGGCACGGCGCTTCGGGCGCCCGACGTCTGGGCCACGGTGGGCATCCATCCGCACGAAGCCGATGAGCATCCGCATGTCGACACCGCCAAGCTGGTCGAGCGGGCCGCGCATCCTCGCGTCGTCGGCATAGGGGAAACCGGCCTCGACTATTATTACGACCATAGCGACCGCGAGCGTCAGCAGAAGAGCTTCCGCGCCCATATCGCCGCATCCCGCGAAACGGGGCTGCCACTGATCGTCCATACGCGCGATGCGGAGGAAGACACGCTGGCGATCATGCGGGAGGAAATGGGGAAAGGGCCCTATGGCGGGGTCATCCATTGCTTCACCGCCAGCGGGGACTTTGCCGATGCGGCATTGGAACTGGGCTTCTACATCAGCATTTCGGGTATCGTGACCTTCAAGAACGCCCGCGACCTTCAGGAAACGGCGGCCCGGCTGCCGCTGGACCGCCTTCTGATAGAGACGGATTCGCCTTTCCTCGCGCCCGTGCCGCATCGGGGCAAGCCCTGCGAGCCTGCTTATGTTGCCGACACGGCGCGGTTCCTCGCCCGGTTAAGGAATGAAAGCGGTGAGGAGCTGGCAAAAGCGACTTCGGCGAATTTTCGGACGCTTTTCCGCAAGGTCGGCCAAAGCCCGTCAACATGAGTTTCAGGCTCACCATATTGGGTTGCGGCACGTCGTCGGGTGTTCCCCGCATCGGCAATGATTGGGGCGCCTGCGACCCCGATGAGCCGCGAAATTATCGGACGCGCGTTTCCATCCTGGTCGAAAGCCCGACCACGCGCCTTCTGATCGACACCTCGCCGGATTTGCGCACGCAGTTGCTGGCCGCTGACGTGACGCATCTGGATGCGGTGTTGTGGACGCACGATCATGCGGACCATTGCCATGGCTTCGACGATCTGCGGCAGGTATTTCATCATCGGGGCAGTCCCGTGCCCGCCTACGCCCGCGCCGAAACATTGAGGGCGCTCCGCAGGCGCTTTGGCTATGCCTTTGAAGGGAAGGGGGGATATCCTCCCATCGTCGAGTCCCATGTGCTGCCCGATCATCTTGCCATTGGCGACATCGAGATAGGCTGCGTCGATCAACCGCATGGCGATATCATGTCGACGGGGTTCCGCTTCACCCATGGTGGACGCTCCATCGGCTATGCCACGGATTTCCATGAACTGACGCCGGAGATGCTGGCGCTGTTCGACCGGCTGGACATCTGGGTCGTGGATGCCTTGCGGGCGAGGCCGCATCCCACCCATGCCCATCTGGCGCTGACGCTGGAAGGTGTTGCCATGACCCAGCCTGGGCGGGCAATCCTGACGCATATGGACAATAGCATGGATTATGCGACCTTGTCCCGGACGCTGCCGGATGGCGTCGAGCCCGGCTATGACGGCATGGTCGTGGAATTGGAGCAGGGGGCATCCTGATGGATGTGGGAACGGATCAGGCCATGTCGAGCATATGGTATCTGCTCGCCCTCGTCCTTGTCGGTTCCGCTCTTCTGACACGGCGGATACCCCTTGGCGGCATGATGCGGATGGCGCTTTTGTGGGTGGCGATCTTCGCTATCTTGATGATGCTGTTCAGCCTGGCGCAGATATCCGGGCTTTTCCTGCGGGCGGTCGATGCGCCATCCTCAGCGGTGGAGCCCGCCGCCACGCCCAAGGCGCAGATCGAGGGCTCCCATATCCGCATACCCGTCTCCTCCGATGGGCATTATTGGGTGGAAGGCGCGGTCAACGGCACCCCGGTGCGTTTCCTGATCGATAGCGGCGCGAGCGTCACGGCCTTGTCGGAAACCGCGGCCAAGGCGGCGGCGCTCAACATCGATCCCGCGCAGCCAACCGTCATCATGGTCACCGCCAATGGCCGCGTGGAAGCGCAGCGATCGCGGATTGCGACGCTGGCGATCGGCCCGGTCCGGACAAGCGATCTGGAGATCGTCGTCTCGCCCGCCTTTGGCGATGTGAACGTCATCGGGATGAACATGCTGTCCCGCCTCAAAAGCTGGGGCGTGGAAAATGGCGAGATGGTGCTGACGCCGTGACGGCCGCGCCCGATCAGCGGCAAAGGCTGAAGGCCATCATCGGCGGTTCGGCAGGCAATCTGGTCGAATGGTATGACTGGTATGCCTATGCCGCCTTCACGCTGTACTTCGCGCCGCATTTCTTCCCGAGCGAGGACCGGACCGCGCAGCTTCTGAGCGCGGCGGGAATATTCGCCGTCGGTTTCCTGATGCGTCCGATCGGGGCGTGGCTCATGGGCATTTATGCGGACCGCCACGGCCGCAAGAGCGGGCTGACCCTGTCCGTGGCGCTGATGTGCGCGGGATCGCTGCTCATCGCGGTGACGCCCGGTTATGAGAGCATCGGGGTGGCCGCACCGCTGCTGCTGGTGCTGTCCCGATTGATGCAGGGCCTATCGGTCGGCGGCGAATATGGCGCCAGCGCCACCTATCTTTCGGAGATGGCGGGCAGGAGCCGCAGGGGATTCTTCTCCAGCTTTCAATATGTGACCCTGATCGCCGGACAACTCACCGCGATCTGCGTCCTGCTGATATTGCAGCAGATATTGACCGAGGCGCAGCTGGATGCGTGGGGCTGGCGTATTCCCTTCGCCATCGGCGGGGCGCTGGCCGTCATCGTATTCTGGTTGAGGCGTGGGCTTGCGGAAACGCAAAGCTACGCCGTCGCGCAGGCGGAAGGCGCGCCCCGATCCGGTCTGGGGGAGTTGCTGCTGCGTCATCCCCGCGAGACGTTGACGGTGATGTTCCTGACGGCGGGCGGGACGATCGCCTTCTATGCCTATTCCATCTATATGCAGAAATTCCTGGTCAACACGAGCGGCATGAGCCGGGAAACGGCGTCCCAGATCAATGGAATCACCCTGTTTTTCTTCATGCTGATCCAGCCTCTTGCCGGCGCCTTGTCGGACAGGATCGGACGAAAGCCCCTGATGATCGGCTTTGGCGTGCTGGGCGTGACCTGCACCTATCCCATCTTCGCCACTCTGGCCCGGACGAGCGATCCATGGATGGCCGCCATGCTGGTGATGGCCGGCCTCATCATCGTCAGCGGCTATACGTCGATCAACGCCGTGGTGAAGGCAGAGCTTTTCCCGGCGCATATCCGCGCGTTGGGGGTCGCTTTGCCTTACGCGCTCGCCAACACGCTGTTCGGCGGCACGGCGGAATTCGTTGCGCTCTGGTTCAAGCGCAACGACATGGAGAATATATTCTACATCTATGTGAGCGTGATGATCGCGATCTCGCTGGTGGTCTATATCCGGATGCGGGATACGGCGAAGCATAGCCGTATATTGGAAGACTGAGCGCGGATGCACGCCATAGCCGCAGCTGCTACTGCATAGATATTTAACATAATATATATTATCGAACTATCTGGCGTGTAGGCGCAATTTAGAAGAGAGGCAGTTCTGGCCAGTTCGGGAGCATCACCCGCGTTATTGAACGGCGGTGTCGAGCCGCGCGCTCAATAATTGGAGCCAGCGAACTCATCGACCATGAGGCGTGGGTTAAGAATCGCAGCCAACCGCCCTCGCCTCCCAACCTGCCGTCGCTGAGTAGCGCTGGCGGGATGGGCAGCGTCCTTCCACTGGAGCGTGACGGTTCAGCGCGTCAGCTTCTTATAAGCCAGCCGTGTCGGACGGTCAGCCGCATCGCCCAGGCGGCGGCGCTTGTCTTCCTCATACATTTCGAAATTGCCTTCGAACCATTCGACATGACTGTCGCCTTCAAAGGCAAGGATGTGCGTCGCCAGACGGTCGAGGAAGAAGCGATCGTGGCTGATGACCACGGCGCACCCCGCGAAATTCTCCAGAGCATCTTCCAGAGCGCGCAGCGTTTCGACATCAAGGTCATTGGTCGGTTCGTCGAGCAGCAGGACGTTGCCGCCCTCCTTCAGCATCTTGGCCATGTGGACGCGGTTGCGTTCACCGCCGGAAAGCTGGCCGACCTTCTTCTGCTGGTCCGATCCTTTGAAGTTGAACGCGCCGACATAGGCCCGTGTCTGGATTTCATGCTTGCCAATGGACATCAGGTCATGGCCGCCGGAAATCTCCTGCCAGACATTGTGATCGGGATTCAGTGCATCGCGGCTCTGATCGACATAGCCCAGCTTCACCGTCGGCCCGACTTCGATGGAGCCGGAATCGGGCTGCTCCTGTCCGGTGATGAGGCGGAACAGCGTCGATTTACCCGCGCCGTTCGG
The DNA here is from genome assembly GCF_002355855.1 of Sphingobium cloacae. NCBI lineage: Bacteria > Pseudomonadati > Pseudomonadota > Alphaproteobacteria > Sphingomonadales > Sphingobiaceae > Sphingobium > Sphingobium cloacae. The sequence continues at coordinate 858,902 of NZ_AP017655.1, forward strand.
TCCGATCACGCCCACGATGCCGCCAGGGGGCAGGATGAAATTCAGATCCTCGAACAGCAGCTTGTCGCCATAGGATTTGGTCAGCCCCTTGGCCTCGATCACCTTGCCGCCCAGGCGTTCGGGCGTCTGGATAACGATCTGCGCCTTGCCGGGCGCCCGCTCATTCTGCTTTTCCACCAGTTCGTCGAATGCCCGGATACGCGCCTTGGATTTGGTCTGCCGCGCCTTGGGAGATTGGCGAATCCATTCCAACTCCTCCTTGATCGCCTTCTGGCGGCCCGCTTCCTCGCGATCCTCCTGCTCCATGCGTTTGGCCTTGGCCTCCAGCCAGTTGGAGTAGTTGCCCTCGAAAGGGATACCCCGGCCACGGTCCAATTCCAGCACCCAGCCCACAACATTATCCAGGAAATAACGGTCGTGGGTGACGAGGATGACGTTGCCGGTATAGTTGATGAGATGCTGTTCCAGCCACTGCACGCTTTCCGCGTCGAGATGGTTGGTCGGTTCGTCGAGCAACAGAATATCGGGCTTCTCGAGCAGCAGGCGGCAGAGAGCGATGCGGCGCTTTTCACCCCCCGAGAGATTTTCCACGGACCAGTCGCCGGGAGGGCAACGCAGCGCCTCCATGGCAATCTCAAGCTGGTTGTCAAGCGTCCAGCCATCGACTGCGTCAATCTTTTCCTGAAGCTCGCCCATCTCGGCCATCAGCGCGTCAAAATCGACGTCCTCGGGCGGATCGCCCATGATCATGCTGATTTCATTGAAGCGGTCGATCATGTCGGCCACGCCGCGAACGCCGTCCTTCACATTCTCGATAACGGTCTTTGAATTGTCGAGCTGCGGTTCCTGCGCCAGATAGCCGACCTTGATGCCTTCGGCGGCCCAGGCCTCTCCCTGAAAGTCGGTGTCCAGACCGGCCATTACTTTCATCAGGGTGGATTTGCCCGCGCCGTTGACGCCGATGATGGCGATCTTCGTGCCGGGCAGGAACTGCAGGTGGATGTTGTTGAACACCGGCTTGTTGGCGCCGGGGAAGGTTTTTGTAAGGCCCTTCATGACGAAGCTGTACTGGACGGCCATCGGGACAATCTCTTTCGATATGCTTGGCAGGATTTCTGCACGCCGGTTAGCGAACGGAGCGCCCATTGGCAAATGCGCGCTCTTCTCCATCAGGAAGAAAAGCCTGTGGTTGATGAAAATGCCCTCCCCCCGCCGCCATGTTCGAACAGGCGATTCCTCTTCCCGATGCTCTCATAAAAGGGTGGGAATTATGTGAACTTTTATAGTAGACAACGTTCCGTCGCGTGATTCAGCCGCTTCACCGACACAGAAAAGCATTGATTTGTGCAACGCACACGTTAATGCGGGTCGCTCGCGTAGGGCCACTTATGTAACGTGCCTGACGCGGCATATTGCTATGGGAGCCGTACACAATGAAGAAGATCGCTGTTGTTTTCGCTTCGGCCGGCCTGATGGCCCTCGCCGCTTGCGGTGAGAAGCCGGCCAACGAGACCGCGAACGCTTCGAACGCTGTTGTCGAAAACGTCGTTGAGAACGCTGTGAATGCTGCCGACAACGCCGCGAATGCTGCCGACAACGCTGCGAACGCCGCGAACAACGCCGCGAACACGCTGTAATTTTCGCTTTGGTGAAAACAGGAAGGGCGGGCCGCCGATGCGGCCTGCCCTTTTTGTATGCCGGGTTATTTCCAGCTATGGTACACCGCCTCATTCCGTTGCAAAGGGCGATTGACGGGATGGAGACTTCGCCGCTAAGGCGCTCGACGATGTCGGGGAGTAGCGCAGTCTGGTAGCGCGCCTGCTTTGGGAGCAGGATGTCGCAGGTTCGAATCCTGTCTCCCCGACCATTTCGGCGCACGCGGGCTCGCATCAAGCGATAAGCCGATAACGAGGAACGCATGCCCGCGTAGAGTTGACGTGAGAACAGCCGCTTAGCCTTCGAAGCGAAGGTGAGTGATTAGCGCATCAAAGTCCCAGAAACGTGCCGATAGCCTCGGCGCCTCTCACGCTCGCTCCGCGCCAATCGCCGAAAGCGTTGTCGACGGCGGCTTCCTGATCCTCGATCCGTCCGGGATGTTCCATGACGGCCTGATGGATGGTGTCGAGAATATTATCGGCATCGGTCGCCACCGATCCCAGCCGCCATCCCGCATAACGGGGATCGTCAGCCCAATGCACCTGATGACTGTTCAGAAAGGCAACTGGCCGGGGCTCATGCAGGAACTCATAAAGCTGGCTGGATACGTCGCCCAGATATATGTCGGATGCCAACACATAGCTCATGTCAACCATCTTGCGCGAATGAAAGTCTATGATGATCCGACCGGGCACGGCCAATGCATGCCATTCAGCCATTTCATGAGCCGTCATCCCTTCGCTGATGCGAATATGGGGCGCCACGATCAGATTATAGTGATCCTGACCGGCAAATATCTCGATCAACCTTTGCGCGTCCCGCCAGGATGAAATTTTCGGATCGAAATGTGGGTTATAGAGAACAACCGGTCGCCGCCCATCGGCGAAGAGACGCGGATATTCTTTCCTCCGGGTTCGGGCGAGATAGTCGAGCTTGACATAGCCGCATTGGCGCAAGCGGCTTCGGTCTATATTCTGCTCCCGGACCGCGCGATCGACATCCTTTTTCCCCGGCACGACAATGAGGTCGAATGCTTTGAGCCGGTGTTCAGACCGAGGTGCCCGGTCCCCCGCGCCATGACGAAAATGGATGAGACTGGCATCGGCCATCCCCATTTTCCGAAGTTTGGTGGAGGTGCGCTCCGGAACCACAACGGCGCGGGCATTGTGGTGGCGCCGCGCGATCCTGTATAATAGCGGCAGTTTCTCGATAGCGGGCCGACGGAACCAGCGTCCTACCGTCCTGCTCCATGTGGGTGGCGGCGATGGCGCGATCTTCATCCCCTCCGCGCGCATGGAACGACGGACCTCGGTCAACATCTGGCCCGTTTCACGGTCGCGGTGCAGGCAAGTCACCTGAACGTCCGGATAAAGCCGCGCCGTGGCCGCGGCAACGGGGGCTAGGTGCAGGACCTGATGCACGCCACCGATGAACAGGAAGAGAATCTCGTTATCGCGGCGCCCATCTTGCCGATACGCACGCTGGCTGCTGCGGCTTGAATGAGGGGGAATGTCATGTTTCATTCTCAAATAACGAACGACTGCCCTTTTCGCGGCAGCCCGGACACCTTCCTTTCTTCCCATGTCTACGCATGACGGAGGTGGAAAATTCCCTTTGCCGGTGAACGGCGCCTAAAATTACGACCGCCGCCGCCAAATCTTGCGGGGTAAGGCCCATCCTATTCCGCGCAACGGCAGCGAACGGCTGACGCTGGACCGGAAGTTGGGGGAAGGATTTGGAGATAGATGGTGGGCCCGGCAGGACTCGAACCCGCAACCTAGCCGTTATGAGCGGCCAGCTCTAACCATTGAGCTACAGGCCCCACCTGAAGCGGGCGATAAGGGGCATCAGGCCGCTTTGCAAGCCCGCCCGCTCGTTGAAACGCTTCGCACCAATTCATCCAGCCGCACGTGGCGGACGCCACGGCGAGACAGATGGTCGAGCACGATGTCCCACCATCTGTAGAAGGCATCCATATCCTTCGCGTTCCGGACGTAGGGCGTGTGGCCGGGCTCCAGTGTCGGGGAATGAAAGCTGAAGTTCAGAACCGGCACCCCTTCATCGATCAAGGCGTCGATCGCCATCAGGGCCGCGGTCACGGGCACCCCTTCGGGCGTCAGCGGAATCCGGCTGAGCAAGCCGCCGCGCGAGAACACGGCTGAAAGCGGCCCCATGGCTTGCGATGCCCGGTAAAGGCGTTCCCCTCCCCCTCTCAGCAGGCCGATAAAGGCGGTCGACAGGGGCAGTTCGATCAATGTCCTGTCAGGACCAGCCCAATAGGGATGCACGGGCAAGCCCTGAAAATCAGGTCCATATTGGGCACTGTAGTCGAACCTGCTCCGAACCGAGCTATCGACGATGAAACCGGCTTCTTCCAGCAGACGGGCGGTGTTGCTGCCCACGCCGTAACGGCCCGCCCGATAGGCGATGGGTCTTTCCCCGAAACGCGCGGCTATCCTTTGGCACAGGGCTTCGAGCTTCGCCTGCTCCACCGCTTCGGGCAGCGATCCGGCATAGCTGTTCGCGTCCGATACCTCCTCCACATGGGGCGGGTTGACCCATGGATGCAGGTGAGCGCCGATGTCCGCAGCCCGATCGGAGACCCATTGTCCCATCATCGCGGCGGCCCGATCATCATCGATCACGGGATAATCCGTCACATAGATCGGCTGTATCCCCGCCGCCGCGAAATAGGCCTGGCCACGCGCCATGCCTTTCCATGCAGACACGCGGTGCCCCGTGCGGCTGAAAGGCGCGTTCCAGTCAAATTCCTCTTCCGTATCGACGAAAAGCATGAAACGCGTACCGAAATCGGCATTGAGCGAAATCATGTCTTCCGGCCGAGGGGGAAGCAGCAGATTGCCATCATGGGAAGCCATGGTCATAGCCCCCTTCTATCGCGCAATGGTTGCGATAGGGTTTCGCCGCTACCCCTGTTCGGCCTGCCCTTCGGTCTGGAGGAGTGCAGGCACCGACAGGAGAATCCGTTCCGATTCGATTTCCAGCGCGGCGCCGCATCCCGCCGCAAGGCTGCGGATCAATCGAAGCGAAAAACCAAGGCCGAGCAATGGGCCATCTGCCCAATCTCCCTCCGCCGTATAGCCGGGATCCAGCAGTTCCTTCTCCTCCATGCCCCTCAGCGAGGAAGGCCGGTTGAAGACCAGCATTACACGCCCCGCTCCGCCATCGGGCTGAAACCAGCAGGAACCTGTCAAGTTGTCCCCCGGCGGCGTGACGGAAACCAAGGTCCGCAGGAGATGCTGCACCATCCTCTCCGCCTGGACCGGATCGATCCGAACCGCGGGAAGGCCGGGCGACATGCGAATGTCGACGCGAGAACCGGCTTCCCGAGTTTGATCGGAAAAACGCGCCACCACCTGCGTGATCAACAGCGCGGGGTCGACCGCGTGGGGCGTGATCGGCCCGTCGCCCTGGTGCGCCTTGGCAGCCAAATCGAGTTCATCGAACGCGGCCAGGAGATGCCGGGCATCGACGGCGATCTTGCCTGCCATGTCGCGATAATGGGGACCGGCGGCTCCGAAAAGCTCCTGCTCGATGATCTCCGCAAAGCCAAGGATAGCATTGAGCGGCGTCCGCAGTTCATGAACGAGCTGACGCAAGGAGTCGGCCGGGAATCCCGCGACCGAAGCCGATGCCGCATCAGATGGAATCGCGACCTCATGGATATAGGGGCGGCGCGCCTGCCCCCGATAGCCCTGAAACCGCCCCGACCGGGGATCGAAAAAGGGTGTGGCCGACATCCGCCATTCCCCCGCAAGCGCGCCACCGACGATCTGATACCGACCATGGCGAAACCCGCTGCGCCGTGCGAATGCACCGGCCACATGCCCATCAGGGCCACTGCCGCCGTCCAGCGCCGCTTCGTTCAGCGAAAGGCCGATGAGCGCAGCGCGAGGTTTTTGATCCACCCATATGATCGCACCATGGGCATCGGTTTCGAACGCGAAGGAGCGTATCGTGGTTTCGGGGGATTGCCGCGGCTCCTCCGGCGGAGCGGAATGGCGCTTGGTCCTTGTGAACCGCTGGATCCGGTCGACCAGATTGCGAATCTGGCTTTTGCCCTCGGCCGGATGTGCATCCTCATCGGGAGATGCTTTGCCAAGGGCCATGTCCGGCGTCAGCAGCATGGCCTCCGCCGGGAAGGCGTCGTCCCGTTCCGTGGTGAGCACCAGGTCAGCCGGCCCAAAGGCTTCCAAGGCTCGGCGCGTTTCCGGGCCGATGTCCCGGCGTCCGCGCAGAACGCCGCGCGCCGTAGGGGTGAGGCGTGACAGCAGGGAGGCCCAACCGTCATCCGAAAGCCGCGCGCGGGCAATGGCCGCCGCGGCGATCGAAGGCCGGTCATGGGCGAAAAATTCCACCAAGGCAGGCGAGGAAAGCCGCGATCCCAGTTCCACCACCGTCGCGATACGTTGCGCTTCGGACAATTGGGTGCGTAGATTCGTCAGCCGGTCGAGCAGCGCGGCCCGGTCTTCCCCGGACATGGGACGCTCGGCCCGATCGTGCTGGGCCAGCAGATCCACGCATTGGCGCCAGAGCGTCACCGCTCCTGGACCGCTTCTGCTTTCAGCGGACAGCACCGTCTGCATGACATCGTTGAAACGCACCCGAACCCTCTTTCGCACGGCCAGCGTCAAAAAATGCGACCATCTGTTTGATCCATGGATAAGCCCTCCACGAGCCAAACGAAAGGGGGTCGAACGCCTTTCAGAACCATCGTAGCATTGTGGGACAATTGCATTGTCCTGAAACATTATTATGATGGCGCGCAAGAACCATGTAAGGAAATAATCAGGATAATGGCGAGCCCGAATATCGACGACATCGATCTGCAAATTCTGGGGGAATTGCAGAGGGAGGGCAGGATGACCAATGTCGAACTCGCCCGGAAAGTGGGACTGACCGCGCCTCCCTGCCTGCGCCGCGTGCGTGCGCTGGAGGAAGCGGGGGCCATTACCTCCTATCATGCGGTCGTCGACCCGGCGATGCTCGGCTATATGATCACCGTTTTCGCGATGGTGAGCCTGCGCAGTCAGGCAGAAGCCGACCTGAAGGCCTTCGAGGATCATATCGCGACCCTGCCCGAAGTGCGCGAATGTCATATGCTGAACGGAGAAATCGACTTCATTCTCAAGGTCGTGGCGAAAGACCTTCAGAGCTTTCAGCAATTCCTTACGTCGAAACTGACGCCCGCCCCCAATGTGGTGAGCGTGAAAACCTCGCTCACCATCCGGACCGCCAAGAACCTGCCGGGCGTTCCCCTGCCCGTTTAGGGTAGGGGCCGCCCTGTTCAGGTTCCTTCGAAGGCAGCGCAGGCAGGATTCCGGGCGGAGTTCAACTGCTGGTCGAGGAGGCAGGTACCGTGGGGTTCTGCGCCGTTTTCTGATTTTGCTCCTCGATCCAGATGGACCAGAAGCCTGCCACATTGCTCCAATTGCCCTTCACGTTCGCAAGGGCCGTCTTGGCGCCGGCCAGATCGCCCGACCGTGCCAGGGCGATGCCCAGCCGCGCATTGGCCTGATCGTCGTTGATTCCGCCTTTGGTCAGGGCAAGCTTGTACAGTTCAGCCGCCTTGGGATATTGCGCGAGGGAGAAATAGGTATCCGCCGCAGCCAGGGCCGATGTGCCGTTGCTTGCCGACGAGGCCTTCTTCACGACCGCTGGCAATCCGGCCATTTCCTTTGTCGCCTTGGGCGTGGCGGATTTCAGCAACTGCGCGGTGACGGTCTGGGACGGCATCAGCTTGCCGGCTGAGCGTCCCGCCTCGATGATCGCCTTGGTTTCGGCTGGATAGCCCGCCTTATCGGCAAGCTGCGCATAGGCCTGATAATCGCGCTCGCTCGCCATGGAGCCACTGGCGGCCTGCAAACGGTAAAGATCGAGCTGAATCTGCGGATCGAGCGCCACCGCGGGCAGATAATTGCTCAGCGCCGAACGCCAGTCACGCGTGCTGCCGTAAAGGCTTAGCCTTTCCCTGTAGAGCGCTCCCAGATCGGCCCAGTTCCCGGCCTGATAGGCCAGCGAAATGGCGCGGTCGAACCAGGCGGCGGGAATCTTCTCGCCCGACGCCCGCTTGCGCGTCATGGCTTCCTGGACGAAAGGCCAGGCTTCCTTGGGCTTGTTCTTGCGCAGATAGATGTCCGCCCTCAACAGGCTGGCGTCGATATTGTCATAACCGAGCGTCCGCGCATAGTCGAGTTGTGCCAGGGCATCGTCATAATTGCCGACGACATAGGAAAGATAGCCCGCCACATAGCGTAGCCGGGGCGCATCCGCCTTGGGAACCGAACTGGTCTTGAACATGTCCGTCAGCGCAAGCCGTTCGGCCTGTGTATTCTGACGCTGGACGGCGAGCTGGAACCGCAATCCGGCCGCCGCATAAGCCTCGAAATCGGTGGCGGGCGTCAGCGCGGAAATCCGCGCGCTGGCCGTAGCCGCGTCTCCGGATTTCAATGCCGCCTGAGCCGCCTGCACATTGGTACGGAAGCTTTCCGACATCTCGACGACGGGACCGCCACTATCCTTCTTCTTGGCCGAAGCGGGCGTCACCAGCATGGCCGCGCTCAAGGAAGCGGCCAAGATATAAGCAAATTTCAGATTCTTCCGCATGGCCGTTCCGGCCTCCCCCTCGATTGAATACAGCCTGGCAATGGAACGAGGGCCGAAAGGATCGGCCCTCGTCCGACGTCAGGTCAAGCGCCCTTGCTGGCCAGATAGGACAGCCAAAGCCCAGCGATGGATTTTCGCGAACCGCCCTGCACGGCCTGGAACGCCGTCTTTGCAGAAGCGGTGTCGCCCGCCAGCGTCTTGGCGATGCCCAGACGCGTGTTCACCTCGTCCGCGTCGACGCCGCCCTTCTGCTTGGCGAGTTCGAACATCGTGGCCGCCTTGGCATAATCGCCATAGCCCAGATAGGCGTCGGCGGTCGCGGCCGCGATCTTGCCGTTGGCCGCCTTGCGCGCATCGGCCTCGGCCGAAGCCAACGACCCCTTGTCGCTGGCGATCCGGGAAACGGCCTGCTGGTAGAGGTCGCCCCCCTGCGAGGCGTTCAATACGCCCTTGGAGCGGCCGGCGTCGATGGCCGACTTCACCTCGCCGTAAATACCGGTCTTGGAAGCCATTTCCGCATATTCGGTGAAATCGCCCGCGACCAACAGGCCACCCGAGGCGGCCATCAGGCGCAGCACGTCCAGATTTTCGCGATTGGTGATGTTGGGGTTGGATTGCTGGAACAGGCGGACCAGCGTACGCAAATTCTCGCCACTGGGCGCGGCTTCATAAGCCTGCTTGGCCCAATCCGTCACTTCCGGCAGCTTGGCCGCCGCGGCGCGGCCGACGCCGATCTGATACCATTGGGCGGGGGGCTGCTGCCCGGCGGCCTTGCTCGCGTCGATCGCAGCCTTAAGAGCGGCCAATCCCTGCTGATTGAAGCCGCGAGCCGGTTCGGCGGAAGGATTGGTTGTCCCAGCCTTGCCGAAATAGGCCTGCGCCAGCGTCACATTCACCATTTCGGGCTTGTAGCCCGCTTGAGCGGCGGTCTGCGCACGCTGGATCGCCAGATCGTAATTCTTTGCTTCCAGCGCTCCTTCCGCGGCGATGGCGTTGAACTGTCCGGCCTGTTCCGGTGGCGTCAGGCCGCTATCGAGCATCTGCGTCAGAGCCTCGCTCTGCAACGCCTGATCCTTCGAAGCGATGGATGCGTTCAGCTTGATCGCGCCGATCTGATATTTGTCGTCGTTCGACTTCGCTTTGCTGTCCGCCTCCGCCAGCGCGGCCTTGGCGGCGGCGAAATCCTGCTTATCCGTAGCCGCCTGCGCGACCTGGAGAGCCTTGAGCACATCAGGCGACACGTTGAGCTTGGGGGCGCTCGCCTTCTTGTCCTTCGCCAGAGCGGGAGCCGACACGGCACCGCCGGTCAACGCCAATGCAAGCGCGAGCGCCAGCGGGGTTACGAAACGCATGATCCTCATCTCCTTTTCGCCTGAAGGGGGTCAGGCGACCTACCATGTTGTGCGCCGAATAGGGGATGGCGCGTGAACAGGCTTTGAACAAGCCTATATCTGCGGATTTTGCAACTGTCATGCGCCCGACTTCGTTCCCTTTTTCCGATCGCCGCACGAAATTCCGCGCTTTCCCGCCCGTATATCGAACGGCCCGAGGGGTGACAGATTTGTTTCGCTCCGCTAGTGCAGGCGCAACCATATTCACCCGCCAAAAAGAGAGTCGCCTTGACCGACGAGACCGCCCTCGCCGACCCTTCGGACATCAGCCCCGTCAGCATCGTCGAGGAGATGAAGACGAGCTATCTGGACTATGCCATGTCCGTCATCGTGGCGCGCGCCCTGCCGGACGTGCGCGATGGCCTGAAGCCGGTGCATCGCCGCATTCTCTTCTCCGCGCATGAAAGCGGTTTCCAGCATAACAAGCCCTATCGCAAGTCGGCCCGCATCGTCGGTGACGTGATCGGTAAATATCACCCCCATGGCGACAGCGCGATCTATGACGCGCTGGCGCGCATGACGCAGGACTGGTCGATGCGGGTGCCGTTGATCGACGGTCAGGGCAATTTCGGCTCCATGGACCCCGATCCCCCGGCGGCCATGCGCTACACCGAAGCGCGCCTTGCCAAGGTGACCTCTGCGCTGCTGGACGATCTCGACAAGGACACCGTCGATTTCCAGCCCAATTACGACGCCTCCGAGAGCGAACCGCAGGTCCTGCCCGCCCGCTTCCCCAACCTGCTGGTCAATGGCGCGGGCGGCATCGCGGTCGGCATGGCGACCAACATCCCGCCGCATAACCTGGGCGAAGTGATCCGCGCCTGTCTCGCCTATATCGACAATCCCGGCATCACCGTGGACGAGCTGATCCAGATCGTGCCCGGCCCCGATTTCCCGACCGCGCCGCTGATCCTGGGTCAATCGGGCGCGCGCAGCGCCTATCATACCGGGCGCGGCTCCATCATGATGCGTTCGCGTCATGAGATAGAGGAAGGGCGCGGCGACCGCTGCTCCATCGTGCTCACCGCCATCCCCTATCAGGTCGGCAAGAACGGCCTTGTCGAAAAGATCGCCGAAGCCGCCAAGGACAAGCGGATCGAAGGCATCAGCGACATCCGCGACGAATCGAACCGCGAAGGCGTCCGCATCGTCATGGACCTGAAGCGCGACGCGACGCCCGAAGTCGTGCTGAACCAGCTGTGGCGCAACACGCCCGCACAGTCGAGCTTCCCCGCGAACATGCTCGCCATTCGCGGCGGCCGCCCGGAAATCCTGAACCTTCGCGACATCATCGAAGCGTTCATCCGCTTCCGTGAAGAGGTCATCACCCGCCGCACGAAATATGAACTCAACAAGGCCCGCGACCGCGCGCATATCCTGCTGGGCCTCGTCATCGCGGTCACCAATCTGGACGAGGTGGTCCGCATCATCCGCGGTTCCGCCAGCCCCGCCGATGCGCGCGAATCCCTGCTGGCCCGCGAATGGCCGGTGGAGCAGATCGCCCCCTATCTGCGTCTTGTGGAAGCCATCGAGACCGAAGCGACCGGCGACACCTACCGCCTGTCGGACACGCAGGTGCGCGCCATCCTCGACCTGCGCCTGCATCGCCTGACCGCGCTCGGCCGCGACGAGATCGGCAACGAACTGGCCGAGCTGGCCGCCGCCATCACCGAATATCTCGAAATCCTCGGCAATCGGGTAAGGCTCTACGCCGTCATGCGCGAGGAGTTCGAGATCATCGAACGCGACTTCGCGACCCCGCGCCTTTCGGAAATCACCGCCGCCGCCGACGGCATCGAGGATGAGGACCTGATCGAGCGCGAGGACATGGTCGTCACCGTGACCATGCAGGGCTATATCAAGCGCACCCCGCTCGAAAGCTTCCGGTCGCAGGCGCGCGGCGGCAAGGGCCGGTCCGGCATGGCGACCAAGGATGAGGACGCCATCACCGAATTGTTCGTGACCTCCACGCATACGCCGGTGCTGTTCTTCTCCACCATCGGCAAGGTCTACCGCCTCAAAGTCTGGCGCCTGCCCGAAGGCGGCCCCGCCACACGCGGCCGTCCGATGGTGAACCTGTTGCCGCTGGCTCCGGGCGAGACGATCTCTACCGTCCTGCCCCTGCCGGAGGACGAGGCGGAATGGAGCAACCTCCATGTCATGTTCGCGACGGCGAAGGGCTCAGTCCGCCGCAACAGCATGGACGCTTTCACCAACGTCCCCTCGAACGGCAAGATCGCCATGAAGTTCGAAGGCGAGGATGCCGACGACCGACTGATCGGCGTCGCCCTGCTGAACGAGAGCGACGACGTGCTGCTCGCTACCCGCCAGGGCAAGGCGATCCGCTTCCCCGGCGACGATGTGCGCGAATTCCAGAGCCGCAATTCCACCGGCGTCCGGGGCATCCGCCTTGCCGACAGGGATGAGGTCATTTCCCTCTCCATCCTGCATCGCGCTGGAATCACGGATCAGGAGGAGCGCGACGATTATCTCCGCTTCGCCCCGTGGAAGGCGGAGAAGGAAGGGGCGCCGCACATGGCGGCCGAACGCTTCGAGGCGTTGCAGGCGAAGGAACAATTCATCCTCACCGTCTGCGCCAATGGCTATGGCAAGCTGTCCTCCGCCTATGAATATCGCCGCACCGGCCGGGGTGGCCAGGGCATCACCAATATCGACAATATCGGCCGCAACGGACCGGTCGTGGCCAGCTTCCCGGCGACCCGGCAGGACCAGCTCATGCTCGTCACCGATCAGGCGAAGCTGATCCGCATGGGCCTTTCTTCCCTGCGCGTCATCGGCCGCAATTCGGCGGGCGTGCGCCTCTTCAACGTGGCGGACGGCGAACATGTCGTCAGCGCGGCCCGGATCGATGAAAGCGACGAAGAGGCCGACACTGAAAGCCATGGCGAGGCGTCGGAAGCCACGGAAGCGTGACGGAACTCTTCGCCTACAAGATTCTGACGCGCCCGCAATTCGATCAATTGAAGACTGACGGCGTCTTTCACGGCGCACCGGTCGATCTGGATGACGGCTATATCCACCTCTCCACCCGCGATCAGGCGGCGGAGACGGCAGCAAGGCATTTTGCCGGGCAGGACGATCTGGTGATGCTGATGATGGATCTTGCCCCTTTCGGCGATGCGCTGAAATGGGAGCCGTCGCGTGGCGGCGCGCTCTTCCCGCACCTCTATGCGCCCCTGCTGATGAGCGCAGTCGCGGGCAAGGTGACGCTCCGCCTCGATGAACAGGGGCGGCATCTGTTCCCGGCGGGGTTTTAGTTCATATCGCTGCTTGGAAAGCGCGAACAGGAGCCTCGTCAGGGCCGCGCCTTGTCTACCGCCTCCATGCGAAATACCCGCCCACGCTTCACCCAATAATCGTAGCCGCCCCAGCGAATCCGCCGAGACAGCGCCCCAGCGACCTGCACGGCCAGATGCACCCACGTCACGGCAAAGGGCAGCAACGCATCCCATATCAGCGACCGCGCCGCCTTTCGTGCCTGCGCAGGCTCCACCACGCCGGCAATGATCCGCCTTCGGACCAGAACCCGGCCCCAGGCCGCGCCATAGCCGACGGCCGTTGCACTCCAGCCGCCCCAGCCCAAGGCCCAGAGCCAGCCCACCGCCTGCATCGCCACAACCAGCGTTGCGATCCCCCACATGGCGGGGCTGTTGGTGAAGATATGCCGATATTGCCGTGCCGCAAAGCTGAATGCTGCCCTTCCCCCCTCCTGCAAGGGACTCGCCACCAGCAGGTCGCGCACGGGACGGAGCCGCAGCTTTTCATGCCATCCGGCCAGACCGATGCTCATGTCATCGGACAGACGGCCCGCCAATATCCGGTCCAGATCCAGCCGTTCAGCCGTGGCCCGCGTCATCGCCATGGCCCCTCCCCAGGGCATCGTCGAACCGGGCGCGCGGGGGAGTGTCGCCAATTGCATCTCCACCGCGCCGATCAACGCCAACAGCGGCTTTGCGTCCGGCAGCAGCAGGCGATAGCCCGTCACGATGTCCGCCTTGCCCCGCACCAGCGGAAACAGCAGCCGCCCGATCAGCCGCGCGGGCGGCTCTATGTCCGCGTCGATGAAGACCAGATAGCGGTCGCCTGGCCCTAACGCCCCCAGAGCAGCCCGCAGCTTGTGCACTTTCTGCCCCTCATCGTGGGCCACGCCGGCGCGGACGATGTGCACATCGGGAAAGGTGAGAGCCTCCGCTGCCGGACAAGCCCCCGAAGTCGCCACGATCAATCGGAAAGGCGCGGTCTGCGCCGCCAAGCGCGTCATCAGATCGGCTCCGCCGTCCCAATCGTCGCGGACGCATAGCAGGACGGCGACGCCTTCGGGCGCTTCCTCCTGCCGTTCCGTAGGCAGATGCCGCAGATAGTTGACGACGCCCAGCACCGTCATCCCCTGCAACAACAGCCAAAGCCCCAAGGCCCAACTCATCGCGCGTCCCGCCCTTTACCACCTCGACTGCTGCTGTATGAGCAAAGGGCGATGCTCTCAAACCCCTTTCTCTTCACCCTGTTGCGTTTGCTGCCCACGGCCATGGCCTCGTGGATCGGGGGGTGGCTGTCCGTGACCATCGCGCGCCGAACCATGAAACTGCGCGACCGTCGGGCGCGGACGAACCTCGCCCTGCTGCGCCCCGAGCTCAGCAAAGCCGCGCGCGAGGCGATGCTGACCCGCCGATGGTTCAATCTCGGCCGCACCATGGCGGAACTTGCCAATGTCGACCGGCTCGTCACGCCCCGCCGGATCGCGGTTCAGGATGAAGCCGGTTATCGGGAGGCGCTGGATTCCCCCCGTCCGATGATCTTCCTCACCACCCATATCGGCAATTGGGACCTGCTCGCCGCGCATTTGAAGGCGTCCTGCGACCGTGCCCCGCTGGGCGTCTACGATCCGCCCACCGATCCCGCTCAGGCGAAGATGCTGCAACGCGCCCGCAAAAGCTATATGGGCGAAGCCATCACCGGCGGCGGCGCGGCCCGCTCCATCGTGCGCCACCTGACGAGCAGCGACCGCGCGATGCTCTACATCCTGATCGACGAACGCCGCGACATGCAGGTGGCCTTCCCGCGCTTCGGACGCGACATCGGGGCGAGCGGCAATCTCTCCATCGCGCTGCGCCTCGCCCGCCGCAGCAATGCGCGTTTCCTGCCCTTCTATCTCGCGCGGGAGAAGGGCGCGCATTTCCGGCTGCACTGGCATCCGCCGCTCGACCCGGCCGAAATGGATGACGCCGCATTGCTGGATGCCATCGACGCCTATCTTGGAAAGGCGTGCATCGACCATGCCGACCAGTGGCTTGCGCTGCACGACATGGACCTCACGCGGCCCATCGCGCAGGCGATGTGACTTGCGCGGCCTTCGGGTCTAAAGCCCGTCCCATGTCCCGACTCGCGATCAAGATCTGCGGCCTTTCGACGCCGGACACGGTGGGCGCGGCCGTGCGGGCGGGGGCGGCGCATCTGGGCTTCGTCCACTTCCCCAAAAGCCCCCGTCATGTGGAAGCGGAGCATATCCGCGCATTGGCCGCCCCGGTCCCTTCGCATGTCGGGCGCGTGGCCGTGGTCGTCGATCCGGCGGACGAAACCGTCGCGGCGCTCGCGGCAACCGGCTCTCTCACCGCGCTGCAACTGCATGGCAAGGAAACGCCCGAACGCGCCGCCGCCCTGCGCGCGCGGTTCGGTATCCCGGTGTGGAAAGCCATTTCCGTCAAGACCGGCACCGACATCGCCGCCGCCAAGGCCTATGCGGGCGCGGTGGACCTGCTGCTCTTCGACGCCAAGACGCCGGATGGAGCCGCCCTCCCCGGCGGCATGGGCCTGCGTTTCGACTGGAACCTGCTGCGCGGTGTGGCCGTTCCCGCGCCATGGGGACTTTCCGGCGGCCTTTCCATCGACAATGTCGCGGAGGCCGTCGCGATCACCCGCGCGCCTCTGGTCGACATTTCTTCCGGCGTCGAAAGCGGGCCGGGCATCAAGGATGTGGACAAGATCATCGCCTTCTGCAAAGCGGCTGAACCATCATGACCATTCAGAACTCCCTCCGTTCCCAGCCTGACGCCAGCGGCCATTTCGGTTCCTTCGGCGGCCGCTATGTCGCCGAGACGCTGATGCCGCTGATCCTCGACCTGGAAAAAGTCTATAAGGAAGCCCGGCAGGACCCGGCGTTCGAGGCGGAGTTCGCCGACCTCCTCAAACATTATGTCGGCCGCCCCAGCCCGCTTTACTATGCCGAGCGCCTGACCGAGGCCCTTCGCGCAAACGCGCCGCAGGGCAAGGGCGCGAAAATCTATCTGAAGCGCGAAGAGCTGAACCACACGGGCGCACACAAGATCAACAACTGCATCGGGCAGGTGCTGCTCGCCCGGCGCATGGGCAAGCCGCGCGTCATCGCGGAGACCGGCGCGGGACAGCATGGCGTGGCGACGGCGACGGTGGCGGCGCGTTTCGGCCTGCAATGCACCATCTTCATGGGCGCGAAGGATGTGGCGCGGCAGCAGCCCAATGTGTTCCGCATGAAGCTGCTCGGCGCGGAAGTGATCCCCGTGACGTCCGGCGCGCAGACGCTCAAGGACGCGATGAACGAGGCGTTGCGGCATTGGGTCGCGAACGTCCACGACACTTTCTACATCATCGGCACGGCGGCGGGGCCGCATCCCTATCCCGAACTGGTGCGCGATTTCCAGTCGGTGATCGGCAAGGAAACCCGCGAACAAGTCATAGAAGCGGAAGGGCGTTTGCCGGACATGCTGATCGCCCCTGTAGGAGGCGGTTCCAACGCCATCGGGTTGTTCCATCCTTTCCTGGACGACGCGGAGGTCGCGATGATCGGCGTCGAGGCGGCGGGGGAAGGATTGGACAGGAAACATGCCGCCAGCCTTAGCGGCGGATCGTCCGGCATCCTGCACGGCAACCGCACCTATCTGCTCCAGGACGAGGACGGGCAGATCACGGAGGCGCACAGCATTTCGGCGGGGCTCGACTATCCCGGCATCGGGCCGGAGCATAGCTGGCTGCACGAAATAGGACGCGTCCAGTATATGCCCGTCACGGACGATGAAGCGCTGGCGGCTTTCCAGCGGCTTTCCGCGCTGGAGGGCATCATCCCGGCGCTGGAGTCGGCCCACGCCATCGCGGCGGCGGAGCAGATCGCGCCGACGCTGGATGCGGACAAGCTGATGGTCGTCAATCTTTCCGGCCGGGGAGACAAGGACATCTTCACCGTCGCGCAGGCCCTGGGGGTCGAGATATGACCGCCGACCGCCTTCCCCATCGCTTCGCCGCCTGCAAGGCGCAGGGCCGCGCGGCGCTCGTCACCTTCGTCACGGCGGGCGACCCCCATGTCGCCGCCATGCCCGCCATCCTCGACGCGCTGGTCGCGGGCGGAGCGGACGTGATCGAACTGGGGATGCCCTTTACCGATCCGATGGCGGACGGCCCGGCGATCGAACTGGCGAACCTGCGCAGCCTGGGGTCCGGCACGAAGACCAAGGACATCTTCGCCATCGCCGCCGATTTCCGGGAACGTCATCCCGACGTGCCGCTGGTGCTGATGGGCTATGCCAATCCGATGCTGGCGCGCGGTTCGGCATGGTTCGCGGAGCAGTGCCGGGCGGCGGGCGTGGACGGCGTGATCTGCGTCGACGTGCCGCCGGAGGAAGATGCCGAGATCGGCCCCGCGCTGCGCGGCGCGGGCGTGCACATGATCCGCCTCGCCACGCCGACGACCGACGCGGCCCGCCTGCCCGCCGTGCTGGATGGCGCCAGCGGCTTCCTCTATTATGTCTCCGTCGCGGGCGTGACCGGCAAGCAGCAGGCCGCCCAGGCCGCCGTGGAGCGGGCCGTCGCCCGCCTCAAGGGCGCGACCGACCTGCCCGTTTCCGTGGGTTTCGGCATCAGGACGCCAGAACAGGCGGCCGCCATCGGGCGCGTGGCCGACGGCGTGGTGGTCGGATCGGCCATCGTCGACATCATCGGATCGCATGGGGACGCCGCCGCCCCCTTCGTCCAGGAATGCGTCGCCGCGCTGCGCGGCGCGCTCAACGCCCAGTCACGGGAGCCCGCCGCATGAGCTGGATCAACCGCGTCCGCAACGCCATCCCCTTCATCCCGAAGAAGGAAACCACCGCCGAGACGCTGTGGCACAAATGCCCGGCCTGCGCGGAGATGGTGTTCATCAAGGAGTGGGAGGAGAATCTCTCCGTCTGTCCGCGCTGCGACCATCATGGCCGCATCGGTCCGTCCGAGCGATTCGAGCAGATACTGGACGCGGGCTTCGTCCTGCTGCCCAGCCCGCCGGTGCAGGAAGATCCGCTCAAGTTCCGCGATTCCAAACGCTATCCCGACCGGCTCAAGGCGGCGCGCCAGACGACCGGCGATCAGGAAGCGCTCCTCAACGCGCGCGGGGCGATCGAGGATATGCCCGTCGTCATGGGCGTCCAGAATTTCGCCTTCATGGGCGGGTCCATGGGCATGGGCGTCGGCGCGGCCTTCATCCAGGGCGTCAACGAAGCCATCGGCCATAAATGCCCCTATGTGATCTTCACGGCCGCAGGCGGGGCGCGGATGCAGGAGGGCATATTGTCCCTGATGCAGATGCCGCGATCGACCGTCGCGATCCGGAAGCTGCACGCGGCGGGCCTGCCCTATATCGTCGTGCTGACCGATCCGACCACCGGCGGCGTCACCGCCAGCTATGCGATGCTGGGCGACGTGCAGATTTCCGAACCCAACGCCCTGATCGGCTTCGCGGGCCAGCGCGTCATCGAAAGCACCATCCGCGAAAAGCTGCCCGAAGGATTCCAGCGCGCCGAATATCTGCTGGATCACGGAATGCTCGACATGGTGGTGCATCGCCGGGATTTGCGCGAGACGCTGGCGCGGGTCATCACTTACCTGACGCCCCGCGCCGCCGCATAGAGCATGTCCCGATTAACTGGAATCAAGACATGCTCTATTTTCCTTGTTTAACTTCGTTGCCCTGCCGGGTCCGAGTCGGCAGGTGATTCCACCTGTCTCGACATCACACTAGATAACAACCGGGCGACGGGGGAACGCGCCATGGCCGATCATGCCATTTCCGACGATCCGGAGGTCCAGGCGCAACTGGACCGGCTGGCGACCCTGTCGCCCGGCGCGGACATATTGGGCCTCGATCGCATCGCGCGGCTGCTGGAGCGGCTGGGCGATCCGCACCGGGCGCTGCCGCCGGTCTTTCATGTGGCGGGCACCAACGGCAAAGGGTCGACCTGCGCCTTCCTGCGCGCCGCGCTGGAGGCGGACGGCAAAAGCGTGCATGTCTTCACCTCGCCCCATCTGGTGCGCTTCAACGAGCGCATTCGCGTCGCGAGCGAGTTGATCGGCGATGCCCCGCTGGCCCATTATCTGGAGCGCGTCCTGGATGTCGCCGGGGGGATCGGGGCGAGCTTCTTCGAAGTCACCACGGCGGCGGCTTTCCTGGCCTTTGCCGAGCATCCCGCCGACGCCGCCATCATCGAAGTCGGGCTGGGCGGGCGGCTCGACGCCACCAATGTGATCGCCGATCCGGTCGCCTGCGGCATCGCCCAGCTCGGCATCGACCATCAGGCGTTCCTGGGCGACAGCCTGAAGGCCATCGCGGCGGAAAAGGCGGGCATCGCCAAATCCTCCGCGCCCCTCGTCACGCAGCGTTATCCCGAATCGCTGTTCCCGGTGATGATCGACGCCGCCATGCGCGCGCGCACGACATGGTTCGCCATGGGCACCGATTGGGACGCGGCGGCCTATCGCGACCGGCTTCATTATCGCGATGCGCGAGGGCGAATCGAAACGCCCCTGCCCCGCCTGCCCGGCGCGCATCAGGTGGAAAACGCCGCGCTCGCCTTCGCCATGCTGCGCCATCAACAGGTGGTGGAGGTGCATGAAGCCGCGTTGAAGGCCGCGCCGCTCTGGGCGCATTGGCCCGCGCGGCTGCAACGGCTGGAGCGGGGGCCGTTGCTCGCGCCCTTGCCGGAGGAGGCGACGGTCTGGCTCGACGGCGGCCATAATGCGGCGGCGGGCCAGGCGATCAGCGCCTTTTTCACGCCGGAGCGGCTGGAGGGGCAAAGGCTCCACCTCATCATCGGGATGCTCGCCAACAAAGATCTGGAAGCCTGGCTGGCGCCCTTTGCGGGACAAATCTCGCATATATACGTCCTGCCCGTGAAGGGGCACGAGCATCACGCCGCCGACCGCTTTGCGAAAGTGGCGGCGCTTTGGGACATCGGTTGCTCGAATCATGACAGCGCGAGCGAAGCCATCACCGCCATTGCATCGGGCGGGGATGCCGCGCCCAAGCTGCTGATGGCCGGCTCCCTTTAT
Organism: Sphingobium cloacae; assembly: GCF_002355855.1. Classification (NCBI taxonomy): domain Bacteria; kingdom Pseudomonadati; phylum Pseudomonadota; class Alphaproteobacteria; order Sphingomonadales; family Sphingobiaceae; genus Sphingobium; species Sphingobium cloacae. Next base: position 878,923 of record NZ_AP017655.1, read on the forward strand.
CTGGCCGGAGAAATTTTACGGTCGAATGGACAATTTCCCGACTGAATAGTGTTGCGATTAATTCTCAATAGCGTACGATGGGCCCCGTTATCAGAGAAAGGCGCATCATGGCATATGGAGAGTCCCCGTCCGTCGACCTGCCCCGGCCGCTTCCGGGAGGATATGGCAACCGCCTGTTCCTCTTCGTGATGCGCCGGATGGCGAGCGCTGGGGTGAACGACGCCCATGCCGCCAATGCGATGCTGGGCGCGTTCGGGCGCAGCTATCGCCGTCCGCTGGTGCTGATGCGCGCGATGATGCTGGAACTGGCCCGCGCGTCGAGCCGCAAGATCATGGTCGCGCCCTGCTGCTGCGCGCGGATGACGACGGACGAGGCGCTGACCATGGAGGCGATCGGCAACGCCCTGCGCCATCCGCATGAAGCCTATGAGCAGGTCGCGTCCCTGCTGGGCAGCGACGACGCGCTGGGGGCGCTTACCTGCTTTCAGGCCGTGGCGCAGGCCCATGCGGATCTGGGCCGCCCGCTCGATCTCTACGCGGCGGGCTGATCGCCTTCCTCCGTCGCTGCGCTGCCGACGCTGGTTTCGACCAGCCCGGCCCGCATCATCAGCCAGAAGAGCGCGATGCCCGGCAGCGCCAGCGCGGTCGTCAGCAGGTAGAAATCGACATAGCCGAACCGTTCGATCATCGCGCCCGCGGTCGTGCCGGTGAGGAAACGCCCGACGACGCTCGCCGCCGCCGAGATCATCGCATATTGCGCCGCCGTGAAGCGCAGGTCGCACAGGGCCGAGAAATAGGCGACGACCGCCACGCCGCCGATGCCGCTCGCGAAATTCTCGAAGCCGATGGCGCCCGCCATGCCGATATTGCTCTTGCCCGCCGCCGCCAGCGCCGCGAAGCTGAAATTGGATACGGCCATCAGGAGGAGGCTGATGAACACCGATCGTTTCAATCCCAGCCGGGCATAGAGCACGCCGCCCACGAAAATCCCCGCCAGCAGCGCCCAGAAACCCACGCCCACGTCGTAGATCGCGATCTCGTCATTGCTGTAGCCGAGGTCGTTGAACAGCAGGCGGAAGGTCAGGTTCGCCAGCGTGTCGCCGATCTTGTGGACCAGGATGAAGAGCAGCACCAGCAGCGCGCCCCTGCGCCTGAAGAAGTCGACGAACGGGCCGATGATCGCCTGCACCAGTTCCCCGCCGCTCTTGCGCGACGCGATCTCCTTGTGCCGTTCCGGCTCGCCGACGACCAGCGCGGCCAGCATCGCGGGCAGCGCGAACAGCGAGCAGGCGATATAGGCCGTGGTCCAGTCCCAATGCTGGGCGAGGATCAGGCCCAGCGCGCCCGCCGCCGCCGCGCCGATGCGCCAGCCATATTGCGACATGCCTGCGCCGATGCCGAGTTGTTCGGGCTTCAATATCTCGATCCGGTATCCGTCGATGATGATGTCGAAGGTCGCGCCCGCGATCCCCAGCAATATCGCCGCCCGCACCGTGCCCATGAGGTCGGCGGCCGGATCGACCAGCGCGAGGTTGACGACCGCCGCCATCACCAGCACGCCCGCCAGCAGCATCCACGACACGCGCTGCCCCAGCCGGTGCAGCAGGGGCAGCTTCACGCCCTCTATCACCCAGGCCCACAGCCATTTGAGGTTATAGGCCAGCAGGACAAGGCTGAACGCCGTCACGCTTTTCTTGTCGATCCCGTCCTGCGCCAGCCGGGACGCCAGGTTGGCGCCGATCATCGCAAAGGGGAAACCAGACGAAATGCCCAGGAACAGCGCGGCCAGCGGCGCTTTTTCCACATAGGGCTTCACGGCGTCCAGCCAGTTTCCGGTGCCCTGCGCGATGTCCGTCATGCGTCCCCCGTGATTGCGCGTTTCCGGCGCACCATATGGGCAAAAATGCGGGAAACAAGCGGCTTGCGCTCAGATCGCCTCTACATCGCCTCTGTAAAGAGGCTGAGCCCCGGCGGCAGGCGGGTCGCACGGCGGCCACGCAGCATCCGGTCCACCACGGCGATGGAGCCGATCAGGTCGCGCGGATGATAGGGCTTGGCGAGGCATCCGACCGCCAGACGGCTGGCGTGGATGGGGCAATGGCCGGTCACGAACAGGACGGGCAATCCTCTTTCCCGCGCATATCGGGCGACGTCTATGCCGTTTCGTGTCCCATGCAGGCTGACGTCGGCGATGACGAGATCCACATCGCCTTCGTCCATAACGCGGATGGCCTGGCCATAATCGTCGACCGTGGAGGCGATGCGATAACCGGCATGGGAAAGGGCGCGTTCATTGTCGAAGGCGACGAGCGGCTCGTCTTCCACCACCAGCACCGTGCGGATCGCGCGCGCCCGGGCCGCCGCCTTCTTTTCATCCCTGACCAGCCCGAAAAACATTTGCCGATCCGCCCTGTTTCCGCCATGTGCCAACCAACGCCGGGTCCATGCGCCCGGTTGCCGGCGCGAATGGCCATCCGCCCTCGCGCAAGCGTTCGCCCGGCACCGTTCGTCACACTTGCCGATGTTCTTCCCATATGGGGAGAGCCAGTCGCCGCGAAAAGGAATGAGCCGTGGAGCCGCCCAGAAAATCAGGACCGCGCCGCCCTGCCCGCCCCGGCGCTTCCGGCAAGCCGGGCGAGGGCCGCGCGCGCACCGGATCGCGTCCGCCACGCCCGGTTCCGGGGCCGGGCAAGCCGAAGGCTGCGGCAACGCGCGCCGCCAATCCGCATCCGGCCCGCGCCGCCGCCAGCGCGGGAGGCAAGGCGGAGCCGCAGCGCATCGCCAAGCTTCTTGCCCGCGCGGGCGTCGCGTCCCGCCGCGAGGTCGAGCGGATGATCGCGGAAGGCCGCATCGCCCTTGATGGAGAGGCGGTTGCGACCCCCGCCACCTTGCTTTCTTCCCTGCATGGGGTGACGGTCGACGGCGTTGCGGTGAACCAGCCCGCGCCGACGCGCCTCTTCCTGTTCCACAAGCCGTCGGGTTTCCTGACGACCGAGCGCGACCCCAGGGGCCGCCCGACCATCTACGACAAGCTGCCCGCCGACCTGCCACGGCTGATGCCGGTCGGGCGGCTGGACATGACGACGGAGGGACTGCTGCTGCTCACCACCGATGGCGAGTTCAAGCGGCAGATGGAACTGCCCGCGACAGGCGTCCCGCGCACCTATCGCGCCCGGGCCTTCGGCGATGTCAGCCAGAACCAGTTGGAAGACCTGTTCGAGGGGATCGAGATAGACGGCATCCGCTATGGCCGGATCGAGGCCAATCTGGAACGCCGCACCGGCCGCAACCAGTGGATCGAAATGACCCTGACCGAGGGCAAGAACCGCGAAGTGCGGCGCGTCCTGGAGCATCTGGGGTTACAGGTGAGCCGCCTGATCCGCACCAGCTACGGCCCCTTTCATCTGGGCGAGCTTCCGTCCGGCGCGGTCGAGGAAGTGCGCCAGCATGACCTGGTCGTCTTTCGCAAGGGTTTGAAGGGGAAGAAGGAATAAAATCCACGGAGCATGCGACAATTCCCGGCTCCCGCCCGTAACCCATTATCCCTTGCCAGCAGAAAACCGGAACCCAGCCATGAGAATCATCGCAGGCCAATGGCGCGGCCGCCCCCTCACCGCCCCCAAGGGCGATGCCACCCGCCCCACGGCGGATCGTACGCGCGAAACGCTTTTCTCGATGCTGCTGAGCCGCCTTGGCTCCTTCGAGGGGCTGGCGGTCGGGGATTTCTTCGCGGGGTCGGGGGCGCTGGGTTTCGAGGCGCTGTCGCGCGGGGCGGCAAGCTGCCTCTTCGTGGAACAGGACCGGACGGCGATCGATGCGATCCGCGCCAATGGCGAGCGTCTGGGCGTAAGAGCCGACATCCGCCCAAGCAGCGTCCTTTCGCTCGGTCCGGCCAGCAGGCCGCTGGACCTCATCTTCATGGACCCGCCCTACCAGACCGGCGCGGGCGCGGTGGCGCTCGACAAGCTCAGCCGACTGGGCTGGACCGGCCCCGCCAGTTGGGTCAGCATCGAAACGGACCGGCGTGAAGATGTGGAGGTGAAGGGCTTCGTCATCGACACGACGCGCGACGTGGGCAAGGCGCGCCTGACGATCCTGCGCCCGGATGATGATAAGCGGACGGAAAGAGCATAAGGCGACCCATGGCCGCCTTATGCAATATGGCGTAGTGGCTTTCCTCAGCGGGGCTTGCGGTTGGCCTTCTTCGCTTTCCGCGCCTCGCTGGGGTTGATGCAGCTATCCTGCACCGTCTTGCTGCAAACGGGATAATCCTTCGCTTCGGTGGGAGGCGGCGTCATATTGCCCCCCATCGTCACGGGATTGGAGGCCGAGCCGGTCGGCGCGGACGGATCGGCGGGCGCATTGGGCGGCGCGGGCTGCATATCGGTAGAGGGAGGGACCGAACCGGTGGGCTGCCCGGCATTGGGATCGGCCTGCCCCGGCACCTGACCGGCTGACGGGTCCGCGGACGGCGGGGGCGCTTCGGCGCCTGCCGGCGGCGCATTGGTCGCCGGCATATCCTGCGCGAAGGTCGCTGCGGGCATGGCGCTCGCGAAGCACATCATGGCGGCACCCGCCAGCATGATCGATCTCATCGGGATATTCCTTTCATTATTCTCTCTTGCCCCGTTCTGCCGCACGGGGCCGTGAAAGAACCGGAATCCGACCGCTGCCGTTCCTGTGCCGGCGACGAACCGTTGCTATTGCGCCGTCAGATGAGCGGGACGCTCAGCCTTCCGGAAAGCGTTCGAACCTGGGAAGATCATGGGCGGCGCCCATCCATGCCACCGCCTCCGCATATTGGATATGCGCGCTGGGCGGAAAGAGCGACGGATCGTCCAGCGTCGCGGTCTGGATATCGATGAAGTCGGGGAAGATCGCCGGATTGGTATAGAATAGTCCCGTCCCGCACCGTCCGCAAAAATGCCGCGTCGCGTCCTCGGATGACCGGTATCGCACCGGATGGCCGCTGACGGTCACGTCCGTTTCGGCGAACAGGGTCCAGCCCATCATCGGCGCACCGCTGCTCCTTCTGCAATCGGTGCAATGGCAAAGCGCGCTGTGCGCGGGCTCGCCCCGGACTTCGTAACGAATGTCGCCGCACTGGCAACCACCGGTGGCCATGGTGTTTCTCCTTGCATGATTCTCTTTTTGTTCTCATACTCGCCTTCCTTCCGCAAGGCCCCGCCTCTTGTTCCGCCATCCCGCCCATCCTAGTTGTTCGCTCATGACGACCGTCGCGCCCTCCCCTTCCGATCCGCCCTATCTTCTGGGCCTGAACGCCCCCCAGCGGGAGGCCGTGCTGACGACGGAAGGGCCGGTCCTCGTCCTCGCCGGCGCGGGCACGGGGAAGACGGCGGCGCTGACGGCACGGCTCGCCCATCTCATCGCCACGCGGCGGGCCTATCCTTCGGAAATCCTCGCCGTCACCTTCACCAACAAGGCGGCGCGGGAAATGCGCGAGCGCGTCGGGCGCATGATCGGCCCGGCGGTCGAAGGGATGCCATGGCTCGGCACCTTCCACGCCATCGCCGCGAAGATGCTGCGCCGCCATGCGGAACTGGTGGGCCTGCAATCCAATTTCACCATCCTCGACACCGACGACCAGCTTCGCCTGATGAAGCAGCTCATCCAGGCGGAGGGCATCGACGAAAAGCGATGGCCCGCGCGCCAGTTGGGCGGCCTGATCGACCAGTGGAAGAACAAGGGCCTGACGCCCGAGGAGATCGGCGCGGGGGAAAGCGAAGCCTATGCGCATGGGCGCGGGCAAAAGCTCTACGCCGCCTATCAGGCCCGATTGCGCGAGGTGAACGCCTGCGACTTCGGCGACCTGCTGCTGCACGTGCTGACGATCCTCAAGCGGCATCGCGACGTGCTGGAAAACTATCAGCAGCGTTTCCGCTATATCATGGTGGACGAATATCAGGACACCAACAGCAGCCAGTATCTCTGGCTCCGCCTGCTGGCCCAGAACCGCAAGAACATCTGCTGCGTGGGCGATGACGACCAGTCCATTTATTCATGGCGCGGGGCGGAGGTCGCCAATATCCTGCGCTTCGAAAAGGATTTTCCGGGCGCGAAGATCGTGCGGCTGGAACAGAATTACCGATCGACGCCGCATATCCTGGGCGCGGCTTCCGGCGTGATCGCGGAGAATGGCAACCGGCTCGGCAAGACGCTCTGGACCGACATCGACGCGGGCGAGAAGGTCCGCGTCATCGGCGTGTGGGACGGGCCGGAGGAAGCACGCCGGGTCGGGGACGAGATCGAGGGGATCGAACGCGGCGGCGGGTCGCTGGACGAGGTGGCCATCCTCGTGCGCGCGCAGCACCAGACCCGCGAGTTCGAGGACCGCTTCATCCAGATCGGCCTGCCCTATCGCATCGTCGGCGGTTTCCGCTTCTATGAGCGCGCCGAAATCCGCGATGCGCTGGCCTATCTGCGGCTGGTGAACCAGCCCGCCGACGACCTGGCGTTCGAGCGGATCGTCAACGTGCCCAAGCGCGGCCTTGGCGACAAGGCCGTCGAAAAGCTGCATCGACTGGCGCGGGCGGAGGGCATTCCCCTGGCGCTCGCCGCCGCGCGCATATTGGATACCGACGAACTGACGCCGCAGGCGCGGCGGTCGCTGGGCGCGTTCATCGGCGACCTGGCGCGCTGGCGCGACCGGGCGGCGCAATTGCCCCATGCCGAACTGGCCCGGCAGATCCTCGACGAAAGCGGCTATACCGCCATGCTTCAGGCGGATCGCACGGCGGAAAGCGCGGGGCGGCTGGAGAACCTCAGCGAACTCGCCCGCGCCATGGAGGAATATGAGACGCTGGGCGCGTTCCTGGAGCATGTCAGCCTCGTCATGGACAATGACGCGCAGGCGGAGGAGCGCAAGGTCACGATCATGACCATCCACGCCGCCAAGGGGCTGGAATTCGACACGGTGTTCCTGGCCGGTTGGGAGGAAGGGATTTTCCCGTCGCAACGCGCCCTCGACGAAGGGGGGCTGAGCGCGCTGGAGGAAGAACGGCGGCTGGCCTATGTGGCGCTCACGCGGGCGCGCAAGGCCTGCATCGTCCTCCACGCCGCGAACCGCCGCATCTATGGCCAGTGGACCAGTTCCATCCCCTCGCGCTTTGTCGGCGAGCTTCCGCCCGAACATGTGGAGGAGGAAAGCAGCATGGCGGGCGGCGCGTCCCTCTGGCGGGCCAACTGGTCGGAGCGGGCCGACCCCTTCGCCGATGTGGGGCGCGGCACGGGCCGCGGCCCCGGCTGGCAGCGCGCACAGCAGAACGGCCAGTTCAGCCGCGAGCCGGTGAGGATCGTCGAAGCACGCGCTTCCGCCGTTTCGCTGGGGAACAAAGGACGGGGCGACATGATGGTGGGGCTGCGCGTCTTCCACCAGAAATTCGGCTATGGCACCGTAGCGGAGATAGAGGGCAACAAGCTGGAGATCGACTTCGAAACGGCCGGGCGCAAGCGGGTGATGGACAGTTTCGTCCATCCGGCATGATCCGTTGGGGCGGATCGCCCGCCCCTGACATGGTTACGCCAACCGGAAATATCGCAAGATCAGATCGGCCCGCTGGACCACCGGTATCTTCGGGAGGAGCCGGACATCATAATGCAGGGATGAAAATGCCGACAGCAGCCGCTCATATTCCTGGATGGCATCCGCCAGCCCATGGGGCCGGTCAGCTTCGGTGACATAGTTTTCAGGCCATGGAGGCGTCATGAAGACGGCGCGGTTGTAGCGTTCGCCCGCATATATCTTCAGCGCGGCTTTTCCGGTGGCATGTTCCAATGCCGCGGCCGCATCGATCAATCCCCTGTCGAAGAACACCATGCCGGGCATGGCTTTCGCTCGCTCCCGATCCTGAAGCGACAATTGGACGGCGCGCTCCGCGAATGCGGAAAGGCTGACCCAGGGCAGCGCACGGCCCGAGCCCTCGCGTTCCTCCGCGATGATCCGGCGGCCCGGTTCGTCAATCACGGCATGGCCCCGCCGCGCCAGTTCGCCGAGCAGGGTGGATTTCCCGCCGCCCGAACAGCCCGATATGACAATGAAGCGATCCATTGCGTCGTCTCCGGTTGTTTGGAATTCCTGGAATGGCGCCGCGACGCGCCACGGCGAGCAGCCGGCATTCTCCGGATGGAGGACAATTCATGCGACGACAGATTTCGGGCAGGAGCGAGCGTGACCTTGAGTTCTCCGCTCCTCACCCAAACCGGCATTCGACAGGCAGGCGGCAACGCGGATGATCGTCTGAAAGAGGCGTGACGGGGCTTAAGCCCCAAACATGTCTACCGATTCGATGGCGGTAACGGCCATGGCCCGACGTGCCGAACGGTGGACATTCCTGGTGGAGCCTAGCGGGATCGAACCGCTGACCTCCTGCATGCCATGCAGGCGCTCTCCCAGCTGAGCTAAGGCCCCGTCCGCAGCGACCGGAAACGGGCCCGGCCGGTCTGCTCATGGATGTGAAGAAGATGGTGGAGCCTAGCGGGATCGAACCGCTGACCTCCTGCATGCCATGCAGGCGCTCTCCCAGCTGAGCTAAGGCCCCGTGTCCATCTTGATGCGCCGCTTGGGTCACGGCGCCTTGGGAGCGCTGCCTCTAAATGGCAGCGGTCCCATTGGCAAGCGCAAAAATGCGCTTAGTGATCGTCGGCGTCATCGTCCTTGCCGGCTTCGACGCCCAGGTCGTCATCGCCGCCCAGATCGACGTCATTGTCGGGCGAATCGCCATCGTCATCGACGTCCAGATCCAGGTCCAGATCGTCATCGGCCGTTTCCAATTCCCCGTCCGCGGTTTCGATGACCTTCTTGGGGGCTTCCTCATAAGGGATCGGCTGCTTCGATTTCAGTACCGGCTCGGGTTCCCAGGCGGTGCCGCAGTTGATGCAGGTGACCGGGTCATCCTTGCCCAGGTCATAGAAGCGCGTGGCGCATTTCGGGCAAGTACGCTTCGTGCCCCATTCAGCCTTGACCATGTCCGGGCTTGTCCTTCTTGAAAATGCTCAAACAGAAATCACGCGGCACGACAAGGTCGTCCGCGAAGCGTCGCGCGCCTTGCCATAGAGGAACGGCGCTGTCAAAAGCCGGGCGCAATTTTTCCTCGTTCAGCACCGGATCGCTCGTGACCGCTTCTTCCGACCAGCCCGCCTCCATGACCTTCACCGCCGCGCCGCCGCTCGCCGGCTCCATCGCCGTGCCGGGGGACAAGAGCATTTCGCACCGTTCCCTGATGCTTTCCGCCCTCGCCGTCGGAGAAAGCAGGATCGAGGGATTGCTGGAAGGCGAGGATGTGCTGGCCACCGCCGCCGCGATGCGGGCCATGGGCGCGGACATAGGGCGGGACGATGGCGGCATCTGGCATGTCCACGGCGTCGGCGTGGGCGGATTGCTCCAGCCGCAGACCGCGCTGGAGATGGGCAATAGCGGCACCTCCACCCGCCTGCTGATGGGCCTGATCGCCAGCCATGCGATCACCGCGACCTTCACCGGCGACGCGTCGCTGAGCAAGCGGCCGATGGCGCGCGTCACCGAACCGCTTTCCCGCATGGGCGCGAGCTTCACGGCAAGCCCCGGCGAGCGCCTTCCGCTCACCATGCGCGGCCTGTGCCCCGCCGTGCCGCTCGATTACCGCCTTCCCGTCGCGTCGGCGCAGGTCAAGTCGGCCATTCTGCTGGCGGGTCTCAACGCGCCCGGCGTCACCCGCATCGTGGAGCCGATCCCCACGCGCGATCATAGCGAACGGATGCTCAGGGGGTTTGGCGCGGAACTGAATGTGGAAACGCAAAGCGACGGCACCCGCATCATCACCCTGCGCGGCGAGGCGGAGTTGCGGCCCCAATCGATCATGGTTCCCGGCGACCCCTCCTCCGCGGCCTTCCCGATCGTGGCGGCGCTGCTGGTTCCGGGATCTCGGATCACGATCATGAATGTGGGCCTCAACGCCACCCGCGCCGGATTGATCGAATTGCTCCGCGCGATGGGCGGCGACATCCTTATCGAAAATCCCCGCGAAGTGGGGGGCGAGCCGGTGGGCGACCTGATCGTCGGCGCCTCCAGCCTCAAGGGCATCGAGCCGGACCCGGCCCTCGCCCCGTCCATGATCGACGAATATCCGGTGGCCTTCATCGCCGCCGCGCTGGCGGAAGGGCGCAGCGTTTTCCGGGGCCTTGAGGAACTGCGCGTCAAGGAATCGGATCGCCTGACCACCATGGCGGAGGGCCTGCGGGCCATCGGCGTCACCGTCGAGGAACTGGAGGATGGCGTCGTCATCGAAGGCAGCGGCGGCGCGCTGCTCGCGGGCGGCGGGCCGATCGCGACGAAGCTCGACCATCGCATCGCCATGAGTTTCGCCGTGGCGGGCCTCGTATCGAGGTCCGGCGTCACCATCGACGACATGCGGCCGGTGGCGACCAGCTTCCCCGGCTTCACCGCCCTGCTTCGTTCGCTGGGCGCGATGGCATGACCATCATCGCCGTCGACGGCCCCGCCGCTTCGGGCAAGGGCACCATCGCCAGGGCGCTGGCCCGCCATTATGGCTTGCCCTGCCTCGACACGGGCCTGCTCTATCGGGCGGTCGGGCTTTCGGTGTTGAAGGCCGGCGGCGATCCGGACCAGGAGGCCGATGCGCTGGCGGCCTGCGATTTCGAGGATGGGTTGCTGAACGACCCCGCCTTGCGAAGCGAGGCCGTGGGCTCCCTCGCTTCCCGCGTATCGGTGCATCCCAGCGTCCGGCAGGCCCTCGTCCAGCGTCAGCGCGACTTTGCGACCCGGCCCGGCGGCGCGATCCTGGACGGGCGGGACATCGGCACCGTCATCGCCCCGGATGCGGACGCCAAGATCTTCGTGACCGCCAGCGTCCATGTCCGCGCCCAGCGCCGCTATGCCGACGCGCTGGAACATGGCGGCCATCCCGACATGGACAGCCTGATCGCCGACATCCAGGCGCGCGACACCCGCGACATGAGCCGGGATCACGCACCGCTGCGCATGGCGGACGGAGCGGACTTGCTAGATACCAGCGATTTGGCTATAGACGCCGCCATCCAACGGGCCATCGCGCTTGTGGATGCCCAGCTTGAAGGTCACCGAAAGGTCTGACCCGTCAAGGCGCGCGGTGTTGCCGTGCGCCCTTTTCGCTTTTCTCGCCTGCGCGTCCGTTACGCCATGGTCTCGCGGATGCCTGTGCCGCGTCCGGCGGCAGGGGCGGTTTGGCCAAAGACCATCGGACACAACCGATTGGCCAGCAATGATGAATGAAGGACAGACTTAATGGCCTCCACGGCATTCCCCTCGCGCGATGATTTCGCCGCGCTTCTCAATGATTCCCTCGGTGGCGAGGATGGCGGCTTCGAAGGCCGCGTCGTCAAGGGCACCGTCACCGGCATCGAAAACGACCTCGCCGTCATCGACGTGGGCCTCAAGAGCGAAGGCCGCGTGCCGCTGCGCGAATTCGCCGCGCCGGGCCAGAAGGCCGACCTGAAGGTCGGCGACGAAGTCGAAGTCTATGTCGACCGCGTCGAAAACGCCCATGGCGAAGCGATGCTCAGCCGCGACCGCGCCCGCCGCGAAGCCGCCTGGGACAAGCTGGAAGCCGAGTTCACCGAAAGCGCCCGCGTCGAAGGCGTCATCTTCGGCCGCGTCAAGGGCGGCTTCACCGTCGATCTCGACGGCGCCGTGGCGTTCCTGCCCGGCAGCCAGGTCGACATCCGCCCCGTGCGCGACGTCACCCCGCTGATGGACATTCCGCAGCCCTTCCAGATCCTGAAGATGGATCGCCGCCGCGGCAACATCGTCGTGTCGCGCCGCGCCATCCTGGAAGAAACCCGCGCCGAACAGCGCAGCGGCCTCATCCAGACCCTGGCCGAGGGCCAGATCATCGAGGGCGTGGTCAAGAACATCACCGATTATGGCGCGTTCGTTGACCTTGGCGGCATTGACGGCCTGCTGCACGTCACCGACCTCAGCTACAAGCGGATCAACCATCCGAGCGAGATGATCAACATCGGCGACACCGTGCGCGTCCAGATCATCCGCATCAACCGCGACACGCAGCGCATCAGCCTGGGCATGAAGCAGCTGGAAAGCGATCCGTGGGAAGGCGCCGCCGCCAAATATCCGGTCGGCGCGAAGCTGTCGGGCCGCGTCACGAACATCACCGAATATGGTGCGTTCGTGGAGCTGGAACCGGGCATCGAAGGCCTCGTCCACGTTTCGGAAATGTCCTGGACCAAGAAGAACGTCCATCCCGGCAAGATCGTTTCGACCAGCCAGGAAGTGGAAGTCATCGTCCTCGAAGTCGATCCGGAAAAGCGCCGCATCTCGCTCGGCCTCAAGCAGGCCCAGTCGAACCCGTGGGACAGCTTCGCCGAGAAGCACCCGGTCGGCTCGACCGTCGAGGGCGAAGTCAAGAACGCGACCGAATTCGGCCTGTTCATCGGCCTGGACGGCGATGTGGACGGCATGGTCCACATGTCCGACATCGCCTGGGGCATTTCCGGCGAGGACGCGCTGGCGCTGCACCGCAAGGGCGAGATGGTTCAGGCTGTCGTTCTCGACATCGACGTCGAGAAGGAGCGCATCAGCCTTGGCATGAAGCAGCTTGAGCGTGGCGGCCCGGCCGCTGGCGGCACCGCTGCCGCTGCCGCTGGCCTGTCGAAGAACTCGGTCGTGACCGTCACGGTCCTGGAAGTCCGCGACGGCGGTCTGGAAGTCCAGGCCGGCGAAGATGGCGCCGCTGGCTTCATCAAGCGCAGCGATCTGGGCCGCGACCGCGACGAGCAGCGTCCGGAGCGCTTCCAGATCGGCCAGAAGTTCGACGCCATGGTGACCGGTTTCGACCGCGCCAAGAAGCCGACCTTCTCGGTCAAGGCCATGCAGATCGCCGAAGAGAAGCAGGCCGTGGCTCAGTACGGTTCTTCCGACAGCGGCGCGTCGCTGGGCGACATCCTTGGCGAAGCGCTCAAGGCCAAGAGCGAAGGATAATTCCTACGCTGTTGATATGTAGATAGAAAAATACCCGGCCGATATTTGATCGGCCGGGTATTTTTTATATTGTTTTTGCTCCGAAACGAATAAAATAGGTCAATTGTCATTTTTCGCCGATTCTCTAAAATAAGGGCGAAACCCAAGGGATATGGGAGGGTCGAATGATCCGTTCTGAACTGATCCAGAAATTGGCTGACGAGAATCCGGAGCTTGGCCCTCAGGATGTCGAGCGAATCGTCGATCTCTTCTTCAAGGAGATTGTGGATCGCCTCTCGACCGGGGGAAGGGTCGAACTGCGCGGCTTTGGCGCATTCACCACCCGCGCGCGGGAAGCGCGGACCGGCCGGAACCCTCGCACCGGCGAACAGGTTCCCGTTTCCGCGAAGAGGGTGCCCTATTTCAAGCCGGGCAAGGAAATGCGGGAGCGCCTCAACAGCTAGGCGTCAGCGCGAACGCGCCGCTTGACGTCCCGCCGCCAAGGCCGCAGGGAGGCATCGCGCGGACGTGGCGAAACCGGTAGACGCAGCGGACTTAAAATCCGCTTCCCCCTGGGAGTATGGGTTCGAGTCCCATCGTCCGCACCATCATTATTTCAGTGCGCCAGCACAAGCGGCACCTTCGCCTCCCGCAGCATGCGCCGCGTCACCCCGCCGAAGACCAGTTCACGCAGGCGGCTGTGGCCGAACGTGCCCATGACCATCCAGTCCGCCGCCAATGCGTTGATGGCGTCGAGCAGCGCCGTCTCCACCGCCTCCTCGCCGCGCGGCCGTCCGTGCACCTGAACGGAGATGCCGTGGCGGGAAAGATATTCCGGCGCATCGGTCGAAGGAAAAGCCTGCTTATCGGCTTCCTCGATCGTCACCAGATGCACTTCCTGCGCCAGTCGCAGCAAAGGGACGGCCGCTCTGATGGCCGCAGCCGCCTCCTGAGACCCGTCCCATGCGACCAGCGCGCGCCCCGGAATCGGGAAGCATTTCGCGGATTGCGGCATGGCAAGAACGGCCGTGCGTCCTCCCAGCGCCAGATCGGCGGCGATGGGCAGGGCATCCTTGAAATCCCTGCGCTGCGCTTCCGGCAGGGTGGCGACGATGACATCGGACAGTTTCGCCGCCCGCAGCAGCGCTCCCACCGGTTCGCCATTCACCTGCCGCCAGTCCCAGCTTACTCCTTCGCGGCTCAGCCGGTCCTCGACCTGGGCGCGGAGCCGATCGTCGATCTCGCGCAATTCATCGGCAAGGGCGGGCGCGAAGGCCGCGCCCCCATACATATCGGCGGCGATAAGATCGGGCGCGGATCGCACCTGCACGCACTGGATATGCGCCTCGCAACAGCGGGCCAGATCGCAAGCCGCCTGAAGACGGCTTTCGGCTCCCCGGTCATCGCGGATATGCAACAGAACGGATTTCATCGCCCATCTCCTCGCCAACCCCTTTTCCCGGTTCTTACTATGCCGCTGGCGCTCTTCACCACCATCAGGGAAAGCCCCTATGAGGGCGCGCTATCGCATATCAACGGGCGGCGGAGTGGGGAATGGCCATGCCTTCCTGACAAGCGCGGGCGAAGAATCCGCTCAGTTCGGCATATTTGGCGGGCATGAGATCGATGCGCAGATGCATTTCCATTTCCGCATCTTCCGAGCGCCTGCGGTAAAGGCGCAGCATACCCGTGGAACACATCCGCTTGATCAGCGTGAACAAGCGCTCGCCCTTCAGCCCGGAGATGTCGGATGCGTCCGCCACGGTATAGGGGATGCCATGAGAGGCATGGATATAAATGTCGGTGAGAATGCTGAGCTGCGGATCGGGAAGCGATTGGCCGGCAAGACGCCCCGAGACGGCCAGCGCGCCGAAATAGGCCGCGCGGGCGAATTCGCCCCGCAAGGCTCGCGGCGGACTACTGCCCAACGGTTCTCTGTCCCAGCGAAAATCCTGCGGGTTGCCCGGTTTCTTTTGCGTTTCGTCAAGCGGCTTCGCGAATCGCGGCTGATTCATGATCCAGTCTCATCCGGTGGTTGGTGCCCCCACCGGAAATGTCGCAGCAAACTTCCAATCTTCCATGAGGCGCGCGGCCGCGCCATTATACGAGATTCATGTATCCCGATGCGCCGCAGCGCCCCTCATGACTGACGGCAACATAGGGGAAAAAGGCTTTTCCCTATAGGATCAGGATCGGCATTCACGCAAAATCCGTAATCCGGACGGGCCGGCCCATCGGCGCTCAAGGTCCAGCAAATAGGACTTGGCTTCCAGGCCACCCGCAAAGCCGGTCAAGGCGCCCCGTTTACCCAGCACACGATGGCAGGGGACGACGATGGAAAGGGGATTTCGGCCATTGGCCGCTCCCACGGCGCGACAGGCCGTGGGCTTGCCGATCCGGCGCGCCAGTTCCTCATAACTGCGCGTCGCCCCATAGCCGATGTCGAGCAGGGCGCGCCAGACCGCCTGTTGAAAGGGCGTTCCCGCGAAATCCAACGGCAGTTGGAAATGACGCCGCTCTCCCGCGAAATATTGGCCGAGTTGAGCCTCCGTCTCCACCAGCAAGGGGTGGCTGGCCGAAGCCCGCGACGCCTCCAAAGGCACCCGGCGGGGATCGTCATGCTCCCATAAAACAGCCTTCAACCCGCCATCGCCGGCCACCAGCTTGAGCCGCCCGACCGGAGACGCCATGACCTTATGCAGAAGCATGATGGAAGGAAGGGCTTATTTCAGCCCTCCGCCCATGGCCCGGTAAAGCTCGATCATATTGGCCGTGCGGGCCAGCCGGGTGGCCAGCAGGCCCTGTTCCGCGGCATAGAGCGCGCGCTGGGAATCGAGCGTCGTCAGGAAACTGTCGATGCCCGCTCGGAAACGGGCTTCCGACAGGGTATAGGCCACGCGCGCGGAATCCCGCAGCGATGTCTGGGCGGCCAGCTGATCGGTCATGGTGCCGCGCCGCGCCAGCGCATCGGCTACCTCCCGGAAGCCTGTCTGGACGCTCTTTTCATAGGTGGCGAGCATCGCGTCATAGGTGGCCCGCGCATAGCGCAGATTGCCCTGATTCCGGCCGAAATCGAAGATGGGCACGCTGGCCGAGGGCGCGACGGACCAATAATCGCTGCCCGACTTGAAGAGGTTGGACAGCCCCAGGCTCATCGTGCCGAAAGCCGCCGTCAGCGATATTCTGGGGAAGAAGGCCGCTCTCGCCGCGCCGATATTCGCATTGGCGGCCAGCAACTGATGCTCCGCCGCCGCGATGTCGGGCCGCCTCAACAGAAGCGAGGATGGCAGGTCGCCGGGCAGATTGTCCAGCGCCACATCCCCCTGCGGCATGGCGTCCGGCAGATCGTCCGCGCCGACCGTGGTCCCGGCCAGCAGATTGAGGGCATTTTGATCCTGCGCCACCAGCGTCGTCGCTTGGGCGATGTCGGCACGCGCCTGATCGTAGCTGGTCTGCGCCTGCCGCACTTCCAGTTCCGATGCGATGCCCTTGGCGAAGCGGGATTTCGTCAATTCCAGCGTCTTGCCGAAAGCCGATTCCAGATCGCGGGCGATCCGCAGTCGTTCCTGATCGGCGGCCATGGTCATCCATGCCGACGCCACTTCCGCGATCAACGCCGTCTGCGCGGCGTTGCGGTTTTCGATGGAGGCGAAATATTGTTCCTGCGCGGCCTTGGTGAGGTTCCTCACCCGCCCGAACAGATCGATTTCCCAGGCGGAGATGCCTACGGACGCGTTATAGACATCCGTGTTGTTCCGCACTCCCGCCATATCCGGGAACTGCACGATAGGCTGTTCCTGATAGGTCGCGCTGCCGTTGAGGCCCACGGTCGGCAGGATGTCGGCGCGCCGCACTTTGAACTGCGCCCTCGCCTGCTCCACATTGGCGAGCGCGATGCGGAGATCGCGATTGTTCGCCAGCGTCGTGCCGATAACGCGCACCAGTCGCGGGTCGACGAAGAAATCCCGCCACGCCGTATCGGCCGGAACAATCGCCGCCTGCCCCTCACCGGCCGCATAGGCCGGGCCTTCGGGGCTGGCTGCGGGAACCGGCAGTTCGGGACGGACATATTTGGGCGCCATGTCGCAGGCCGACAGCGTGACCGCCAGGCTCATCGAAATCAGCGCTTTTCCCTTGAGACCGTTCATCTCTATCAGCTTTCCTGCGGCCGCAGCGCGGCGTCATCCTGAGAGTTTGCGGGTGCATCATGATGCTCGCGGAACAGGCGCTTCACGACGGTGAAGAACACCGGCACGAAGAAGATCGCCAGCACCGTGGCGGACAGCATGCCCCCGACCACCGCCAGACCGATGGCGTTCTGGCCGCCCGCGCCCGCGCCCGTGGACACGGCCAGCGGCAGCACGCCGAAGATGAAGGCGAAGCTGGTCATGAGGATAGGCCGCAGACGCAGCTTGCCCGCCTCCAGCGCGGCCTGGGCGGGGGGAAGTCCCTGCCGCATCCTTTCCTCGGCGAACTCCACGATCAGGATGGCGTTCTTCGCCGACACGCCGATCGTGGTGATGAGGCCGACCTGCAAATAGATGCCATTGTCCAGCCCGGCCAGGCCCGCCATCAGCACGGCCCCGATCACGCCCAGCGGAACGACCATCATCACCGCCAGCGGCACGGACCAGCTTTCATACAGCGCCGCGAGGCACAGAAACACGATCAGCATCGACAGCGCATACAGCGCCGGCGCCTGTCCGCTCGATGTCTTTTCCTCGTAAGAGATGCCGTTCCATTCATAGCCGACGCCGGCGGGCAGCTTCGCGGCATGTTCCTCCATCGCCTTCATCGCCTCGCCACTGCTGACGCCGGGCGCGGGCGCGCCCATGATCTGCATGGAAGGAACGCCGTTGAAGCGCTCGAGGCGAGCGGGGCCATGCGCCCATTCGGTCGTGCTGAAGGCCGACAGGGGCGCCATGTTTCCGCTGACCCCCCGCACATGCAGCGCGCCGATGGAATCGGGACGCGTGCGGAAGGGCGCATCGGCCTGAAGATAGACGCGCTTCACCCGCTCACGGTCGATGAAGTCGTTGACATAGGAGCCGCCCAGCGCCGTGCTGATGGTGTCGTTGACGTCCGCCTGCGCAATGCCGAACGCTCCTGCGGCGGACTGGTCGACGTTCAGCTTCAACTGCGCCGTGTCCTCCAGCCCGTTGGGCCGTACCTGCGCCAGACGCTTGTCGGCCATGGCCATGCCCAGCAACTGGTTCCGCGCTTCCAGCATCTTTTCGTGACCGATGCCACCCATATCCTTGAGTTGGAAGTCGAAGCCCGAAGCATTGCCCAGTTCCTGCACGGCAGGCGGTACGAAGGCGATCGCCATGCCTGCCGAAATCTTTTGAAAGGCGGCGTTGGCGCGCTGCGCCACGGCATTGGCGCCGCGATCCTTGCCCTTGCGTTCGGACCAGTCGCGCAACCTCACGAAAGCCAGGCCTACGTTCTGGCCCTGCCCGACAAAGCCGAACCCGGAAACGGTGAAGACCACCGACACATTCTCTTTTTCGTCCTTCATGTAAAAATCGCGCAGCCGCGCCAATGTGCGTTCGGTTTCCTCCATGGTGGAACCCGCCGGCAGCGAAACCTGGTTGACGAGGCGGCCCTGGTCCTCGTCCGGCAGGAATCCGGTGGGCAGTCGCAGGAACAGCACGCCCATGCCGAGGATGATCGCGGCATAGACCAGCATCGTCCTGCCCCAGTGCCTTTCGACCTTCTCCACACCCTTGCCATAGCGAACGACGCTGCGTTCGAACGTCCGGTTGAACCAGCCGAAAAAGCCCGTATGCTCGCCATGCCCTTCACGTTTGGGACGCAGGATCGTGGCGCACAGGGCTGGCGTCAGGATCAATGCGACGAGCACCGACAAGGCCATCGCGGAAACGATGGTGATCGAGAATTGCCGGAAGATGACGCCCGTGGACCCGCCGAAGAATGCCATGGGCAGGAACACCGCCGACAGCACCAGACCGATGCCGATCAGCGCGCCGCTGATTTCGTCCATGGATTTCTTGGCTGCTTCCTTGGGGTTGAGCCCCTCGTCCTGAATGATGCGCTCGACATTCTCGACCACGACGATGGCGTCGTCGACCAGCAGGCCGATGGCGAGCACCATGCCGAACAGGGTCAATGTGTTGATCGTGAAGCCCGCCGCATAGAGGACCGCCATCGATCCCAACAGCACCACCGGCACCGCGATCGTCGGAATAAGAGTCGCCCGCCAGTTCTGGAGAAAGATGAACATGACGACGAAGACGAGCAGGATCGCTTCGACGAGGGTGTGGATGACCTGTTCGACCGACAGCTTGACGAATGTCGAATTGTCGAGCGGGAAATCATATTTCACCCAGCTTGGGAAGTTCTTGGAGAGCGCCTTCACCTCCGCCTTGACGGCATCCACCGTATCGAGGGCGTTCGCGCCGGGGGCAAGCTTTATGCCGAAACCGGCCGAGGGATGACCGTTGAGTTTCGCGCCGAAGCTGTAATTTTCCGATCCCAGTTCGACCCGCGCGACATCGGACAGATAGACGACCGATCCGTCCGCATTGCTGCGCAAGCGGATCTGCCGGAACTCCTCGGGCGTGCGGAGACGGGATTGCGCCGTCACCGTGGCGTTGAACGCTTGCCCTTCAGGAGAAGGAGCCCCGCCGATCTGTCCCGCGGAAATCTGGGCGTTCTGCGCCCTGATGGCGTTTTTCACGTCCCCCGTGGTGACGCCCAGATTAGCCATCTTGTAGGGATCGAGCCAAATCCGCATGGCATATTGAGCGCCCAGCAACTGCGTGTCGCCCACGCCCTTGACGCGGCTCAGGGGGTCCTGAAGCGTCGAGGCGACGAAATCGCCCGCATCGACCTGATCGTGAATGCCGTCATCGGAATAGATAGCCGCAATCATCAGGAAGGTCGAACTGGACTTGGTGACCCTGAGCCCCTGCTGCTGCACTTCCTGCGGCAGCAAAGGGGTGGCCTGCGCCAGCTTGTTCTGGACCTGAACCTGCGCGATGTCCGCGTCGGTTCCCTGTTCGAAGGTCAGGGTAATGGTAAGATTGCCGGCCGAATCGCTGGTCGACGAGAAGTAGCGCAGATTATCGATGCCCTTGAGCTGCTGCTCGATGATCTGCGTCGTCGTGTTTTCCAGCGTTTGCGCGTTGGCGCCTGGATACATGGCGGCGATCGAAACGGTCGGCGGCGCGATTTCGGGGAATTGCGCCACGGCAAGCCGCTGGATGGACAAGAGTCCCGCGAGCATGATGACGATCGCGAGAACCCATGCGAAGATGGGCCTGTCGATGAAATAGCGGGCCATGTCCTAACGCGCTCCGTCCGCGGGCCGGGTCACCTGTTGCGGCGCACCGGGACGGACATCCGCGCCGGGGCGAAGATTGACCAGCCCTTCCACGATCAGGCGATCGCCTGCCTTGAGCCCTCCGGTCACGATCCATTTGTCGCCGACGGCGCGGTCGACCTGCACCTCGCGCATTTCCGCCTTGTTCTGGGCATTGACGACCATGGCCGTGGCGCGGCCGCGCGCGTCGCGCGTTATGCCTTGCTGCGGCGCCAATATGGCCTCGCGCCTTTGCCCCTCGACGATCCTGGCACGCACATACATGCCCGGCAGCAGCAGGCCGTCCGGATTGGGGAAAGTCGCGCGCAAGGTGACGGCGCCGGAGGTCGGATCGACCGTCACTTCGGAAAACTGCAACCGTCCCTCGATGGGATAGACGCTGCCGTTGGGCAGCAGAAGCTGCACGCGCGCGCCATCGGCTTCACTGACGCCGCCGCTCTTCAACGCCTGCTTCAGGTTGATGACCTCGGCGGCGGATTGCGTTACGTCGACATAGACCGTGTCGGTCCGCTGAATGGTTGCCAATGGGTCCGCCTGCGCCGTCTGCACCAGCGCGCCGGGCGTGAACAGCGAACGACCGATCCGGCCGGAAATCGGTGCTTTTATGCGCGTGAAATTCTGGTTCACCTGCGCCGCCTGGACGGCCGCCCGCTGCGCTGCAACATCGGCGCGAGCCTGTTGGGCGGAGGCCGTGGCATTGTCTGCTTCCTGTTTGCTGACGGCGTTGATCCCGACCAGTTCCTTATAGCGCTGCGCCTGCAAGGTGGCCGCGGAGATCGAGGCCTGCGCCCGCGCCAGATTGCCTTGCGCCTGCGCCAGCGCCGCGCGATATGGCGCGTCGTCGATCTCGTAGAGTGTCTGCCCTGCCCGCACATAGCCGCCTTCCGTGAAGAGGCGGCGGCGGATCACGCCGCTGATCTGGGGCCGCACCTCGGCGGTTTCCACAGCGGCGATCCGTCCCGGCAGTTCCGCCGTCAAAGGCACCGTCTCGACCTTCAGCGTCACGACGCCGACCGCCGGCGGAGGCGGAGCGGGAGGCGCTTCCTTGCCACAACCAGTCAGGGCCAGTGCCGACGCGCAGGCCAGCAGTCCGATGATTGTCCCCTTTTGCATCGATTGCCTATCCGTTCCGATGGAGTTTTGCGATGACCGGAATGAACATTCATTCCGCTTGCCGGTCAGTTAAGAAGATGGCACAATCAATTCAAGGGTAAAAGCAGGATAAGAAACAAAAATGGTTGCAGTGCAGCATGAGCGGAGCGGCAAGGCGCGTATTTTGAACAGCGCGCGCGAACTGTTCACGACCCATGGCTTCCATCAAACCTCGATGGCGGAACTGGCCCTGGCGGCGAAGGTGTCGGTCGGCCAGATCTATCGGCTCTTCAAGGGCAAGGAAGAAATCATAGAGGCGCTGATCAGCGCGGACTTGCATGATCGCACCGCACAGATGGCGGCCCTGCGCCTGCGCCTCGACACCGGGCAGATCGACATCGAACAGACATTCGAGGAGGCCATTTTGCAGAGCCTTCGCGACGTGGACGAGGCCCTGTCTTTCGACATCCTTGCCGAGGCGCTCCGTAATCAGCCGGTAGGGGAAACGGTCAGCGCCATGTGCCAGCACCTTCGGCGCTTTCTGCGGGACTTCGCCTGCGTGGCAAATCCGGACCTGTCGGGAGAGGCGCTCGACGGCGCGGAGGAAGTCATCCTCGCCTGTCTTTTCGGCCTGGGCCATCGAAGCCTGTCCCTGCCGAACCTGTCCGACGAACGCACCGCCAAGCGGGCCGCGCAGATGATCGTCGCGGCGCTGAAAGCCATCCGTTAGCCATCCTTCCTATTGAGCGGCGACCCCTTCGGGCAGGACGACGGCCGACCAGCTTTTTGCGGGCATCAGATATTTGGCGGCCAGTTTCTGAATGTCGCCGGGCGTGACGCTCAGCATATCCTTGGCCATGGTCTGCATCGCCTCGACATATCGCGGGTCATGGGTCGCACCTTCCATCTGGTTCATCCAGAAGGCATTGCCTGTCCCCGCCCGCATCAGCAGTTGCTGCATGGGGGCCACCGCACGCTGCAATTCATCCTGCGTCACCGCCGTTTTGGCGAGATCGGCCGCCGTTTCCTTCACTACATCGTAGAAATAATTCACCCGGTCGGGCCGCACCTGGCTCGACACCAGAATGTAGCCGCCGCTTTCGTAGGAAAAGGGCCAGTTGTTCTGGACGGTGGGCGAGTAGGCCGAACCCTCCGTCGACCGAAGCTTGTCGAACAGGCGGTCGTTGAAGATCTGCGTCAATATCTCCAGTTGCCGCGCCTCTTTGGTAAGCGCGAATCCGCCGGAGGTCGGCCATGCCATCACGGCGGCGGCCTGTTCCTTGTCCCCTTCATGCCGCAGCACCACCGGTTTTGCGACATGGGCGGGAAAGCGCATCACGCGGTTCGCTGCGGGAACGGGTGCGTCGGGCCGGGGAGAAAGAGCGCCGAAGGTCGCGCCCACGGCCTTGATCGCGTCCTCGGCATTCACTTGCCCGAACAATTGCACCTCGATGGGACCGGATGCCAGAATCGGCTCCCATGTCGCGCGGAAATTTTCAGGGGTGAGCTTCCCGATTTCGTCACGCGACGGCGTGCGGAAACGCACATCCTTGTCATGCAGCAACCAGTTGAGATCGCGGCCCAGCACCGAATCGGGGGAACGCGACATCGCATCATAGGCCAGCAGCGCCCCGGATTTGACGCGGGCTATGGGCGCCGGATCCCAGCCGGGCACGGCCAGCTTCGTCGCGAAAAGACGAAGCTGGTCCTTGTAATCGGCGGGACGGGTCACGGCCTGCAACTCAAAGGCATCGTCATCGATGGAGAATTGCATCCCCATGCGGCGCCCATTGGTCAGGTCGTCCAGTTCCCGCTGGCCGAGCTTGCCGATCCCGCTCGCCACCAGCGCATAGTCGGCGGCCCAGCTGGGAACCGGCTTCGTGGGAGAGAAAGCCTGCTGGCCATGGCCGAAGCGCACGTTGATCCGCACCTTTTCGGTTTCGGCATCATTGGCGAACAGCGTCAGCTTGACGCCGTTGGAATAGGTGATCGTCTCCATGCCCTTGAGACCGACCGGCGTCCGCGAAACGACCGTGCCCGGCGTTCCAAGCGGCGGCAGATCGTCCATCGTCACCGCCTTGTCCGCCAGGCGCGCGTTGGCGGCGGCTTGCACCGGCGCAGCCAAGGCGGAAGCCAGTTCCGCGTCGAGCCCCGGCTGCGCTTTCCCGGTAATCAGCATCGCGCGGAATACGCCCGCCGAGAAAAGGCGGCGGGTGGAATCGAGGATTTTCTGCGGCGTCATGGCAGGCTTGCCCGAGCGGAAAATGTCGAGCGCGGCCTGCGGGCTGACCGTGGTTTCGCGAATGTCGACAGCGCTCACCAGATCGGTGGCCTGCTTGGCTCCGGCCTCCGTATCGGCATTTTCGACCTGGATCGCGAGCGCCGTGTCCATCTGGGCATATTCGCGGTCGATTTCCTGCTGGCTGGGCGGCGCCGCCTTCGCATCTTCTATGATGGCGCGGACATCGCTCAGCGCCTTCTTCCAATCATCGCCGGACGGCAGGATGGTGACGAAGGTGCCGTCGGCGGAGCGGCTGACATCCTGCTGGTCGGCGCTCGCCTGGAGGAAGCTGCCGCCTCCCCGCGCGGCGGCTTCGAGACGGCGGCTGACGATCTGGAGCGCCAGCATGTCGGTCAGCTTGTCCTGATTGTAGAGGATCGTGTCGGCACGCGGCTTCCAGGGGCGCAGCCAGGCGAGCGTCAGGCCCATCGGCGCACCCGGCTCCACGGCGACGACGGTGGCGGGGGCCTTGGGATCGGGCTCCCCGAAATCGGGAAGCGGCGCGCCCTTCCCCGCGACCTTCCACGCGTCGAAATTATCCTTGATGAGCTGTTCGGCGAGCGCCGGATCGATATCCCCGGCTATGGCGATCACCGCGTTTTCGGGACGATACCAGCGTTGATGAAAATCCTCCATCTTCGCGGCGGTGATGGCGTTGAGCGTTGCCACCGTGCCTATCGGGCTGCGATCGGCTAGCGGCTGCCCGGCGAAGAAATGCCGCCGCGTGGCGTCCGATATCCGCATTTGCGGGCCGTCGCCTTCGCGCCGTTCGGCCAGCACCACGGCGCGTTCGGCGTTGACGGCGCTGTCGACGATATTGGGATCGATCATCATCCCGGCGAGAATCTTGAGGCTTTCGCCCAGACTGGCCTGCGTCGCCTGCGGCAGGTCAAGCGCATAGGTCGTGCCGGTGGGCGTGGTCTGGGCATTGCTGTCGCTGCCGAAGGTGACGCCCAGACGCTGCCAGATGCGCTTGGATTCGCCATCGGGCACATGGCGCGACCCGCGGAAGGTCAGATGCTCCATGAAATGCGCATAGCCAAGCTCGCCGGGCTGTTCCATCAGCGATCCGGCATCCATCCGCAACCGCACCGAAACCTGCCCCGGCGGCACGCCGTTGCGGCGGATCGCATAGCGCAGCCCGTTGGACAGGGTGCCGAATCGCCATGCGGTATCGATGGGCACATCGCTATTTTCATAGAGCCAGGGACGGGTTTCGGCCTTGGTCGAGCCCGCCACGGCAGGCGAGGCGGGAGTCGCCGTCCGCGCCGCCAGCGGCGCGGGCGCAGCCGCGAGCAGGAGAGCGAGGACGGACAGCGAAGCGGCAGAACGCCGGAAGGGAAAAGTCATAGGCGCAGGAACCTAGCGACATTTTCCTGAATGGCCACTGACAAAAGCGTCGCGGCGAATGGGATGTGCGGCGTTCACCTGTGCCGTGCTCCTGCGAAGGCTCTCACGAGCCACTTGTCTCGTTCGAGTGCCTTCGCAGGAGCACGGCGCACTTCACAATTTAGGGGACGCAACATTGCTTGCCCGACATGCCAGGGAAAGCCGGCATCTCTCTTCTTGAGGCGCAATCATACACAAGAGAGATCCCAGCTTTCGCTGGGATGACTAAGGTTGAATGTCCGCTTCTGGCCGAAATTCGCCAAGGACATCGCTCCCCTCAGGCCGTCAGCGCTTCCTCTTCCAGCCGCCCTTCATGCAATCGCACGACCCGGTCCATCTTTACCGCCAGCCTTTCATTATGCGTGGCGACAAGGGCGGCGGAGCCTTCTTCCCGCACCAGCCGCAGGAACTCGGCCAGCACTATGTCGGCGGTCCGCTCATCCAGATTGCCCGTAGGCTCGTCCGCCAGCACCAGCGCGGGACGGTTCGCCAGCGCCCGCGCCACCGCCACGCGCTGCTGCTCGCCGCCCGACAGCTGGCTCGGCCGATGATCCAGCCGGTGGCCCAGCCCCAGCGACGTCAACAGCGATTCGGCCCGCGCCCGCGCCGCGCCCATGTCCACGTCGCGGATCACCTGCGGCAGGATCACATTCTCCACCGCGTTGAAATCCGGCAGCAGATGGTGGAACTGATAGACGAAGCCCAGCGCATCGCGCCGCAGCCGCGTCCGCCCGTCATTGTCCAGCTTCGCCGCTTCCTCGCCGCCGATGCGGATGGAGCCGTCGAACCCGCCTTCCAGCAGCCCGACCGCCTGCAACATGGTCGACTTGCCCGAGCCGGACGGGCCGAGAAGCGCGACGATCTCTCCTGGCCCCACGCTCAAATCCACGCCGCGCAGCACCTCTATGGTGACGCCGCCCTGCGTGAAGCTGCGCGTCAGGCCGGTGACTTTCAGGACGTCATTCATAGCGCAGCACCTGCACGGGATCGGTATTGGCGGCCTTGAACGCGGGATAGAGCGTCGCAAGGAAGCTGAAGACAAGCGCCATCAGGCAGATGATGGTGATTTCCACCGGATCGGGCTTGGACGGCAATTCGGTGAGGAAGCGGATCGACGGGTCCCACAGATTCTGCCCCGTCACGAACTGGATCGCATTCACCACCGCCTGCCGGAAGAACAGGAAAGTGAAGCCCAGCACCATTCCCGCCGCCATGCCCAGCGCGCCGATGGTGACGCCCACCGTCATGAATATCTTCACAAGCCCACCCCGGCTCGCGCCCATGGTCCGCAGGATCGCGATGTCCCGCGTCTTGGCGCGCACCAGCATGATGAGCGAGGACAGGATGTTGAACACCGCCACCAGCACGATGATCGACAGCACGACGAACATCGCCACCCGCTCGACCGCCAGCGCTTCGAACAGGGATGCGTTCATCTGCCGCCAGTCGGTGATGACGGCGCGGCCCGCGACCTTGGCCGCCAACGGCTCCAGGATCGCGCCCACCTTGTCGGGATTCACCGTCTCCACCTCGATCATGCCGACCATGTCGCCCATCAGCAGCAGCGTCTGCGCATCCTCGATCGGCATGACGACGAACGCCTTGTCATAATCGTAGACGCCGACCTCGAAGATCGCGGCGACCTCATAGGAAACCTGCCGGGGCACGGTGCCGAAGGGGGTGGAGCGCCCCGCCGGGTTGATGATCGTGATATGGTCGCCCTTCTGGATGCCCAGATTTTCCGCGAGCCGCGATCCGATCGCCACCTTGTCGCTGCCCGCCGCCAGATCGTTCAGGCTGCCCGACAGCACCTTGCCCTTGAGGGTCGCGTTGTCGCGGATGTCCTGCACCGTCATGCCGCGCACCAGCACCGCCTCAACCCGTCCCTGGAAGGTGGACAGCAGCGGCTGGTCGATCAATGGCGTGGCGCTGGTGACGCCGGGCGTCGCTTTCGCCTGCTTCAGGATGCTCTGCCAGTCCGGCAGCCGGCCGCCATAGCCCTGCACGACGGCATGGCCGTTCAGCCCCACGATCTTGTCGAACAGTTCCGCGCGGAAGCCGTTCATGACGCTCATCACGATGATGAGCGCCGCGACTCCCAGCATCACCGCGACCAGGCTGATTCCCGCGACGAGGAAGATGAAACCCTCCCCTTTGCCGGGCAGCAGGTAACGCTTGGCGATCATGCGTTCGTAGCGGGATAGAATCATGATGGCGCGGATGGCCCCTTGGAATGGCGTGTGTTCGTCCGTCTAGCAGGCTATGGGCGGACGGCAAGCATTGCCGCATTGTTGCAACGCGGCCACAGGGTGCAAGGTAAAATCGCGACGCCGCCCAAATAGCCCGTGACAGCGGGGCCCCGTCGCCATAGCAAAGCAATCGAAGCACAGGTAAACAAGGCCGTGGTTCAGGGATACTGATTCCCCGTTTTCGAGCTAGGGGGCTGAGAAAACAGGTTGAGGCAGGCCAAGGGGGAGACGAGAAATCGTCCATCAGTGCCCGGATCGTGGAAACGCGATCCGGGCACTTTTGCTTTCAAGGACACATCGCCTCCCTGCCCCTCTTGAAACCCCGTTCCGCCGAACCATATCGCTGCTGTCCGGCCGCCATCAGGGGCCGGGCAATGTATCGCCGGATGCCATGTTCCGGGTCCGGCATGTTCATTTTGCTCTTTGGAGATGATGACAATGCGTGGTTTCGACCTTACCCCCTATCGCCGCTCGACCGTCGGCTTCGATCGTCTGTTCGACCTCATCGAAAACAATGCCCGGTTGCAGCAGGGCGACAATTATCCGCCCTTCAATATCGAACGCCTTTCGGAAGACCGCTATCGCGTGACGCTGGCCGTCGCGGGCTTCCGCTCCGACGAGCTGGAGATCACCGCGCAGCAGAACCTGCTTCAGGTGTCCGGCCGCAAGGAGGAAACGCAGGCGACCGACCGCGCCAAGTTCGTCCATGTCGGCATCGCCAACCGCAGCTTCGAGCGCCGCTTCGAACTCGCCGATTTCGTGCGGGTCGAAAAAGCGGACCTGGCGGACGGCCTGCTCATCATCGAACTGGTCCGCGAAATCCCCGAAGCCATGAAGCCCAAGAAGATCGCCATCAACGGCGGTCAGCTCGTGGAAATCGGCAAGGATCGCGACGCCGCCTGATCGGCATCCGATACGCATCCACGGGGGCGCGGCCATATCGGCCGCGCCCTTTTTCCTATGGGGAATGCGAGCGCTGGTGCCGGATGACGTTGATGGGTGGTTAGCGGACGGTTTGCTTTCCTCATTCCGTTCGCCCTGAGCGAAGTCGAAAGGCAAGGCCGACCGTAGGGAGGCTACTTCGCTCCGCTCAGTGAAGGGCCCTTCGACTTCACTCAGCCCGAACGGATGAAGGAGTGTCCGCTCCTGGCCGGTAAGCCGTCGCAAGCAAGATTGCAGCTTTGCGGACTTCTTAACGCCCGCCGGTCCGCTGCACCGCGCCCTTGTGTGCGCCCACGCCGCTACGGCGACGGCGGAAAGGCTTTTTCGCGGGCGCGTCGCCATCGGGCCGATGGGCGCGATCCGGGGTACCGCGCTGCTGCTTCTGCTGGTCCTGATAGCGGCGCTGGCCTTCGGCGCGTTTCACCTGCTGGACGGGCGTCTGCGGCTTGCCCTTGCGCTGGGGCGCGGGCTTGGGAAGGTTGCGGACCGCTTCCATGAAATTGTCCGGCAGCGGCGCCACGTCCAGTTTCACCTTCGTGGTCCGCTCGATCGCCTTGAGATAGGGCCGCTCGTCATCCGCCACGAAGCTGATCGCGACACCTTCCGCCCCCGCGCGGGCCGTGCGGCCGATACGGTGCACATATTGTTCCGGCACATTGGGCATCTCGAAATTGATGACATGGCTGACGCCGGACACGTCGATGCCGCGCGCGGCGATGTCGGTCGCGACCAACAGCTTCACATGGCCATGACGGAAAGCCTGAAGCGCGGTCGTGCGCTGGGCCTGGCTCTTGTTGCCATGGATGGCGACGGCCTCGATCCCCGCGCCTTCCAGAAAGCGCACGACACGATCCGCGCCATGCTTGGTGCGGGTGAAGATGAGAGCGCGATCGATCGGTTCGTTCCGGATCGTCAGCGTCAGTAGCGCCTGCTTTTCCGCCTGGTTGACGAAGGTGGCCTGCTGGCGAACCCGCTCTGCCGTGGTGGATTGCGGCGCGACGCTGACCTTCACCGGATCATGCAGGAACTGGGCGGCCAGCGCCTCGATCTCCCTGGGCATGGTGGCGGAGAAGAAGAGGTTCTGCCGTTCCGCGGGCAACAGCTTGGCGATGCGGCGCAGCGGGTGGATGAAACCCATGTCCATCATCTGATCCGCTTCGTCGAGGACGAAGATTTCCGTATCCTTGATGGTGAAGGCGCGCTGGTCGAGCAGGTCGAGCAGGCGGCCCGGCGTCGCGACCACGATGTCGACGCCCCGGCTCAGCGCCTTGATCTGGCGGTTGATGGGAACGCCGCCGAAGACGACTTCCACCGAAAGTTTCAGGAAACGGCCATAATCGCGGAAGCTCTGCGCGATCTGCGCGGCCAGCTCGCGGGTGGGCGACAGCACCAGCATCCGGCAGCCGTTGAGCGGCGTCTGCTTCGGATGGCGGGCGAAATGATCGAGGCTGGGCAGCGCGAAGGCCGCCGTCTTGCCCGTGCCGGTCTGCGCGATGCCGCACAGGTCGCGCCCTTCCAGCAGGACGGGGATCGCCTTTTGCTGGATCGGCGTCGGGGTCGCATAATTTTTGGCGGCCAGCGCCTTCAGAATCGGTTCGGCAAGGCCAAGGTCGGTGAATTGCATGGGATGACTTCCATAATCAAAGCCCGCGCCTGCGCAGAATGCGGGCACGGGGCGGGTGGCGAAACGACCCGCGTGACAAGGGAAGCCTCAAGAAAAGACACGAAGCTGATCTGGCCTCATCTTCGTGCTTCATATGCACGCACGAAGACATTCACGCTGCCAGCCATCGGAACCATCGGTCCGTCAGCCGGGGCGCATATGGCGCAAATAACCGGAAAAAGCAAGCAGCCCTCGGAAATTACGGGGACTGCCGCCATCGCCATGGCCCGTCAGAGGGAAACTTCAGCGTGTTTTTCCTGCATTCCCTTGCGCGCATCGCCGCCGAACAATTTGTGGAAAAAGCCCGTCGCCGCGCTGTCGGCGCGCCAGATTTCCGCCGTGCCGAGGTCGAACCGCAACATCAGCAGGTTGGGATCGTCCCGCCCGCCCGGATACCAGGCGGCGACATCGTGCGACCAGTAACGGTCGATGATCGCCGGGTCGGTTTCCGGCATCAGCGTACCGTCGATGCAGGCGAACAGGTCATGATCCTTCGACACGAACTGGGCCATGGCCGGGCCGCCGGTGGCCAGTCGGTTGCCCTTGCTGGAATAGAACCAGAAACAGTGGTTGGCGTTGGCGTCCAGTTGCGCGGTCATCGGCATCGCATGGTCCTGCGTCCCTTGCAACGACACCATCACGAAAGGACTATGCGACAATTCCTTCCAGAAACGGTCCCGGATTTCGGTTTCCGTGCTCATGGGGCCTTCTCCTTTGCTGGTCTCCTGCCATCAATGTCCCCCCTATCCGGAAGTTCCGCCGGCGCTTGATCTTCCGCCATTCCGACGCCACATAGCGGGCATGTTGATCGAGACCGAAGCGACGCCCAATCCGGCAACCGTCAAATTCCTCCCCGGCCGTGCGGTCATGGGGAACGGCACGCGCGATTTCGCGAGCCCCGAAGAGGCCGAAGCCTCTCCGCTGGCCGAAGCATTGTTCGGGCTGGGCGATGTGACGGGGGTCTTCTTCGGGAGCGATTTCATTTCCGTCACCATCGCGCCCGGCGCGGAATGGAGCGATGCGAAGCCGGAAGTCCTTTCCATCCTGCTCGATCATTTTTCGGCGAACATGCCGCTTTTCGCGCCCGGCAGCGCGGCGGACATCACCGTCCCCGCGCAAGAGGAGGATTTTTCCGACGATCCCGAAGACGCGGAAATCGTCGCCCAGATCCGTGAATTGATCGATACGCGGGTGCGTCCCGCGGTCGCCAATGACGGCGGCGACATCGTGTATCGCGGTTTCGACAAGGGCACCGTCTATCTGCGGATGCATGGCGCCTGCTCGGGCTGTCCGTCCTCGACCGCCACGCTCAAGAACGGCATCGAGCAGCTTTTGAAGCATTATGTGCCCGAGGTGACGGAAGTGCGCGCCGTCTGAGCCATTGCGCCGACGCGAATATCGCGGCATCTGGCGAATCCGGCGACGCCGATGACCGGTAGCCGCCCAAGGGGAATTTTGCTTGCGACTGCTTGTCATCGACACCGCGACACAGGCGCTGTCCGTCGCGCTGCTGGATGACGGGGTCGTCGTGGGGCGTTTCCACGAAATCGTGGGACGCGGCCATGCCGAGGCATTATTGCCGGTGATCGCCGCCCTGCCCGATGGAGGCCGCGCCGATACCATCGCCGTGGACGTAGGACCGGGCAGCTTCACCGGCGTCCGGATCGGGATCGCGGCGGCCAAGGCTCTCGGGTTGGCGTGGCATATCCCGGTCCATGGCTTCGATGCCCTGACGCTTATCGCCGCCAAGGCCGCGCAGACGCATGAAGAAGGCCCGCTCACCGTCACGCTGACCGGCGGGCATGGCGAACTTTTCTGGCAGAGTTTTGCGAGCGATGGCCTCACGCCTCTCACGCCGGCTGCCTCCACGCCCATCGCCGTGCTGGCGGAAGAGGCGAGCGCTACCATGTTTTACGGCCCCGGCGCGGATGCGCTGGTGACGGCGAAGGGATCGGGCACGGCCGTCACCCTTTATCCCGATGCGGCCGATTATCCCCTGATCGCCGCGCTGCCGCCGCTGCCCCCTACCCCCATCTATGGTCGCGAGGCCGATGCCCGCCCGATGGCCGGAGGCGCGCCCATGCTGGGGGACGCGACGCCATGATGCCCGACATCGTCCTCGACACCTATGAGGATGGGGAACGCAACGCGCTGGCCGATGCGATGGAGATCATGGCCCGCGCTTTCGATCCCGCCTATGGCGAGGCGTGGACGCTGCCGCAGATGTCGGGCGTCATGCTGATGCCCGGAACCTGGCTTACCGTCGCCCGGCTGGACGCCACGCCGCTGGGCTTCGCGCTGGTCCGCTCGGTGCTGGACGAATGCGAATTGCTGCTGCTGGCCGTCGATCCTGTCTGGAGGGGCCGGGGCATCGGCAACGCGCTGCTCGCGGGCAGC